>NZ_JBIARC010000030.1:0-115440 GCF_042889625.1 Streptomyces sp. NPDC002573 | reverse complement strand
GATCCCGGCGACAACGTCGGCACGCCAATCCACGGAACGCAGCGTGCGACCGGCCTGCTCCTGCGCCATCCGCACCACGCGGTCATTCACCTTGACGCCCTGCGCCGGGGCGGCGGTCCAGCCCAGGCGGCGCAGCGCCATCCACGCATTCGACAGCAACGCTTGCCCGCCCGCATCCACACCAGACGCCAACTGGGCCACGTCCGCAGAGTTCCAGTGCTCGGCAAGCACCTCGGTGACCATTCTGGTCACCAGGTCGCAACACCATTCGACACGCTGCGCCACAGAAGCCGACGACACGGCGAGAGCGTCTGGCCGGCTGGGGCAGACAGGCGCTCGACGGTGCCGGAGCGCCGGGCCGGGCGCTGCACCGCACCCTGCACGCGGCCAAGGAAGGCATCAAGGAGGGCCTGAAAGCGGGCCTCGCAGGGGGCAGCGCGGAGGCCGTGATGCCGCAGTCGCTCTTCTGCGAGCTGGGACTGCACTACCTCGGGCCCGTCGACGGCCACGACATCACCGCTCTGGAAGCAGCCCTGGAACGGGCCAAGGCCCAAGGCGCGCCGGTCGTCGTCCACTGCATCACGCGCAAGGGGCTCGGATACGCGCCGGCCGAGCAGAACGAGGAGGACCACCTGCACGGCATCATCGATCCGCAGACGGGCCCCCTCTGCGGCCCACTGGTCTGACCTGGACGGCAGTGTTCGGCCGGGAACTGGTCGAACTGGCCGACGCGCACCCGGACGTCGTCGCGATTACCGCGGCCATGCCCGGCTCGGTCGGTCTCAACGACTTCGCCGCACGCTACCCGGCACGGTTCTTCGACGTCGGGATCGCCGAGCAGCATGCGGTCGCCTCGGCCGCCGGGATGGCCATGGCGGGCCTGCATCCGGTGATCGCCCTGTACGGCACGTTCCTGAACCGCGCCCTCGACCAAGTGCTGATGGACCTCGCACTGCACCGGCTCGGTGCGACCCTGGTCCTCGACCGGTCCGGAGTCACCGGTGACGACGGACCCGGCCACAACGGGCTGTGGGATCTTGCGATGCTCCAAGCTGTCCCCGGCCTGCGTATCGGGGCTCCCCGCGATGCGCGCACGCTGCGGCGGCAGTTGCGGCAGGCCGTGTCGATCAACGACGCGCCGACGGTCCTGCGCTACCCGAGGGGCATGGTCGGCCCGGCGATCCCGGCGCTCGGCCGCGCCGGTGTGGTCGACGTCCTGCGCGAGGCCCCCGGCGGCGGCGTCCTGCTGGTCGCTGTCGGAACGACGGCCTCGGTCGCTCTCGAAGCGGCGGAGCTGTGCGCCGAGCAGGGGGTGGAGGTCACCGTGGTGGACCCGCTGTGGGTCAAGCCGCTCCCCGGCGATCGGCCCGCGCTCGCCGCCGAGCACGCCTTGGTCGCCACCGTCGAGGACGGGCTGCGCGCCGGAGGAGTGGGCATAGCGGTGGCCCAGGGCCTGCAGGAGGCCGGCATCCGCACCCCGGTACGTGCCGTGGGCGTGGCGGACGGGTTTCCCCGGCAGGCCAGCCGGGCCGAGATCCTCGCGGAAGCAGGCCTGACCGCTCAGGCGATCGCGTACACCGTCACCCAGACCCTGGCCCGCGCGGCCGTCACCGCGGTACCCACGGGTCCCCGCACCATCCCCGCACCCAAAAGGCAATGAATTTCGCATACCAGTAAAATGCTTCTACTGCGAAAGCGGCCGGAGGATGCGTCATGTCCGAGATCGTCTGCCGCAGAATCGACGAGCAGACGCCAAGCGAGGACGGCGAGGTCGGCGAGCGCGTGCTGGTCGACCGGGTCTGGCCGGAAGGTGTGCGCCGGCAAGGCGCACCGCTCGACGAGTGGCTGCGGGAGGTCGCACCATCCATCGCGCTGCAGCGCTTGTACCGCCACCATCCCCAGCGGTTCGGTGAGTTCCGCCGCCGCTATCTCACCGAACTGGGCGATCAACGGCACAAATACGCAGCTGCCCGGCTTCGGGGCCTGGCCCAACACCGCAGCCTCACCCTGCTGACCGCCACCCAGGACATGGACCACAGCCATACCGCGGTCCTGGCCGAATGGCTCACCGAACCCGGCTCTCACGATGAGCGGCGCCCGGATGCCGCCCTTCCTGAGCACGGACGTACTGCTCCCGGTTCCCGGTCGCCCGGACACCGCGCGGCCGTCTCCGCCGCGGTGGCCAATCTCAACGCGGGCGCGCTTGCGTTCGTGATGGGCACCGGCATCGTCTCCACGGCCCTGTACGTCAGCGGCGCCGACACCGCCTCCGCCGTACTGCTGTGGTGGCCCTGGGCGGTCATGCGGTACTGGTGCCCGCCTACGGCTGGCGGCTGCTGCGCCGGCGCGAGCGGTTCGTCGCGGATCTTTTCGGGCCGCGTGCCTTCGCGTTCCTCACCCTCGCGATCTCCTCGAACGTGCTGGCTGCTCGCTTTGTGCCGGCCGGACACACCGCGGTCGCCGGGGCGTTCCTGGCGTTCGGGACGCTGGGGTGGGTGGTGCTGGACTACGGCATTCCGCTCGTGCTCATCTCATGCTGAAGCGGGGCCCCTCGCTCGACCAGGTGAACGGCACCTGGTTCCTGTGGTCGGTGGGATCGGAGTCGGTGGCGGTCGCGGCGGCATCGCTGGCTCGGGTGACCCCGGGACACGCACTGGCCGTCCTGGCAGTGGTGTGCTGGGCCGTCGGCCTGATGCAGTACCTGCTGACCGCCGCGCTGGTCCTGGCCCGGTTGCTGGTCCGGCCGGTGCAGCCGGAAGGCCTCATGACGTCCGTATGGATCTTCATGGGGGCGGCGGCGATCGCCGTGCTCGCCGGAGTCCGGCTGATCGCACTCCATCCAGGCAGCACGATGGTGTCGCGCCCGCTCGTCATCGGGACGTCCGTTGTCCCGTGGGCGTTCTCAAGCTGGCTGATTCCGCTCCTGCTGGCTCTGGGCGTTTGGCGGCACGCGCTGCGCCGTATCCCGCTGCGCTACGAGCTCGGCTGGTGGAACCTCGTCTTCCCGGTCGGCATGTATGCGGTCACCACGCATGAGCTGGGACGCGCGACCGCAACCTCGTGGATGACGAGCGTGGGCCGCTGGGAGGTCTGGGTCGCCGTGGTGTTCTGGGCTGTCGTGTTCGCCGCCATGGTGGCCGCCAGACTCCGGGCCCGCCCCACGACCGCGCACGGATCCGCCGGTGCGGGGCAGACGGCCCGCCCGCAGAGCACGGCCTCGACGGCACCCGGGGCGCTGCCATAGGCACGTGTTGCGGTGTGGCGCGAACCCGGCTGCCCGTCGGCAGACAGCCGGGTTGGCGCGCGTCCGTGTCATGCGGAGCGTTACGCGGGCCCTGTCAGCGGCGGGCGCGCTCACGCTGCCGGACAGCATGGCGCAGGGAGTGCCAGGCGACCACCGCCCAGGCGGCGACGAGCAGGGCGTACAGGACGACGGCGATCCAGACGAATAGCTGCGAGCCGGTACGAGCAGCGAGTGCGCTGGTGCCGGTGACGCACGCACCGAGGGGGAAGATGAAGGACCACCAGGTGGCTGCGAAGGGAAGCCCTCTGCGGAATTCCCGTATGGTCAGCGCTGTGGCCAGTACCAGCCACAGCAGGGCGAAGCCCCAGATCCCGAGCCCACCCAGGAGCGCTACGACACCACTCCCGCGCGCGTACGGGGCGGGGAGCGCGCTCGGCGACGCCGTGGCCAGCGTCCCCAGCGCCGTCACCGCCTGATCCAGCGCCCCCACACCGATCCACATCGTGGGCACCACCGCACCGCCGGGCGCGTCATGATGCACCAGGCGGCTGTAGACCATGGCCAGCACCAGCAGGACCGCGACCAACCCGAGCCCGAGCATCGAGTAGCAGCACAGCAGCAGGGCCAGCCGCACCTGCCCGGCCGGCGCCCGCGGGATGAGCAGCGCGCCTGTCGCGGCGGAGACCAGCGGCGGCACCACCGGTAGCAGCCAGCCGCCGAACGCCGCGTCCGGCGTGAAACGGTGCCGCGTGACCATCACATACGGCACCGTGCAGGCGGTGGCAAGACCCAGCACCGTACCGGCCGACCACAGCACCCAGTCCGCATCCACCGCCGCACGCTGCCCGATCAGCCGCCGGCCGAGCAGCAGCGTCCCGGCCCCGACGGTGAGCAGAGCCATCGGCGGCGCCCCGAAGAACTGGGCCAGTACCGGATCACCGGCATGCACCCGCAGCGTCCGCTGCCCTGTATAGCTGACGGCGAGCACGATCAGCAGCAGCGCGGTCCCCGCCCAGACCACCGTGGCGGTCTCGCCGAGCCCGGGGAATCCACGCGGCAGCGTAGCCGCAGCGACAGAGACGATCCCGCTGCCCATGACGGCCGCGAACCAGCCGGGACCGAGCCGGCCCCGCTCCCTGCCGTTCCCCTCGTCCGGCTGGTCACGTACATGCACGGATGATCTCGGGGCCGAGCGGACCGCGGACGCTCTCGGGGCCGGGCCGACCTGGGACGGGACCGCTCGGCTGGTACTGGGGTGGGGTGTCACGGCGCGGAGTGCCTTCTCTTGGGGTGTCGGATTCGTCACCGTCCACGACCAGCCACGGTGACGGGCCGGCCGACTGGCCGGGCCACACCCAGCAGCTCAGGGACGCGGCCGAGACCGTCGGCCCGTTGGTGCCCTCGACGCTATGGCGAAGCGCGGCTCCCGCCACAGAACAGCACGCGCCATGACGCCCTCACACCAGGACATCGAGCACCGTGCAGGCCTGTTGCCGGGCGCCGGCCGGATGCCCCGATGTCCTTGTCCGAGCGTGTTGTGGCCACACCTGTGGCCATGACGAGACGGCAAACGACCGCTGAACACGGGCGAGGCGCCGAAGCCCGACGCCTCGTTCCACACCACGGAAGGCAGCAGCATGCCGCAGGGACGCGGACGACAATCGGCAAGGGAGCGGCAGAGCATCGCCGGGCGGATGATGGTGTCCTCCGATGTGGGCCCCAGTCCGTCCGGGAGGCGCACGATGAAGGACAGGCCGTCAGGCAGGAAGCCGCTCCTGGTGACCGTGCTGGTCTTCCCCGGCGTACGGCTGCTCGACGTCACCGGCCCGATCGAGGTGTTCACGACAGCCAACGAATTCGGCGGCCGCTACCGCGTACGCACGGTCTCCCCTGACGGCGCCGACGTGGTCACCGCAGCCGGCACCGGTCTGCGCGTCGACCTCGCTGCCGCGCAGGTACAGGCGGCCAGCGATGTGGTCATCATCCCCGGCGGCCCCGAGTGGCCCTCCCTCATCAAGGACGACGCCCTGCTGGACGCCATCAGGGCGCTCGACGCACATGGTTGCCGCACCGCGTCCATCTGCACCGGAGCCTTCCTCATCGCCGCGGCCGGACTGCTCGACGGACGCAAGGCGACAACGCACTGGCGCTTCGCCGACCAGCTCGCCCTGCGCTACCCGAAGGTGAGCGTGGAAGCGGACGCCCTGTTCGTACGCGACGGCCACATCATGACCTCCGCAGGCGTCACCTCGGGCATCGATCTCTCGCTCGCCCTGGTCGAGGAGCACCTCGGCGCCGACGTCGCCCGCGCCGTGGCCAAGGACATGGTCGTGTTCATGCAGCGGCCGGGCGGCCAGTCCCAGTTCAGTGTCCGCACCCACACCCCGCGCGCGAGACAGGAGATGCTGCGCCGGGTCCTGGACGCGGTCGCCGAGGACCCGTCCGCCCCGCACACCCTTGCCGCCATGGCGCGCCGGGCGGGTGTGAGCACCCGCCACATGACACGCCTGTTCCACGACGAGATGAGCACGACCCCTGCCCGCTATGTCGAGCAGGTCCGCATAGAGGCCGCCCAGGCGATGCTGGAGGACAGCGACGACCCCATGGCCACGGTGGCCCGGCGCACCGGCTTCGGGTCACCGGAGTCGCTGCGCCGCGCCTTCACGCGCAACCTGGGCATCACGCCGGGGGCCTACCGAGCACGCTTCCGCACCACGCACACCGCAGGCGACGACAAACCTGCCTGATGCCCTGGAGGTGTCCGGCGCGCATGGGCAATCGCCGAGATCCGGCACGTCGGCCGTGCCGGACGAGGCCGATCAGGCATCCTCAATGGTTCGCCCCGGCATCGGCTCCGCGAGCGCGGCCCGCCACGCGGGCGTGCCGAGAGGAGCGGCGAAGTACTGCGTCTCGTGGACGACCTGCTGGTCGGCGAATTCCATGACGCTCACCGAGTACGAAGGCGCACCGTCGTAGGTGATGACGCATTCGCTCACCCATACATGCGCCTGGCCGGTGATGCGCAGGACGGTGAAGTGCCGGTCGGCCGGATGCCCGCCGCGTTGCGCCGCGATCTTCTCGCGGCCCCGGAAACGCTCACCCGACTGCGGATAGTCCAGCACCGCGTCCGCAGCGTAGATCGCATGCTCGGCCTCGAAGTCACCTCGTTCGGAAGCGTGTTCCTTCTTCCAACGGCATGGTGGGCGTTGGGCTCGAAAGTCCGTATCCGAGCGCCCCACGGCAGCTTCTACGGCCATGGAGCAACGCAAGGAGAGCGCTGGGACGGAGGGGTCACCGGATCCGGCGACCCGGAATCTCGACAGGAGGCAGCGGCTTGACAGAGAACCTGACGGTCCCGGGCGCGGGCGGGGCCGATCACGAGCAATTGCGGGCGTTCGAAGAGCCAGGGGCGTCGTCGGCAGGACGGCCCGCTTTGCGCGAGCACTTCTTCGACCGGCCCGCCCTTGAAGTGGCTCCCGAACTCCTGGGTGCTCTCGTGGTCTCGCGCTCGCAGCGCGGCGTGACGGCGGTGCGTATCACCGAGGTGGAGGCGTACGAGGGGCCGGACGATCCTGCCTCGCACGCGTTCCGGGGCCCGAACCGGACCAATCGAGCGGAGTTCGGGGCCCCGGGGACCTTCTATGTGTACCGGACGCACGCGGTGCATCGGTGCCTGAACGCCGTCTGCGGACCCGGGCGGCGTCCCGCTTCGGTGCTGCTCCGCGCCGGCACCGTCGTGGAGGGAGCAGACGTCGCGCAAGAACGCCGGGGGCCTGGGGTACGGGCGCGCGATCTGGCGCGCGGCCCGGCCAACCTCGCGCGAGCGTTGGGCATCGCCGATCTGTGTCATGACGGACAGTCAGCATGCGACGGAGCGGCGGAGTTGTTCCTCGCGGAACCCGCCGGGGGCATCTCGTCCGCGCGGGTCGGTCGAGGGCCGCGTACGGGGGTGGGCGGTCCTGCTGCTTTGTACCCCTGGCGCTTCTGGATGCTGGGCGAGTCGAGTGTCAGCCCCTATCGGGCGCACCCGGGGTATCGCCGAGGGATGAGGGCGCAGGGCTGACCCCTCCGTCCCTCGCGGGACACCGCAGGTGCCGACGCCGTTCCTCGGAGGCGGCGGCACCCGAAGGTGTTTCAGGCTCGCTCCGGTACCGATCCCGCAGCGAAGACCGAATGTGCGCCTTCGCTGTCCTTATCCGCGGCCACGCACACCCGGCGCCTGCGAGTTGAACAGCTCAGGAAATGTCCGTGGGCCGGGCCGGCTCGCGCCCTCGCCTCCTGAGACGGCGTCCGGGGGCACGGCGGCGGCCCGACCGAACAGAAGGCGATCAGTGATGACTGCGATCAGTCCCACTCCCGAACCGGATCCGCGCAGGTGGCGCGCGCTCGGGATCATCTGCCTGGTGCAGGTGATGCTGCTCCTCGATGTGACCGTGGTCAATGTGGCGCTGCCCCCCATCCAGCACGATCTCGGCTTCACGACCACTGGCCTGGCATGGGTCGTCAACGGCTACACCGTCACCTACGGTGGGCTGCTGATGCTCGGCGGGCGCCTGGGCGATCTGCTCGGCCGCAGACGCCTCTTCCTGACCGGCTTGGCGATCTTCGCGCTGTCGTCGGCAAGCGCCGGAGCGGCCCAGCAGGCCGGTGTACTGATCGCCAGCCGCTTCGTACAGGGCGTCGGTGCGGCACTCGTGAGCCCGGCGGCACTGTCCCTGGTGACGCTGCTGTTCACACAGCGGCAGGAAAGGGCACGGGCCATGGCCATCTGGAGTGGCCTGGCCGGAGTTGGTGTGGCCCTGGGCGTCGTGCTCTCGGGCGTCCTGACCACCGTCGCCTCCTGGCGTTGGATCTTCTTCATCAATCTGCCCATCGCCGCGTTCGCCTTTCTCGCCACCTTCAAGCTCGTCTCCGAAAGCCGGGCCACCAAGCGCGGTCGGCCTGACGTCCTCGGCGCCGTGACGGTCACCCTCGGTCTGCTCCTGGTCGTGTTCGGCCTCCTGGAGAAGGACAGCCACGCATGGCTCTCGTTCTCCGTCGTGGGCTGCGTCGGGCTCGGTGTGCTCTGCTTGATCGGTTTCGTGCTGGTGGAGGCCCGCGTGGCCCAGCCTCTGGTGCCCCTCGCATTCCTGCGCTCACGTAACCGGAGCATCGCCAACATCGTTCGCATCTGCTATTACGTCGGCTTCGCCACCCTCTTCTTCTCACTGAGCCTGTATGTCCAGCGCATACTGCACTTTTCCGCGCTGGCGACCGGATTTGCCTTTGTACCGTTCGGGTTGGTCATTCTCTTCAGCGCCACCGTGATGGCACCACGCCTCCTTCCCCGGTTCGGTCTGCGGGCCCTGAACGGAGGAGGGCTTGCGGTCACCACCGTCGGCTACCTCCTCCTTGCCGGGCTGAGCAGCCACGGCACCTATGTGGCCGACGTACTGCCCGGACTGATCCTCGTGCCGCTGGGAGGCGGACTCGTCCTCGTCGGATCCACTGTCGCCGGAGTGGACGGCGCCACCGGTGAGGACGCGGGCATCGCCGCAAGCATGAACAATGCGTCCATGCAGATCGGCAGCGCCATCGGTCTGGCTGCCCTGGTCTCACTGGGCACCGGCCACGCCGCCGTGCTGAGGCGTGCGGGCGCCGACCCGTTGACCGCCGCCGCGCACGGTTACGCCTTCAGCTTCACCATCGCCGCCGGCATGACGGCCTTCGGTGCGTTCCTGGGCTTCGCCGGAATCCGCCCGACACCGGCCGAGACTCCGACGGTGAGGACCAACGCCAAGGAGCGCGTGGTCTGACGTGCCGCCGGCGGCGAAAGCGAGAGTCTGCGGCCGCGGCGGGCCTGGCGGAATGGTGCTGCCGCTGCGTGTCAGGGGACATAGCGGGCCCCGCTCGAAGAGGCCGAGTGTGCGCCAGCTGTTCGTGCGACGGCGGCATTGCCGGGTCTGAGCTTCCATCGGCTGCCTCCCCTGTTCCCTCCCGTGGACGCCTCAAGCCCGTCATCCGGCATGACCTTGTTCTTCTCGAAATTCCACTCCGACATCGTCATTCCCCCCGGCTCGGCCGCCCCGCAGGCGGGTCTCATCCAGAACACGCCGGGTGGGCACACGACCAGTAGTGCTCACATCACACGCACAGGCAGGACAACAGACATGACCACAAACGACCATCTCGACTACTTCAAGCCACGACTCGTCGTCATCCCGTGCGGCAGCCGCAAACTGGGCTCGCCCGCGCGCTCCGCAGACATGTACGTAGGCTCCTACCACCGGGCATGCCGCAAGGCGGCCGACGCACTGCAACCTGACCTGCTGCTCATTCTCTCCGCACGCCACGGGCTCCTCGACCTCGACGACGTCATCGAGCCGTACGACACACCTCATGGCGCAGCCGACGCGGTAACGAGCCAGGTCCTTCTGGAACAGGCAACCGTGCGTGACATCGTGGGCCTTGACCCGGTGGTGGCCCTCGGCGGTGCACGACACATCAGCCTCGTGCACTCCGTCTGGCCGCACGTCCACACGCCGTTGGCCGGAGCACGCGGCATGGGTGAGCAAATGGCCCGGCTTGCAGCATTGCGCGAAGGACGGGGAATGCCTCCGACATGACGCTTCGTGCGGCGCCCGCGAGGCCTCGCCAGCATGTGTCGAGGCGCATGGCCCGATGGGGACTGCAGAGCGTTCCATGAAGTGACGGTCATACGTGCTGTGGTGGTACCAGAGTTCGACGTCGTGAAGCTGATGGTGGAGGCGGTACCGACCTCTTGCTCCTCAGGGCATCCTCGGGTGTAAGAACTCCTAACGAAACGATCTTCAAGGTTGTTTGATCATTCCGGGACTGATGATCCGGGGGTGCTGGGTGGCTCGACCGAAGCCGTGGGAAGTCGACGACGAGCTATGGGTGGTGATCGAGCCGCTGCTGCCCAAGGTCGAACGTCGGATGCGGCACGCAGGCCGCAAGCGGCATCCAGACCGTTTGGTGTTCCAGGGCATCCTGTTCGTCCTGCACACCGGGATCGCCTGGGAACACCTGCCGCAAGAACTCGGCTTCGGCTCGGGCATGACCTGCTGGCGCCGCCTGGCCGAGTGGACCGAAGCCGGTGTTTGGCCCGGCTCCACGAGGTCCCCCTCGCCAAGCTCCGCAACGCGAACGCCCTGGACTTCTCCCGAGCTGCCGTCGACGGCTCCCACATCCGCGCGCTAAAGGGGGCCCCAAGACCGGACGAAGCCCCGTCGACCGGGGCAGGACGGGCAGCAAACACCACCTGATCACCGACGCCACCGGTATCCCGCTCGCCGCCACCCTGACCGGGGGCAACCGCAACGACGTCACTCAACTCATCCCGCTCCTCCAAGCCGTGCCGCCCGTGCGTGGCAAGCGCGGTCGGCCCAGGCGTCGCCCGGACATGGTGCTAGGTGACCGTGGCTACGACCACGACAAGTACCGCCGGCTGGTCTGGGACCTCGGCGTGAAGCCGCTGATCGCCCGGCGCGGCACCGAGCACGGTTCCGGACTCGGCACTCAACGCTGGGTCGTGGAGCGTGCGTTCGCCCACCTGCACTGGTTCCGCCGCCTGCGGATCCGCTGGGAGATCCGCGACGACATCCACGAGGCCTTCCTCACCCTCGCATGCGCGCTCATCTGCTGGAGGCGCTTGAAGCCATCGCAATAGGAGTTCTTGGAACTTCAACAAAGTGACGGGCTGGTCGCCCGGCTGACCCGAGCGAGGCCAAGAATCAGGCTCCGGCGATGGTCCGGCCCGGCATCGGCTCCGCGAGCGCGGACCGCCAGGCCGGCGCACCGAAGGGGTCGGCGAAGTACTGCGTCTCGTGCACCACGTGCTGGTCAGCGAATTCCATGATGCTCACCGAGCACGAAGGCACACCGTCGTAGGTGATGAGGCATTCGCTCACCCACAGATTCGCATGGCCGGTGATCCGGTGGACGGTGAAGTGTCGGTCGGCCGGGTGCCCGCCGCGTTGCGCTGAGATCGTCCCCCGGCCCTGGAACCGCTCACCTGACTGCGGGTAGTCCAGGATCGCGTCCGTGGCGTAGATGGCGTGCTCGGCTTCGGTGTCCCCGTGTTCCGAAGCCCGCCAATGCTCCTCGATCGCGGCCCTGGTCCGGGAGTCAGCATCCATAGCACCGCCCTTCCGTAGCGGTGACAGCCTAGGCACTCCGAGCCACAGCCGGCCCGGGGCCAGGCGGACCTGGGCTGCCAAGTCCTCCCTTTGGCCGGATCGGAGGGCGGCAGCCGTCCACCGTGGCAACGGCGTCGAGTGACCGCCACCCGGCTCACCCCATCTTCGATCCATTCTGTTAGGAGTTCTAATACTGCAACGACACTCCGTGACGTTGTGGGTGCGGCGTCGTTGATTGCTGCGTGGGGGAAGAGATAACTGACGGCTGGTCAGATGCCTTTGATGACTTCGCGGCGAGGTTCGCGGGCCGGTTCGGCGGGGTGGAGCCCCGACGACGGATGGTGTCCTACCTGCGAGGACTGCTCAGTGAGACAGAGCGGAAGAACGGCTGGACCCTGGCGGAGGCGGCCGGGGACGACGGTCCTCAGGGCATGCAGCGGCTGTTGAACCACTACCTGTGGGACGCGGACGCCGTGCGTGATGACGTCCGCAACGCAGTGGTGGAGCACCTCGGGGACCCCGAGCGGGGAATCCTTATTCTCGATGAGACGGGATTCCTCAAAAAGGGTGTCCGGTCGGCGGGCGTGGCCCGGCAGTATTCGGGAACGGCCGGGCGGATCGAGAATTCCCAGGTAGGTGTCTTCCTGGGTGGCTGTTTACAGAAGCCGCTGAGCTGCGTCGATGCTGGCCGGATGCTCACTCCGGTCAGGTAGGTTGATCTTGTGTCCTCCGCCCCGCCGCCGCAGCACTCGTACGAGGAGTTGGCGTCGCTGGTTGTGGAGTTGAAACTGCTGGTGTCCGCTCAGGCAGAGCGGATCGCGGAGCTGGAACGGCAGTCGCGGCGGACTCGCACAACTCCTCCAAGCCGCCGTCCAGCGACGGGCTGGGCAAGAAGCCGGCGCCGAAGTCGCTGCGTCGGCGGTCGGGCCGCAAGCCGGGCCGGGCCCCAGGGGATCCGGGCGGACGGTTGGAGCAGGTCGCCGACCCGGACCAGGTCGTCGATCACCATCCGGTCGTGTGCGGCGGCTGCGGGACCGGACTCGACCGCGCACAGAGCGCGGGCTATCGGGCCCGTCAGGCCTTCGACCTGCCCGAGATCCGCCGTGAGGTGACCGAGCACCGGTTGCACCAGAGGGTGTGCGGTTGCGGACACACCACCACCGCGACGGCGCCCGAACGGGTCAGCGCGGCCACGGTGTACGGGGCCGGGGTGCGGGCGGCGGTCTGCTATCTGTCGGCCTATCAGCACCTGCCGGCCAAACGCCTGGCCGAGGCGATGGACGCCTGTTCGGCCTACCGGTCTCCACCGGGAATGTCATCTCCGTCCTGCAGCGCGCCCACGACGGGCTCGCAGACTTCGAGACCCAGGTCAAGGAGCATCTGGCCGCCGCTCCCGATGGCGCACGCGGACGAGTCCGGGGTGCGGGTGACCGGCCGTCTGCACTGGCTGCACGTGATGTGCACCCACCTGGTCACCTTCTACGGCATCCACGCCCAGCGCGGCCGGCGGCGATGGACGACTTCGCGATCCTGCCCGCCTTCACCGGCACCCTGGTCACCGACGCCCTGGCCTCCTACACGATCTACGGCGATGCCCAGGCGCTGTGCAGCGCGCACGTCCTGCGCGAACTGATCGCCGTCACCGAGGACACCCGCCGCGACCCAGCATGGGCCCAGGCCATGATCGACGTACTCCTCGAGGCCGAGGACGCGGTCGCCGAGGCCCTCGCCACCGGGCAGCACGCTCTGGCTCCCGCCGCCCTCACAGACTTCCAAGACCGTTACCGGCAGGCTGCGCTGTGCGGCACCGCCGCCAACCCGCACCCCGGCACAGAACCGAAACCCAAGGCCAGAGCACTGGCCGAACGGCTGCGAGACCGCACCGCCGAGTACCAGCGATACATGACCGACTTCGCGGTCCCGTTCGACAACAACGCTGTCGAACGCGACCTGCGGATGGTCAAGGCGCAACAGAAGATCGCCGAATCCTGGCACACCCTGACCGGCGCCAGGCGCTTCGCCCGGATCCGCTCCTACCGTCGACGGCGGGGCGACGGCCCTCGACCCCGAGACCCTCGCGTTCGACTTCCACATCGCGTCGCGCGGGGGTGCGGACCTGTGACGCCGAGGGGGTGCCTCCCGCCGACCGCGTTCGGCTTGCCGCAGCCGCGGGTCTCGGCCGCCGGAGCCGAACGGGGCGGCCCGCGGCAGGGAGAGCTCCGGTCGGGGCGGCCGCATCCGGCTGATCGCCTTGGTCGGGGGTGAACAGGCCGAGCTGCCGGTGTTCGTGGCTGACGACCGGCGCTCGGTCTGGAGTGCGGACTGTGCAGCCGTAGGTGACGATCAGAATCTTGCGTGCGGGAATCGGCTCGTAGATCCAGACGCCGCCCTCGATCAGCGGCCCGGCTTGCACCTCCCAGCCGCTCTCCTCCGGATCTCCCGCTCCAAGCCGGCTTCAGGACTCTCATCGGCTGCCACGGACCCTCCGAATGCCCCGATTTCCAGTCGTCCACCAGGAAGCTCCCACTCGTCCCGTTCGTTCTTCAGCGGCAAAACCCGGCCGTGAGTGTCCGGAACCGCCCCTTTCACGGACACAGGCCAGAATGATGGCGTGTACGTCATGACGGTCCCCCTCGTACACTGTTCGCACCCGGTCGCCGTCCCGCGAGACCGGATTCACCGCCCTCCGCCCCACCCTGACAGGACGACGCCACGAACGGGAGCCCCGTGTTGACGTGCGAGAAGGCTCCATGAGCACGCCGACCCTGATCGTCGTGAGCGGCGGTCCCGGGACGGGGAAGACGACACTCGCTCACGAACTCGCCGGTGCCCTCGGCTGCCCCGCCGTCATCCGCGACGAGATCAAGCAGGGCATGGTCATGTCCCACCCCGGCTACCGCGGTGGCGGCGACGACCCGCTCAACCGTCCCACCTTCGGCGCCTTCTTCGCCACGCTGAAGGTGCTTCTGGAGGCCCGGGTCACGCTGGTCGCCGAAGCGGCCTTCCAGGACCGGCTGTGGCGGCCCGGCCTCGAGCCGCTCACCGGCCTCGCGCACCTCCGCGTCATCCGGTGCACCACCGCCGCCGGCGTCGCTCACGACCGTATCGTCCGGCGCACCCGGGAAGACGCTCACCGTGCCGCTCACGGCGACCACGATCTGCTCGAAGCCATCGCCGCCGGAGAGCACTCGCTCCAGTCCTTCGTGCCGATCTCCCTGGACGTCCCGACCCTGACCGTGGACACCTCGAACGGATACCGGCCGAGCCTCCGGGACATCGCCGCTTTCGCTCGCGCCTCCACCCGCGACGGTCCGCCACCCGAACACGAGACGGAAAGCTGACGCCGGCCAAGAGTCGGATCATCACTGGACAGCTCGTAGTTCGGGTTGCGGCTCCGACGGCAGCGCCGGTACAGCCTTCGGCTCCCACAGTTTGATGGTCCGTAGGTAGCCGTTGACCACAGAAGTCATCGCCAGGATGAGGAGTGGTCCGAACACCCAGGGATGTTCGGCCAGCTCCACGGGCAGACAGCGATAGGACACCAGGAGCGCGGTGAAGACCGTTGCACCGTAGGCGACGAGCTGGATTCCCGAGCGATCCCAGCCACGTTCGAGCGACCGCAGCCCTGCCTCGATCGTGACCGCGAACACCACTCCGGCAACGATGTCGGCGCCGTAGTGGTAGCCGAATCCCAGCGTCGCGCCGAGCGTGGCAATCAGCCAGAAGGCGCCTGCGAACCGCAGAAACCGTGGGCCCTTGCGGGAATGAATGAAAATCGCGGTAGCCCATGCCGTGTGCAGGCTGGGCATGCAGTTGCGTGGGGTGATCCCGTCGAACGGCATGTGGTGCGGGGTGCCGATGTGCGGCGGCGTGTGCGGCCACACGTCGGCCACCGCCCAGTGTCCGCCGTCGGCGCCGTAGGCGAAGACCGGTCCGACCACCGGGAAGATCATGTAGATGCCCGGCCCGAGGAGGCCGATGACCAGAAAGGTGCGCACCAGGTGATGGCGCGGAAAGCGGCGTTCGGTCGCCACGTTGCGCAGCTGGTACATCGCGACGACGACCGCGGCCACCGCGAGCTGGCCGTAGACGATGTGGAGAAGGTGGGCGCCGATCGGGCCGGTGGCCGCGACCATCCGGCCCACCACCCACGACGGGTTGCCCAGCGCGTGATCGGCGGTTGCCACGTACTGGTCGAGCACCGCCGGGCGGGTCTTCGACGTGATGAGGAGCCAGGTGTCGCCGGTCTTACGGCCCGCCACCAGCAGCAGGCCCAGCCCGACACCCTTCAGCAGCAGGACACGTTCCTGGCCGGTGCGACGGGTGACAGCGATGACCGCACAGCCCAACATCACCCACAGCGCGCCGTTGCCGAAGGGGTGGCCTTCGGTCACCTTGATGCCGGCCACCCATCGCGCCAGGAGGATGACGACGTCGATGCCGACCGCGGCACCTGCCGCGATGAACCGCTGCCGCCAGGTGAGCGCGACCATCATCAACGCCAGACTGCCGTACAGCAGAAAGCCGGATTTGGGCGGGAACACCACCTCTCGCACCTGGCTGGCGATCGGTCCCGGCAGGCCGTAGTGACGCGCTGCGATCTCCAGCGCGATGAGGAACCCGAGGGTCACCACACCTGCCGCGGTCCACAGCATGACCCGTGGTTGACGCCACGCGGCGAACGCAGTTCTGAAATTTATTCGCGAAAACACCCGCGATGCTCTAGGTATCAATTGTTTGGCCGATTTGTTAGTTGTTAGTTTTTCAGGTCACTCTTCGTGCCGTATAGCCTGGTTTTCCGGTGAAGGACGGGCGATGAGGGCGCTCATCGTGATCCGATCATGCTATCGGAGCGATGCGGGTGGGTTTCGGCCGTCATGGGCGGGGCGAAGGTCAGCCGGTCCAGCACGCAGCCGATCCAGCGCTGGGTCGCCAACACGCCGAATGCGAAGATCAGTTCCGCTTTGGCGACGCACCAGTACGATCGGCGAATCGGCTCATCGGGATGCGAGGGGGGCGCTCGCGGGTGGTACTCCAGGTGCGCGGCATCGTGTTGCCGGAGCGGGGAGAGCGCTCCTTCTGGATCGACGGCGACCGGCTACGGACCGAACCGGTCCCCGGCGCGGATCTCGTCGTCGACGGCGGGTGGCTGCTGCCCGGCCTGGTGGACGTGCACACGCACCCGGGCACTGAGGAACTGGACGACCCGTTCAGCGATGAGACGCTCCGCCGGCATCTGACCGACCATCGCGACGCCGGCGTACTGCTGGTGCGGACGCCCGGGTCTGCCGCGCGCATACCGAGCTGGGTGGACGAGGATCCGGGGATGCCGCGGGTTCGCTCAGCCGGGCGTTGGCTGGCCACTCCCGGCCGTTTCTTCCCCGGTTTCGGGCGTGATGTGAGCGAAGCGGACCTGGTGCAGGCAGCCGTCGAGGAGGCGAAGGCGTCCTCCGGCTGGTGCAAGGTCATCGCGGACTGGAAGTATGACGAACCGGCATTGCCTCAGGACGTTCTCTCCGCCGTCGTGCAAGCGGTGCACGCGGCCGGCGGTCGCGTGGCCGCCCACTGCCAGACCGCCGAGGGCAGTCGCCATGCCGTCGAGGCAGGCGTCGACAGCCTGGAGCACGGCATGCACCTCGCTCCCGAACTGATCGACCGGATGGCCTCCCAGGGCACTGCGTTCGTACCGACGCTCAGCGTCTTCGGCGCCGGGGCCGATCGAAAGCGCGCCGAAGAGCCGAGCGCCCGTCGCGACTGGTGGTTGAGCGGTTGGGAGGGCATGCTGCCCAATGTGAGGGCCGCCCACGAGGCCGGAGTCACCGTGCTCGCAGGCACTGACAGCTTCCCGTGCGGCAGGGTCACATCGGAGGTCGAATGGCTTGTTCGCGCCGGCCTGCCGGCCGAGACAGCGCTGGGGGCGGCGTCATGGGCGGCCCGAGCCTGGCTGGGGCTGCCCGGACTGGTCGACGGAGGCCCCGCCGACCTCGTCGCCTATGACACCGACCCGACTCTCGACGGCTCGGTTCTGGCCCACCCCAGTCGCATCATCCTGCGCGGCCAGGTGATCAGCTGATTCAAGAAAGTCCCCTCGGCCGCGCAGGGAATGGCCCTCTGACGGCCTGCTGCGGGGTCTGTGCGCGCAGCCCCCTGCCCCCGCGGAGGAGTTGCCGCCCTCCCACTCCGGAGCTCTTCAGACCGCCACCGAGGCCATCCCCTCATGCCGTCCGATCTGGTCTTTTGCGTCGCGCCTCCCTAAGCTTTCGCCTCTGAAAAGGGGGGCGGAATGGACCGCGACATACGCACGGTGGACGACGTCTTGAGGCTCATGGACGGCCTGTTCGCACCGGAGGCCGACCGCTGGACGACCGACGCGGCCTCCTGGTGGGACTACTTCTACACCGACCGCTCGAAGTCTGTGCCGTTCTTCGTGGCGAAGCCGGACGAGAACCTGGTGTCGTACCTCGACCGTGGCCTGATCACTCCGGGCCGTGCCCTCGACGTGGGCTGCGGTCCGGGCCGCAACGCCCTCCATCTCGCTTCCCTGGGCTTCGAGGTGGACGCCGTCGACCTCTCTCCGACGGCCATCGCCTGGGCCGAGGAACGCGCCCGCGAGGCGGGGGCCGATGTCCGCTTCCACTGCGGCAACGCCTTCGACCTCACGGCGGACGGTCTTGGCGGCCCCTACGACCTGATCTACGACTCCGGCTGCTTCCACCACCTGCCGCCGCACCGCCGCGTCAGCTATCTCACCCTCCTCGATCGCACGCTGGCCCCCGGCGGCCATTTCGTGCTCACCTGCTTCGCCTCCGGAGAGATGGGCTCCGAACTCCCCGACGCGGCTTTCTATCGCGAGTCCCGCCTCCACGGCGGCCTCGCCTACACGCCGGAGTCCCTGCGCCGGATCTTCTCCGACCTGACCGAGCTCGAACTGCGCCGCATGCACGACGAAGCACCTGAGTCCCCGTGCTTCGGGGAACCCTTCCTCTGGACGGCCCTGTTCCGCCGTCCCGCCTGAAGGCTGTCCCTGGGCCGAGCCATGCAGGCAGGCCTGGGCTCACGACGATGCGGCAGGGTCGCTGAGGGCGGCGGCGACGCCGGCCAGGGCGGTGAAGTCCTCCTGCCGTAGGCCCGTGCGTGGGTCGACGTGGTGGAGTACGGCTTGGGCTCGATGAGTGGCGGTGATGTGGGCGTGGTCCGCATCGGTCTGCTCGTCGTCCACCCAGACGAAGGGCCGGCCGTCGGCGTAGGCGACAAGCGGTGCGGACTTCCAATGGACTCCGTCGGGGCGCTCGCGCATCAGGGCGTCACCGAAGTCGACGAACGGCAAGGGCGGAAGGCCGAGGACCGGGCCGATCCACCGGTTCGCGTCGCTCATCCAGGCGCTGGCCCAGCACAGCTCGAACCCGAGTGCCGACAGAGCCCGGCCGTGGGTGGGATTGAGCCACACCACCTGCGGGCGCATGGAGGACCGCGGGCCTCCGACCGCGCTGGAGGGGCGTGCCTCGGTCGGGGCGTGGACGGTGACGTGGTCCTCGGGACACCTACCGGACGGCGTCGCGTACGGGTTGAGCGGCCCGTCGATGTCCAGGAACAGCAATGGTCGTCGGCTCACGAAGTCCCCTGTAGAGATGGCCGCTTCATCGCAGCCCGCTCCCACCGGCCGGCGTGGCCTCGGCTGTGATGATCTTCGCGTGGGCAACGCGATCACTTGACGAGGGCCCACCAGCAGCCGCATGCAGGGGGCCTACGGAGGCCACCAGCAGCCGCATGCAGGGGGCCTACGGAGTCGGTGTCGCGTCATTCCCTGACGAGGCAGAAGGGATGTCCGGCCGGATCCGTGAGGACCCGCCACCTGGCCTCGTTCGGCTGGTGCTCCGGTTTGCCCGCGCCCAGTTCCAGCAGTCGGGCCTCCGCCTCGTCCAGGTCGTCGACCGCGAAGTCGAGATGGACCTGCTGGGGCACGGTCTGATCCGGCCAGCGAGGAGCGCGGTAGTCGTCGACTCGCTGGAAACCGATGAAGAACCCGTCCCCACGGTCGAGCCAGGCGAAGTCGTCGCCTGATTTCGGGTGCGGTTCAAGGCCGGTGGCCTGCTGGTAGAACGCCGCCAGAGCCGACGGATCGGCGCAGTCGAGCGTGATCGTGCACAACCTCATCCGCGGGGTCATGGCACCTCCGGGCCGATCAGTGGACCTTCGCGATGCACACCTTGGAGAGCTCCGCCCGCTCACCGCACCACCGTCCATGGCTCAGGAGTCACAGGAGCTGCGCCGCTCCCACGGTGCGGAGGCCGCCGCGCTCCTTGCCATCGACGGCGGCATCCGAGCTCACCTGAGTCACTTCTCCAGGCGCATCAGCAGATGACCACGGCGGAACCGTTCCCCCTCACCTGGTTCACGCAGCATCCGGCCGACCTCGATGAAGCCGGCTTCGCCGGCCAGTCCCGCGAGGTTGTCGATCGGCCACCGGTAGGCCGTCGTCACCTTGTGGTCGAACGCCGTGGTCGGCTCGCCTTCCGACTCGAAGAAAGCGAGCAGGAGCCGACCACCGGGCGCGAGCACCCGCCTGAACTCGGCGAAGTACGCAGGCAGGTTCTGCGGTGGGGTGTGAATGACCGAATACCAGGACACAACGCCTTGCAGCCGGTCATCAGCCAACTCCAGGGCGTCCATGGAACCGACCTCGAACCGCAGGTCCGGGTACGCCTCGCGGGCAAGATCGATCATCACGGGTGACAGGTCGACACCGAAGACGTCCAGCCCCAGATCCCGCAGATGTGCAGTCGTACGTCCAGGGCCGCAGCCCAGTTCGGCGACCGGCCCGGGGCCGGCGGCCCGCACGGTCTCGGCGAACGCGGCGAGCATCGCTCGATCCAACGGAAGATCGTCGAGCGCGTCGCGGAACAATTCCGCGTAGCGCACGGCGACGACATCGTAGGCATCAGCTGTCGCACGGTGATGCGATGAAAGCTCAGTCACAAGCGAGGACACTAGAGCTCTTCCCACGCCGACGACTGACTATCGGACAGACCCGGGTGGGCATACTCCAGCAGACACTCAGCGCCGGTACGGTCCGTCGCCGGGGCGATGCACTGGGGCGTCCCGTTCACACGTCGGAATGTACGTCCGTTCATGGCGGTCGGCAGCGGCGAGTGCTGCCCGCCCGCCGGGTGTGCAGCACTGATACGCTCGCGAAATGAGCTCCTCGGACACGTCACCGCCCGCTGGCGAGCACGCCACCCCGCGGTTGGCCCCCGCGGAGCTGTCGTCGTGGATGTCCCTGGTCCGGCTGATCACGCGCCTCCCTTGGGCGATCGACGCCCAGCTGCAGCGGGAGGCGGAGCTGAGCATGGTCGAGTACATGACGCTCGCCATGCTCGCCGACGCACCCGAGTGGACCTTGCGGATGAGCACCCTCGCGGAGCACACCAGCACCTCCCTGTCCCGGTTGTCGCACCTGGTGAAGCGGCTCGAAGGCCGCGGTACGTACGACGTGAGCCGGACCCGACGGACGGCCGCTTCACCAATGCGATCCTTCTGTCCGCCGGGATGAGCAAACTGGAGTCGGCCGCACCGGGCCATGTGGCGTATGTGCGCCATCTGGTCGTCGACAACCTCTCCGGCGAACGGCTGCGCCGACTGGGGCCGGACGCCGAGCGCATCCTCGAACATATCGACTCCCCCGCCCGCTGAGCGGAGCGGCCGCAGCGGTCCGCATATCCAGCCATTGATGAGTCAGCACAGCCAGCTGACTTGAAAATTCAAGTTCATGAGGTCCAGAGTTCGACTTGAAGATTCAACTGGCCGGCATGTGTCGCCGCCTGCCGTTCCGAGGAGAACTCACATGCCAGAAGACTTAGTTGCGACTGAGACCGCTCCGTGGGTAACCCATCGGGGACGTGTCGCGGTGGTCACCGGCGCGGCGCGCGGGCTAGGAGCGGCCATCGTCCGTGGGCCGGCGCGCTGCGGCGCGACCGTCGTCGCGGTCGACCCGCCGCGGCCGAGCAGACAAGACAGGAGATCGAGGCGGCCGACGGCAGCTGCGTGCCGTTGACCGCCGACGTCTCCGATCCGGCCGCGGTCCGCGCGCCGCACAAGGCGGCGCTGTCCGCCTGCGGGCCGACCGACAATCTGGTGATCGTCACCCACATGTTCACCGAGGGCGGCCGCTGGCGTATCGCCGCCCTGGCCCCGACCAGCGCGCCCAGCTGACCGGCCCGCCCCCGGAGCGGCCCGCGGCCGTCGACGCCGGCGAGATGACTCCCTTCGACCGCGCCCTTGGGGGCGCTGCCGCGCACGTCTACCGCTTGGCCGCCGGCGCGTAAGTCCGGGGCGCGCTCGACGACGGTGACACGGAAGCCGTAGCGCTCCAGCCAGTGGGCGAGAGCGCACCCGGCGATGCCCGCGCCGGAGATCAGGACCGAGGTGGTGCGTGAGTGCTGCGATCGGATGGTGTCGGCCATGGTGGACCTCCCAGGTTCGGTGCCCTGCGGCCATCCTTGCCGGGGGCACCGACGAGACACCGGCACCACGCCTACAGGACGCCGACACCGCTCCTATCAGTCGGCCGACGGGTACCACATCGCTTGCACAGCCCGGTTCTTGACGATCAGTCAGCGTAGGAGTCGGACCCCAGTCCTAGGCGCTGTCCGGCACCCCGACAGGGAGCGGGCCGGTGAGCAGGGCTCGGGCGCAGGTGCTGAAGTCCGCCACCAGGCGGCTGCGCTCACCCGCGCGGGTCGCCAGCACCACATGGCTCGGCTCGACGCCCTCCAGTGGGATCGCGAGGAGATCGGGGCGCAGGCGGTTGATGCCGCCGCCGACCGAGATGGCCACCGCCTCACCGGCCGCGACGACCTCGAACTTGTCCTCCATGGCCTCGATGAACGGACCGCCGGGCGCCGGGCGGCCGTCCGGCCGGGGATCGATGCGCCAGTACGCGCTCCACGCCGGATCAGAACCCCGCACCTGCGGCAGGGGTTCGTCGGCGACGTCGTCCAGGGTCACCGACTCCTTGCCCGCCAGACGGTGGTCGCGCGGCACCACGAGCACCCGGGGCTCGGAGTACAGGACCGTGATGTGCAGCCCCTCGGTCGGGAACGGCAGCCGGGCCACCACCGCGTCCACCCGGTGGTCGAGCAGTGCGGCGCGCGCGTCATTCCACTCCAGGTGCACGGTCTGTACGTCGGCCTCCTGGTGGCGGCGCCGCAGCTCACGCACGGCCGGGGTGACGATCAGCTGCGTGAGGTAGCCGACAGTGATCCGGCTGGGCTCGGCGGCGGCCCGGGTGCGCGCCGCCGCCTGTGCGGCGGACCGCAGCAGCGATCTGGCGAGCGGCAGAAAGACCTCCCCCGCGCCGGTCAACCGGGTGCCCTGCGGCGTACGGTCCAGCAGCCGCGCGTCCAACTGCTGTTCCAGGCGGCGGATCTGACGGCTCAGTGACGGCTGGGTGATGTGCAGCGCCTCGGCGGCCCGGCCGAAGTGCCGATGCTCCGCTACGGCCGCGAAGTACCGGACCAGCCGCAGGTCGAGGTCGGCTGCCGTGGTGGGTTCTGCCATGCCTGAAGCGTACCTCCGGCAGACTGGCAGTACCACCGGAAATGCCTCCTCACCTGCGGTGATGCCTCGATCGCATCGCTCCATACGAAACAGGCTTTGGACCTGCCCCGCCTCCCGCTCGGAGGATGGAAGCACCGGCCCGGGCCCCCGGCGTTGCCCCGCTTCGCGCGGCGTCGGCGCGGGCACCGGACCGTCCGTTTCCTCTCGACTCTTCTCAACGCTGGAGTCACCATGCATGTCTTCGTCACCGGCGCCACCGGATTCATCGGCTCCGCCGTCGTCCGGGATCTCCTCGACGCCGGACACCAGGTCGTCGGGCTCGCCCGCTCGGAACAGGGCGCCACGGCCCTGAAAGCAGCCGGGGCCGAGGTGCACCGCGGCGATCTCGACGACCCGGACAGCCTGCGCGGCCCCGCTGCCGCCTCGGACGGCGTCATCCACCTCGCGTACCGGCACGACCTTCTCCACAGCGGGGACCTCACCGCCGCCGGCGCCGTCGACCTGCGCGCCATCGAGACCCTCGCCGCCGCCCTCGACGGCTCCGGCAAGCCCTTCGTCTACGCCTCCGGCACGGCGCTCGTCCAGCCCTCCGGCCGTCCCTCCACGGAGGAGGACACACCCGTCGAGGAGACCCACCGGAGCCCGGCGGAGAAGGCGGTGATCGCCCTGGCCGAGCACGGAGTCCGCGCCAGTGTCGTCCGTCTTCCCCCTACCGTGCACGGCCAGGGCGACCTCGGCTTCGTCCCGGCCCTCATCGGCTTCGCCCGGACCCATGGCGTGTCGGCCCATGTCGGCGATGGTGCCCACCGCTGGCCCGCCGTGCACCGGCTGGACGCGGCCCCCTTGTTCCGGCTGGCCCTGGAGTCCGCGCCCGCCGGCACCCGTCTGCACGCCGTCGCCGACGAGGGTGTCCCCTTCCGTGACATCGCCGACGTCATCGGCCGCCACCTCGGCCTCCCGGTCACCAGCCTCTCCGGCGACGAGGTCGCCGCCCACTTCGGCTGGCTCGCCCCGTTCGTCGCTCTCGACGTCCCCGCGTCCAGCGCCCTGACCCGGAAGCAGCTGGACTGGCACCCCAGCCACCCCGGTCTGCTTGCGGACCTCGACGAGGGCCATTACTTCTCGGCCTGACGTCGTGTCACTCCCAGTTCAGGGGGTGACAGTCCGGGTCGGCGCCGGGCGGTCGTCGAACCGGCGCCGCAGGGCCCCGAGGCGCCGCCGCGAAAGGATCCGGCGGCGCCTCGGTCGTCGTAGACCGACCGGAAGGCGGTTCTCGGGCCGACGGCAGCGGGCAGCGGGCAGCGGGCAATGGGCTTCGTCTGGTTGCGGCTTGGGTTCCGTGGGAGCGGTTGTCAGTGGGGTGTGTCAGGGTCTGGGCATGCTCGAGATCGCGGTGAAGACGGAGAACCGGCAGCGGCATGTACGGGTGTCCGCCGACGAACCGGCCGCGCTGGCGCGGCGCATCGGCGGTGAGAATGACCGGTTCCTGGTCGTCCAACGAGTTCCCGACCTGCCTGATGTCTTCGCTCAGGTCTGGCACGAGGACGGCGGGAACTACACGCTGGAGCACCGCGACGGTGCCGCCGACCCGCATTTCCAGACCATGGCCGACGAACCGAGGCGGTGATCGACGCACTGACCGGCTGGGCACGCCAGGAGGACGGTTGGGACGCCGGTCACGCCTGGTCGCTGCTGGACATGGGCCCCACCCAGGAGGTGCCACCGCTCGATCTCGACGAAGACGACCGCCGGGAATTGGAGCGGCGTGTTCGTGAGGTGCTGGTCGGTGGCTTTGCCTCGCGGGACGAACTGGCCGAGCTCGCCGAGGCGTACCTGGTCACCGCTGACCGCCGGCCCGTCTCACACGAGCAGGCCTCGGCGCCGGCCGATCGGATGTGGCTGGAGCGCGTGGTGGAACAGGCCACCTGGCAGGGCGAGACCGACCCCGAGCGACTCACCCGCGCCTTCACCGCGCTGCAGAAGGCCGGTATCACCGCCCATGAGAACTTCACCTGCTGCCGCACCTGCGGCCAGGCCGACATCGGCGGCGAAGGCGGTCCCGACGCCCGCGGCTTCGTCTACTTCCGCTCCCAGTGCACCGACTCCGCCGCGTCCGGTCACGGACTGATGCTCCTCTACGGCGGCTTCGACGACTCGCCCGAGACCACCACGGCCGTCGGGCACGAGATCGTGGCGGCCCTCCAATCGGTCGGCCTCGGCACCGAATGGGACCACGACCCCGACCGGGCGATCATCGTGACTCCCCTCGACTGGCGCCGCCGTCTGGTCGGTTAGGACCGCAATTCGTCCGGTGGCTGGTTCGTACGCCTGGAGCCTCGTGCCGCCCCCGTGACGGAGTGAGTCACTCACCCGATCCCCAGTCCGAGTTGGGCTGATTTCACCTGTCGCATTTCGGCCAAGTCCCCCAACTCCCCATGACCACAAAGGATCAAAAAACGAAGCAAAATTTCCTCAGGAGGCGTTCATAGCATCAAGGAAGGTTCACCAGACAACGATTTCTTTGACCTAAGATCAGATCAACGGAGGCCGCCACCTCCATCCGTGGAACCGACCAACACCTGTCGAAACACCTCGGGTTGCCCGGGATCGATGGGCTTGCACGCGCCAGAGAGGTCACATATTGAGCACCGTGGTGGCCAAGCGATCCCCGCGCGCCGAGGGTCCGCAGCTGCCCGAGGGACAGGTCGAGCTGGCAGAGCCACCTGTTCTGGGGGAGCCGGCCAGCGCCGACTTCGGGTCGGCGCTGATGTACCTGCCGATGGGACTGGGCACGGGTGCCATGGTCCTGATGTTCTCCATGCGCAGTGCCGGGCCGACGACGTACCTGATGTCCGGAATGATGGGCGTCGCCATGATCAGCATGACGCTGACTCAGATCGGCCGGTCCAGTGCCGAGCGCCGACGCAGAATGCGCGCGGAACGCCGTGACTACCTGCGTTATCTGGCACAGAAGCGTCGTCAGGCCCGTCAGGCCGCCGCCCAGCAGCGGTCCGCCCTGCTGTGGGACAACCCCGATCCGGGACAGCTGTGGGCACTGGCGATGGGCGCCCGGCTGTGGGAACGCCGCCCCGCTCATGAGGACTTCTCCCGTATCCGCATCGGACAGGGCATCCGGCGGGCGGCGTTGGAGTTCCTGCCCCCGCAGACGAAACCGGTGGAGGATCTGGAGCCGCTGACGGCCATCTCGTTGCGGCGGTTCACCAAGGCGCATCAGACGGTGCCACGGCTGCCGATCCCGGTCGCACTGCGCCGCTTCACCAGTGTGGAGCTCGCGGGAGAACCGGAACCCGCGCTCGCACTGCTACGCGCGATGATCGGGCAACTTGCTGTCTTCCACTCCCCCGACGAGTTGCGGATCGCCGTGCTGGGCGGTGCGTCGGCGCGGGACGAGTGGGACTGGCTCAAGTGGCTTCCGCACAACGCCCATCCGACCGAGGCCGACGACGCGGGCCCGGTCCGGCTGGCAGCCGAGGATCACGACACGCTGCTGGATCTGCTGGGCACGGACGTCCGTGACCGTCCCGACCACGACCCGGACGCCTCCCCCAGCGTGGCCGAGCCGTTCGTGGTGATCGTGGCGCAGGGGGTGCGGCTGCCGGAGACCTCACGGCTGCTGCACGGCGGGCTGCGCAATGTGGTTCTGCTGGACGCGACCGGCGCGATGACCGGTGGCCCGAAGGTGCTGCGGCTCACGACGCACGGCACGAGCGTCGCCTTCCCGTCCGGTGACGACACGGTCACCGCCGAGGCCGACGCACTCAGCCGTACCCACGCCGAGAGCCTGGCCCGCACCCTGGCGCCGATGCGCACCAGCGGCAGCGTCGACCTGACGGACCAGGCGCTGGACTCGGACTTCGACCTGACCGCCCTGCTGGGCATCCGCGACCCGCGCACCTTCGACGTGGCCGCCAAGTGGCGCCCGCGGCAGGCCCAGTCGGCACGCCTGCTGGTGCCGCTGGGTGTCACGGAGGAGGGCGAGGTCGTCGAGCTGGACATCAAGGAGTCGGCGCAGGGTGGCATGGGCCCGCACGGCCTGCTCATCGGCGCGACCGGTTCCGGCAAGAGCGAGCTGCTGCGTACGCTGGTGATGGGTCTGGTCGCCACCCACTCCTCCCAGGTCCTCAACCTGGTACTGGTCGACTTCAAGGGCGGCGCGACGTTCCTGGGGATGGACCGGCTGCCGCACACCTCGGCGGTCATCACCAACCTCGCCGACGAGATCCATCTCGTGGACCGGATGCGTGACTCCATCAACGGCGAGATGATCCGCCGTCAGGAGCTGCTGCGTGACTCCGGGTACTCCTCGCTGTTCGACTACGAGAAGGCGCGCGGCGCCGGGGCGAACCTCACCCCGCTGCCGTCGCTGCTGATCATCGTCGACGAGTTCTCCGAACTGCTGGCCAGCAAGCCGGAGTTCGTGGACCTCTTCGTCTCCATCGGCCGCCTCGGACGCAGCCTCGGTGTGCATCTGCTCCTCGCCTCCCAGCGCCTGGACGAAAGCCGCATCCACAAGGTGGAGGGCCATCTGTCCTACCGGATCGCCCTGCGTACGTTCTCCTCGATGGAGTCGCGCAGTGTCATCGGCGTCTCCAGCGCCTACGAGCTGCCGTCAGCACCGGGCAACGGCTATCTGAAGGTGGACACGACCAACCTGGTCCGCTTCAAGGCCGCGTATGTGTCCGGCGCAGCGCCGGAGCCGGTGAGCGAGGCGGAGCAGAGCGCCGAACAGGCCAGGGCCGCCCAGGAGATCACCGTGTTCGGCCTGGAGCAGCAGGGCACTCTGCTGTCGGAACGCACCGAGGAGCACCTCACCGAGCTGCGGCCGCTGCGGGCCGCCGAGCGCGAAGAGGCCGCCGGGCCGTCCTCGGGCACCGAGCAGAGCGAGGAGAGCCTGCTGGAGGTGCTGATCGGCCGGCTGGAGGAGAGCGGCCCGCCGGCGCGCCAGGTGTGGCTGCCTCCGCTGACCGAGTCCCCGAGCCTCGACCAGCTCCTGCCCGGTATCGTCCCCGACCCGGTGCGCGGCATGAGCGCGGCGGACTATCCGTCGCTGGGCTCGCTGCGGGTGCCGCTGGGCATCGTCGACCGGCCCTTCGAGCAGCTGCGTGAGCTGCTGGTCGCCGACCTGTCCGGCGCCGACGGCCACATCGGTCTGGTCGGCGCCCCGCAGACCGGCAAGTCGACCATGCTGCGCACGCTGATGATGTCCCTCGCGCTGACCCACACTCCGGAGGAAGTGCAGTTCTACTGCCTCGACTTCGGCGGCGGCGGCCTGGTCTCCACGGCCGGTCTGCCTCATGTCGGCTCGGTCGCCACCCGTCTGGAGCGGGACCGCGTCCTGCGTACGGTGGCGGAGCTGACGCAGTTGCTGGAGAAGCGCGAGGAGGAGTTCACCTCGCGCGGCCTGGAGTCGATGGCGGCCTACCGCGCGCTCAGGGCCACGGGCGAGATCGACGATCCCTACGGTGATGTGTTCCTGGTGGTCGACGGCTGGGGCACCCTGCGCCAGGACTACGAGGACCTGGAGCCGCGTGTCATCGACATGGCCGCGCGCGGACTGTCGTTCGGTCTGCATGTGATCGGCTCCGCCGTGCGCTGGTCGGAGATCCGTCCCCGCCTGCGCGACCTGCTGGGCACCAAGCTCGAACTGCGACTCGGTGACTCCATGGAGTCGGAGGTCGGCTCCCGCACCGCCGCGACCGTCCCGCACCAGCCGGGCCGCGGTCTGACCGCGGGCGGTCACCACTTCCTGTCCGCCCTGCCCCGGCTGGACAGCTCCGGCGAGACCGCCGACCTCACGGCCGCCACCAAGGCGGCGGTGGCGGAGATCGACACCTTCTGGACCGGCCGTTCCGCACCCGGCGTGCGCCTGCTGCCGACCCGCCTCCCGGTGAACCAGCTCCCGGCGGCTGAGGGCGATCTGCGGGTCTGCCTGGGCTGGGACGAACAGCGGCTGGAGCCGGTCTGGCACGACTTCTCGGCCACCCCGCATCTGATGGTGTTCGGCGACGGGGAGACCGGCAAGACCAACGCGCTGCGTCTGATGATCCGTTCCATCACCTCCCGTTACACCCCCGACCAGGCCCGCATCATGGTCGCGGACCCCGGCCGGGGACTGCTCTCCTCGGTGCCCGAGGAGTACCGGGTCGGTTACGTCGTCGACGGCGACGCCCTCGCCCAACTCGCCAACAGCGCCTCGGTCTCGGTGGGCAAGCGGGTGCCGGGGCCGGACATCAGCCCCGAGCAGCTGGCCCGGCGCGACTGGTGGGAGGGGCCGCGGCTGTTCGTCCTCCTCGACGACTACGACCTCTTCTCCGGCACCCCGGGCGCGCCCTCGCCCATGACACCGCTGGTGCCCCTGCTCGCGCAGGGTCTGCACATCGGCATGCACCTGGTGGTCGCCCGCAGCACCTCCGGCGCCGTCCGCGCCATGATGGACCCGGTGCTGCGCCGGCTGTGGGAACTGGGCAACCCCGCCCTGCTGTTCTCGTATCCCAAGGAGGAGGGCAAGTTCCTCGGCGAGGCCAAGCCGCGCACCCTCCCCTCGGGCCGGGCCCAGCTCGTCACCCGCCGCTCGGTCAAGCTCGTCCAGACCGGACTGGTGACCCCGTGATGCGACACCCGGGACCGCGCCGGTCCCCCTCCGCCCCCCACGGCCTCTCGCCGCTTCCGTCCCGCCCCCACCACCGCACCCCAGGAGCAGCACGATGACCTCACCGCATGCGGTCACCGCACCGGCCTCGGAGGTCTGCCGGGTGACGGTGGTGGGTCCCACCGGCCGGTCCGACCTGGCGATCCCGCTCACCACGCCGGTCTCCGCGCTGCTGCCGGTGCTGGTGCGTCACGTCACCAAGGACCCCGCCGACCGGGGCACGCCCTGGGTGCTGCAACGGCTCGGCGAGGAACCCCTCGATGTCGACGGCACCCCGGCCACGCTGGGCCTGCGCCACGGCGACGTCCTCCATCTGCGGCCCGCCGAGGAGCCGTTGCCCGCGCTGCACTTCGACGACGTCGCCGACGGTGTGGCGCAGGCGGTGGACGCGATGCCGGGCCGCTGGCGCCCGGAGCTGACCCGGGGGCTCGCGCTGGCCATGGCGGTGCTGGCCCTGCCCGCGCTGGCCGCCGCCCTGTCCGGGCTGGGCCCGGGTGTGCCGACCGCGGTCGGTACCGGGGTGATCGCCGTACTGCTGGCCGCCGGATGCGTGGCCGCCGCCCGGCTCGGCGCCGACCGGGGCACCGTGCTGGTGGCGGGCCTCGGCTCGATGGCGTTCGGCGCGCTCGCCGGACTGGCGGTCCGTCAGGGCCCGCACGGCGGCTACGCGCCGGGGATGCCCGGGGTGCTGGCCGCGGCGGTGTGTGTGGTGGTGCTCGCCGTCAGCCTGCTGGCGCTGCGTCCGCTGCCGCTGGTGGTCCCCGGCACCGTACTTCTGACCGCGCTCGCCGCGGCCGTGGGCATCGGGCTGATGCGGGCGGCCGACTGGCACGGCGCCCAAGCGGTGTCCGTGGTGGCGGTCGCGATGTTCGTGCTGGGCCACTTCGGGCCCCGGCTGACCCTGCGCATGGCCCGGCTGCGCGTCCCCCGACTGCCGCACAACGCGGAGGAGTTGCAGGAGGACATCGAGCCGGAGCCGCAGGAACGGGTGGAGAGCCGGGTCAGGCTGGCCAGCGCCTACCTCGACACCCTCAGCCTGTCCTCCGCGCTGGTCTACGCCGGTGCCTTCTGGTACATGACGCGCGGCGACGGCTGGATCGGCTGGCTGCTGCCGCTGGTGTTCGCCGGTGCGGTGCTGCTGCGGTCGCGCGGCCTTAACCGGTCCGCGCAGCGGGTGCCCATGGTGGTGGCCGGAGCGATCGGACTGATCACGGTGCTGCTGACCCGGTTCGCCCCGGCGGGCAGCGGAGCCCGGGTGACCGTGGTGGCCGTGCTGCTCGCGGCGGTCGCCGCCCTGCTGACGGCGGCCTGGCGGCTGCCGCGCGGACGGCTGCTCCCGGTGTGGGGCCACAGCGGCGACCTGCTGGAGACGATCACTGCCATCGCGTTGCTGCCGCTGCTGCTCCAGGCCCTGCACGCGTACTCCTACTTCCGCTCCCTGGCGAGCTGAGGGGGGCCGGAGCGTGCAGACACGACGTGATCACATGCAGGCGTACCAGTTCGCCATGGGCCGCCTCGCCACCGCCCTCGTCAGCGGCGACCCAGGCCGCGGCGACAGCCCCACCAAACGTGCGGCGCTCGGCACCTTCTTCGGCGCCGGCATCGTGGTCCTGCTGTGCGCGGGATTCCTCATCTACGGGAAGCTGTCGCCGGTGACCACGGAGGCATGGCGGGAGCCGGGCTCCATCGTCGTGGAGAAGGAGACCGGAAACCGCTACCTCTACCTGGACGGACAGCTGCGTCCCGTACGCAACTACGCGTCCGCCCTGCTGCTGACGGGCCACGGCACCGTACGCACCGTGCAGGCCAAGGCACTGGCCGACGTGGCGCACGGCGCGCCGGTCGGCATCGGCGGCGCCCCCGACTCCCTGCCCACCCCGGCGACCCTGCTGCCGTCGACCTGGACCGACTGCCTGCGGCCGGATCTGACGTCCGGCCGGGTCATCGACTTCGCGCCGGGCGACCGGGCCGCCGCCTTCCCCTCCAGCCGTCAGCTGCTGCTGAAGGCGCCGGACGGCAAGCGGTACGTGCTGTGGCAGGGCACCAAGTACCCGGTGCCGTCGGACGCCACGCTCATCGCGCTCGGACTCGACGGCGACCGGCCCATCGCCTCGCCCGCCGCCTGGCTGGCCGCCGTGCCGACCGGCGCCGTACTCGCCCCGGCGAAGCTCGACGGGGCGGGCAGGGCCGGCGGGAAGGTCGCCGGGCAACCGGCCGCCGTGGGGCAGTTGTTCACCACGTCCGCGGCCGGCGCCAAACGCTCGTACGTGATGACGGGTGACGGCGTGGCCCCGGTGAGCGCCACGGAGGCCGCGCTGCTCGCGGCGCAGCACGGCGCTCCCGCGCCGCGTGAGGTGTCGGCGACCGACATCGCCGCCGCCCATGTGTCCGCCGACCAGTCGCTCACCAACGCGCTGCCGGACGTCCTCAACGCCCCGGCGGCCGACACCTCCGCGCAGGCGGTGTGCCTGCGCGAGACGACCCGGGGCACCCAGCTGACGGCCACCGTGGTGGTCGAGGGCGGTGCCGCGGCGACCGGCAGCGGACAGGTGCTGGTGCCGCCGTCGCACGGTGTGTACGCGGTCGACCAGCAGCAGGTGGCGGCGCGAGCGCCGCATCCGCTGACCTACCTCGTCACCGACCGGGGCATCGCCTATCCGCTGGGCGACTCCGCCGCCGCGCAGGACCTCGGCATCGGCGGCGCGAGCGCGGTGCCCCTGCCGGAGACTCTGCTGGCCGTGCTGCCGCGCGGGCCGGTGCTGGGCCGTTCGGTGGCGGCGCTGACGGTGAAGGCGACGGCGCAGGACGGGAGTTCGGCGGACTCGCCGTCGTCCGCGGGCGGTACCGGCAGCGCGCAGGGCTCGCCGGCGAAGGGCGTCGGACACGCTGCGGGCACCGCTCCTGTTCCCTCGGTGAGCGCGGACCCGTCACCCTCCGGCCACTCGGCGCGGGTGGGGTGAGCGGATGCGTATCCGACTGGGCGCCGTGCGGGCGGCGGGGACAGCTCTGCAGTGCCGTGCCGTGGGGCACGCACTGCTGATCCATCCCAAGGGCGAACCCGATCCGCAGGCCGCCGCGTTCGCCGCGGGGCTGGCACCGGATCCCCAGCACACCGTGGCAGTGGTGGACCTGCCGTTCGGCACGCTGGAGGACTCGGCGGACGCGGTGGCACGCCTGCTGGCCCATCGCGGCCACAGCCTGCGCCTGGTCTTCGGTCGCGCCACGCCGCAGGAGTCGCAGCGCACCGCCCAGCGGATCGCGGACCGGCTGGACCGGCTGGTGCTGGCCCCGGACGGCGAGGTGCTGCCGACCGACGGCGGGGGCCTGTTCGTCCCCAGCGAGCACGGCGCGGGCTGGCTGCGCTTCCGTCCGGGCCGCGCGGCGGAGCGCGACTCACGGCGCTTCCCCAAGCCCCGCTGGGAGTTCTCCACCTTCGACCGCCCCTGGGCGACCAGCGGCCATGGCCTCGTCGAACCCGTCCCCAGCGGCGTGTGGGTACGCAGCCCGCACCTCCCCGACTCCCCGGAGAGCGGCCAGCGGCTGGTGGACCGCCTGCCGAGTCACCCCGAGATCCTCACCGTGGTCCTCGGCAGCCCCGGCGGACCGCCCGTCACGCTGTCGGACGTAGCCCGGCTGTGGGACACCGTCCTGCCGTCCGCGCGCTCCTGGGTGCGTTTTCTGCACCTCGGGCCGGTCGCGCTGCCCGAGGGCGCCGAAGCTCTGGGCCAGGAACTCGCCGACGCCCTCGGCCAGCAGGTGGTGCTGTACACGGGCGTGCCCGTCAAGGCGCGCGTCGGTCTGGACTCCCCCGAGGTGGCCTCGCTGCGGCCGGACGGCACGCTCGGCCACCGGCCGTTCGTCAGCGAGTTGATGTACTTCCCGCGTACGGGCGATACCCCTGCCCCGCCGGCCCTCTTCGGCCTGCGCCGGCCGCTCGTCGAGGTGCCTGAGATCTCCACCGGTGTCTACGAGTACGCCCACGACGCGGTGCTGGAGGTCGTGCAGAGCGGACTGTGGATGCGCCCGTCCGTCGAACCCGTGGGCAGTGACGCGGTACGGCGGATACCCGCGGCGCCCGGCTACGCGGCCATCCTCTACGACCGCAGCACCCCCGGCGCGGAAGAGCGCATGCGCGCGCTCGCCGAGGACATGCTGTGGAAGCTCGACCCGGACCGTCGCGAGGGCTTCACGGTCGTACCGGCCGACGAGCCGGGCGTGGCGGCCGGTGTGCCGGACGACGCCTATCTGTGGTCGCCGCAGGACCCCGCGACCTACGGCCCGCAGATGGTCGCGCCGCCCCTCACCAGGCAGCGCCGCCCGGCCGATATCGCGCCCTGGTCCCCGGCCTCCACGGGCCGGCCGCAGGAGGGACGGGAGCGCGCCGCTGTGCCGGCCGGCGTCCCCGGACGGGCGTCCGCACTGAACCCGCTCGATCCGGACGAGTCACCGTCCGTTCGCGTCGCCGGCAGGAACGACACGGCCTCGGCCGTCGCACCTGCCCCGGCGCCCCAGGCCGCCCGTACCGAATCCGACGTACCGTCAGCCGTGCTGCCCCGCACGGAGTCCGACGCCGGTCGGTCCGCGGCGGACGAGGCCGAGGCGAGCGCTGAGACCGCCCGCGTGGCGACGGCGGCCACGGAGGCCGGGAGCATCGCGCACGGCCTGCGCCCGGACGCCCCGCACGGCCGACCGGCCGTCCCGCACGGCGGGCCGAACCCCGCGCCCGAGCCGCCGCCCACCGGCGAGCCGCTCCCGCTGCCCCCACCCGCGCCGGACGCCGCACGGGGTCCTGTACCGCCTGCCCCTGCCCCTGCCCCTGCCCCTGCGCCCGCGCCTGCCCCGAACGGTCAGGTCACGCCGGGCCGCCCCAAGCTGCCCGACCTGCCCACCGTGTCCGAGCCGACGCCCGCGGGTGAGCCGCAGGCTCCGGTCGAGCCGCCGCGGACCGACCCGCGCCCCGCCGCCGCGCCCGATCGTGCCGACACGGACGGCTCCGGCGAGCAGCGGACACCCGCCCTCCCGCCGGAGCCGCCCGCGCCCGCCCCGGAGGCCGGTCCGGCTGCCGTGCCCGCGAACACCCCGAAGGCCGCACCGGATGCACCAAACGCCGAGCAGGGCGCCCCTCAGGCACCGGACGCACCCGGCACGCAGCCCCAACAGACCCCGCCGTCGGCCCCGGACGAGCCGGAAGCCGCCGTGCCGCCAGCCCCGGAAGCGCCGCAGACGCCGCCGCCCTCGGTCCCTCAGGCGTCCGAAACGCCCGTGCCCGCCGCACCCAAGCCGACGGCCAGGGCCGTCCCGGCCCCGGCACGGATGATCCGGCTGGAGTCCGACGCCCCGGCCGCCGCACCCACGCAGCCCGCCGATCCCGGTCCCGCGCCGGTGCCCGAGGGCTCCGACGGTCCGGTCACGCCCTCCCTCGCACCGGCCGCCTCCGACGGCCCCGGGAGCGCCGTGACGCCCGCCGCCCCGGCGGCGGGAGCGGGGGTACGGGTCCAACCGGTGCCCAAGGGCTCGGCCTGTGCCGTGCTGCCGGAGCGCGGCACGAGCAAGGAACGTGACTGGGTGCGGCGCACCTTCAGCACGCAGTACAACGCGGTCGCGGGCACGGTCTCACGGGTGATGTCGGAGTCCCCCGGGCTGCGCGGCGGCGGTCGTGGCGAGGCGGCTGACGCCCTCACCGATCTGGTCGCCGTACGGCTCTATCTGTCCGGCGACAGCCGGCAGGTGGACGACGCGGTGCGGTCCGCGCAGGTCGGCCCGCATGTCCCCCTGGCGCGCTGTGTGGCGGCCGGGCTGCGCAGGCTGCCGTCCTACCGTGGCGCGGCGCTGCTGCGGGCACCCGCGACCGCCATGGAGCGCGCGTGGTACGGGGAGGGCCGGCTGACGACCGAGTGGGCGTTCTGCACCGCGTACAGCGCGCCGCACCCCGGTCCCGAGAACGGCACCGACTTCCTCATCTGGTCGATGACGGCCCGCCGTACCAGCCTGATCGACCCCTCCGAGCCGTACCGGGTGGTGTTCCTGCCCGGCACCACTTTCAAGGTGCTGCGTCCCTCGGACGGTGAAGGGCCGGTCCTGATGCGGGAGTTGTCGCCGTCGGAGATCGCCTCCGACGGCAAGGTGGACGTCCAGCGCGTGCCGCTGGACGAGATCGCCCTCGACGGGCTGGAACGTGCGGCCGGCGCGCTGAGTGCGAACGACGCGAGCGGCTCCGCAGCGGCCGGAGGCGGCGATCAGGCCGGCACCCGGCCGGAGGAACGCTTCGGAACGCCCCCGGGCCTGATCGGTGCGGCGCAGCCGCGGCGTCCGCGCGGCAATGGCGGCGACATGAGTGCGTCTGACAAGGGAGCGAAGCTGTGACCCGGCCCGTGCTACTGGTGTCCCCGGACCGTCCCGGGGCCTACCGCGCCATCGCCGAAGCCCTGGCGGACGCCACCGACGGCGCGCTCATCACCGTCTCCCCCGGCCGGTACGACGAGACGCTCTACATCACCCGCGCGGTGACACTGGCCGCCGAGGGCACCGGCGGCACGGTGGAGATCTCCTCGGCCTCGGGCAGCACCGTGGTGCTGGAGGCGGAGGCCGTGCAGCTCACCGGTCTGAAGCTGTCCGGCACCGACCGGGAGGCCCCGGTCCTCGACGTACGGCGCGGGCAGGCCGCGCTCGACGGGTGCCAGATCTCCGGCGAGGCGTGGGCGGCCGTGCTGGCCTGGCAGGACGGCGTGGTCGCCCTGCGCGACTGCCACATCACCAACGCCCAGGGCGCCGGCATCGTGGTCACCTCCGGCGGCGGCAACGTCGTGGAGCGCTCGCGTATACAGGAGGTCGCTTCGTCCGCGGTCGTGGTGGCCGAGCACGGCCGTCTGACGCTGCGTGAATGCCAGTTGGAGCGGGCCCGCGGCAACGGCGTCTGTGTGAACGGACAGGCCACGGCGGCGGTGGAGGCCACCCGGATCTCCGGCAGCGGCAAGCCCGCGCTGGCCGTGGAGCAGAACGCCCGCGCCGACCTGACCGAGGTCGAGGTCACCGGCAGCGCGGCGCTGGACGCTTATCTGACGAGCACGGCCGAAGTGGTGCTCACACGCTGCTCGTTCTCCGGTTCGGGGGGACAGGCGGTGCATGTCGGCGGCGGCAGTGCGCCGGTGCTGCGCGGCTGTGTGATCTCCGGTGCCGGCCGCGAAGGCGTCCATGTGGCACCCGGCGGCCGTCCCCGGCTGGAGGGCTGCCGTATCGGCGGTACGCCGACCGGTCTGCTGGTGGAGGCCGACGGGCGCGCCGAGGGCGCCGATCTGACCGTGGAGGGCGCCGGGACGGTGGCCGTGCACGCGCAGGGCGGCGAGGTGGTGCTGGAGCGGCTGAAGACCGACGGCGGCAATGGTGCCGCACTGCGTGCGGCGGGCCCCAAGGCCAGGCTGACCGTGCGGGACGCCGATCTGGCCGTCGGCGGACCGGTCGCCGTCGAGCTGGAGGAGAGCGCTTCCGCGACGCTGTCGGCGGTGCGGCTGCGCTCCGGCGGCGGCACGGGGCTCGCCCTCGCCTCGGGCTCGCGCGCCGAGGTGGACGGCTCGGCGTTCTCCGGCTGCACCACGGTCGTCGGCGCCGAGGCCGAACTGACCGTACGGGACAGCGAGTTCACCGGCTCCGACGGCGACGGTCTGCGGGTCACCGGGGGCGGCGCGGTCACCGCGGTGGGCTGCCGTATCAACGGCGCACGTGGCCATGGCGTCCACGTCCAGGCCTCCTCACGGGCCGAGTTGACCAACTGTGCCGTCTTCGACAACGGCGGGGACGGTGTGCGCTGCAACACCGACGAGCCGGTACGCGTGCACGACTGCGAGGTGCGCGACAACGGCGGCGTGCCGGTGCACCAGCTCAAGTCCGGCCGGGTGTCGGTGGAGCGGGTGGACACCGGCGGTGCCCCGTCCGGCCGTACGGTCACCAGCGCGGACGCCCTCGGCGGTGCGAGCGGCCCGGAGAGCGGTCGGCAGCCGCAGGGGGCTCGTCACACCGGCACCGGCCCGCTGGCGGAACTGGAGGCGCTGGTCGGCCTGGAGAGCGTCAAGCGCGAGGTCACCGGCCTGATCAACCTCAACAAGATGACGCAGCGCCGCCAGGAGATGGGCCTGCCGATGCCGCCCATGAGCCGGCATCTGGTCTTCGCGGGGCCGCCCGGCACCGGCAAGACGACCGTGGCCCGCCTCTACGGTGCGGTCCTCGCGGAACTGGGCATCCTCAGCCAGGGCCACATCGTGGAGGTGGCCCGCGCCGACCTGGTGGCGCAGATCATCGGCGGTACCGCCATCAAGACGACCGAGGTCTTCAACAAGGCGCTCGGCGGTGTCCTGTTCATCGACGAGGCGTACACGCTGACCAACCAGTCCCGTGGCACCGGCCCGGACTTCGGTCAGGAGGCCGTCGAGACGCTGATGAAGCTGATGGAGGACCACCGCGACGAGGTCGTCGTGATCGTCGCCGGATACTCCGCCCAGATGGACCAGTTCCTCGCCTCGAACCCCGGCATGGCCTCCCGGTTCGCGCGCACCGTGGAGTTCCCCAACTACAGCCCCGAGGAACTGGTCACCATCGTCCGGGGGTTGTGCGCCAAGCACTACTACGAGCTGTCGGAATCGGCGCTGGAGGCGCTCGACCGCTACTTCGAGGACGTGCCGAAGAGCGAGACCTTCGGCAACGGGCGTGTCGCCCGGCAGGTCTTCGAGGAGATGATCAGCAAGCAGGCGTCCCGTCTCGCCGCCGAACCACCCGAGGAAGACGGCGAGTTGTCCAGGCTGACCGGCGCCGACGTGATCACGGTGCCCGCCGACCAGGCCGCTCCGAGGGGCGGCACGGGAGCCCCGTCCGCACGTACCGGGGAGGCCGCCGCCCCGGCACGGCAGCCGGGGCCCACCGGGGCGGCCGGCCCGTCCGTGGGACCGCGGAAGCTGGCGGCCATGACCGGCCTGGACACGGCCCGGGCCGCGCTGCGCACCCGGCTGGAGGCGCTCGTCGAGGCGCGGACGCAGCCGGGCCGGCCGATCTCGGCACAGGCCAATGTGGTGCTGGAGGGCCCGCTGGGCAGCGGCCGGCGGGCGCTGGCCCGGGTGTACGGGCGCTGCCTCACGGAGGCCGGGCTGCTGACCACGGGCACCGTCCACGAGGTGCGGCTGTCGGCCCTCCCGGCGCGCTGGCCGGAGCAGCCCGCCTATCGGCTGGCCACAGCCCTGGAGGAGGCGGAGGGCGGACTGCTGGTGCTGAACCTCGACGACGCCTTCGGCCGCCGCCCCCAGGCCGAGCGTGCGGCGGTACTCGACGGGCTGGCCCGGCTGGCCGCCACCCCGGGTGGCACGGTGCTGGCGCTGTGCGGCTCGCCCGCCGAGCTGCGGGAGCTGACACGCGAACGCGGCGAGATCGTCCACGAGTTCGCCGAATACCTCCGGCTCGACCCCTACACCGCCGACCAGGCCATCGCTTTGATGAGGCGTCAACTGTTCGGATTCGGCTTCAAGTTGTCCGAAGAGGCGGCCAAGGTGCTGGCCGCCTCCTTCGAGGCCTCGCCGCCGCGCGGGGGCGCCTGGGAGGCGCACCGCCTGGCGGAGCGGCTCGCGGCGTCCGCCCGTACCCGTACCGTCTCCGCCTCGGATCTCCCCCAGCCTCCGGCGACACCCGATGCGGCGCCCGGCCAGGCGCCCGCCGCCCCGGCTCCGCCCGCCTCCACCTCGGAAGTGACGAAGTCGGCACCGGAGCAGACGGAACCACCGCATCAGCAAACGGAGTCTCTGGTGCGGACATGAGAAACGTCCGCCACTGCCGTGTCGCGCGATCCTTCCGCGCGATTCGGCGGCCGGCGGGTGAACCCCCCACCATCCGGCGCGGATGCGCTCCCGACATGGGGGCGACATCGCTGTCATCGGCTCCGGCCGGCGCCGCAGGACGAGAGAGGACCACACCATGGCACTGACGTCAGTCGAACTACAGGGAATGACCGCTGCCCAGGGCAGCTTCCAGACCGCCCTGGACGAGACCACCAGCTCCTACGCGCAGATGGACGGCCAGATCGAGGGCCTGCGGGCGAGCTGGAGCGGCGACGCCGCGAACATCTACCACAACGCCATGCAGGAGTGGCTGAACGACTTCGACAAGGTGAACCAGGCGCTGCGCACCATGCTGGAGAAGCTGGCGCAGAACACCAACGTCTACGCCAACACCCACGAGAACACCCAGCAGCAGGCGCAGCAGGTCGCGCAGCAGATGGGCTCCGGCAACATCGGCCTGCCGGGCTTCCCCTCCTGACGTAGCGTCACCGACCGACATACCAGCCGCCCCCACGAAGGAGCCGGACAGAAGATGGCCACTTACACCGTCCAGATGGAGCAGGTCGACTACATCGTCGGCGAGATGAACTCCATCACCCAGCGCATCAACCAGACCCTCGCCGACCTCGACAACCAGGCGAAGGTGCACCTGAGCGAGTGGACCAGCGACGCCCAGCAGACCTACGCGCAGGTGAAGGCGCAGTGGGACGCGGCCGCCGCGGACATGACCCAGAAGGCCGCCGCCGCCACCCAGATGCTCGGCACCATCAACGAGTACTACTCGAACGGTGAGCGCCAGGGCGTTCAGCTCTGGGGCTGATCCGAGATGGCAGACCGCCCAGCGTACGACCCCAGCACTGATGACCATCATCAGCAGACGCCCACTCCGACACCCCAGCACTACGACGGCGGTACGACGATCGCGGCCGGGCACGGCACCGTGCCCCCGGCCTCGACCTTCAACCCGCCGAATGTGCCCGGTGGTTCGGGCAACCCCGGCAGTGGCACCAGCGTGGACACGCCGTCGATGCTGTTGTTCGCCGACAACATCGACAAGCTGATCCAGCCGACGCGGGACGCCGCCAGCGTCCTGCAGAAGGTGCAGGTCGAACCCGGCGCGTTCTACCACGCGAACCAGATCCGGACCAAGGTCAACGGTCCGAACGCCGATGCCGGCCTCAAGGAGCAGTACATCAAGGTCTTCCAGGACCTCGCCCAGGGCCTGGGCGATCTGCGCGACGGCGTGAAGGCGTTGGCGCAGCAGTACACCACTCTGGAAGACGCCGGGCGGATGAAGGCCACGGATCTGCAGAACGCCATGCAGACCACGACCAGTGACTTCACCAGCCTGGTGACCGACGCCGGCGGGTCCGGCGGCGGAGCAAGTTGACCGGCGGTCCTCCCGTCCCCCGGTGCCCTCGGGCACCGGGGGACGGCGGGGGCCACTGACAGAGGCGTGAGCAGGAGACTGGGGAACACATGGGCAGCCCGGATTACAACACCGGCGGGTTCAATGACAGCGGCGACGGCGTCTTCGGCGATCCCGGAACCGATCCGGGCTCGATCAACGACTACAACTCGTGGGACTGGAAGCAGATCATGGCGGCCATCAACGGCATGTCCGCCGGAACCGGCTCCGCCTCGAACGAGGAGCGCGCCAAGGGCATCTCCGACCCGCAGTCCCTGATGGACGCGGCGGGCCACTTCCTGAACGCGCAGGTGGTGCTCTCCGGCATCGCCAAGGCCATCGCCGAGCAGGCGAAGGCGCTGGCCGGGGACAACGGCCCCTGGAAGGGCGACGCCGCGGACGCCTTCCTGGACATGATCAACACCTTCTCCCGCCAGGTGAAGGCGACGTCCGACGTGCTGTCCGGCGGCGAGGCGGGCAACTCCGTTCCCCAGCAGCTCGCGGACAACTCGGTCAACCTGTACAACGCCCAGGTCAAGATCTCCGACATCGACAACTGGTACGCCAACCAGGCCGTGCGGATGGGCGTCAAGCCCATGAGCAACGGTCTGATCCCGATCCACGAGAAGCCCGAGCTGGTCGAGATGATGACCAGCGACATGCGCGCGGTCCTCAAGAGCCTGGCGGGCGAGTACCAGGTCACCGTCGACTCGGTGCACACCCCGCCGCCGGTCACCAGCCCCACGAACAACCCCAATGTGCCGGACAACATCCCGGACGTCGGCAACCCGGACCTGACCGACCCCGGCAACCTGCCCAACGTCAATCCGCTGGACCCGCAGCAGTTCTCCGCCCCCAACACCCCGAGCACCGAGGCACCCACCCTGCCGGGCCTGGACCCGAACGAGGCGCTCGCCACCCCCGCCCCGTTCGCCGGTGGCACCGGAGTCGACGGCAACACGCCCGATCTGGGCGGTCTCGGAGACGGCGGCCTGGGCAACAGCACCCTCGATCCCAGCGCGCTGGACCAGGCGCTCAACCCGACCGCGTTCCCGGGCGGCAGCAACCTCGGCGGCGCCCCCGGCCTCGGCCTCGGCGGCGGTCCCGGCCTTGCGAACTTCGCGGCCAGCCCCTTCCCGGGCGGTCTGAACACCGACGCGGGGAGCAAACTGCCGCTGGGCAGCAACCTCGCCGAGGACCCCTCCAGCTGGGCCGACGGCGTGACTCCCGAGGGGTTCCCCGGCGACACGGGCGTCGGCGGCACCGGCGGCCTGGGCGCGGGCGACGGCCTCGGTGCGGTCTCCCCCGAGGCGTTCCCCGGCGGCCTCGGTACGGAGTCGGGTCTGCCGGGCGGGCTCAACATGCCGTCGCTGAACAACGCGTTGGAGTCGCCGAACCTCGCCGGATCCTCGGAGGGCCTCCCCGCCGCCGGCGCGGGCGGCATGCCGATGTTGCCCGGCATGGGCGCCGGCGGCATGCCTCACGGCAACGCCACCGCCGATCCCAGCGACGCCAGCGGTCTCCTCGACGCCGACGCCAAGCCCTGGTCCGGCGACCCCAGCGTGGCCGACGAGATCGGTGGCAAGGGCGCCGAAGCCGGCGGCGACGGACTCGGGCTGCCCCTCGACGAACAGGCCGAGGCGTTCCCCGGCGGCCTCGGCACCGACGAGGGCACCGGTACGGGACTGGGCGCCGACGGTATGCCGATGATGCCCGGTATGGGCGCCGGCGGCATGCCTCAGGGCAACGGCACCGTCGATCCGAGCGACGCCAGCGGCCTCCTCGACGCCGAGGCCGAGCCCTGGACCGGCGACCCCGAGACCCCCGAGGAGATCGGCGGGCGCGGTGCACTGGCGGGCGGCGAGGGACTGGGACTGCCTCTCGACGAGGAGGCCGAGGCGCTGCCCGGCGCACTGGGCGCCGCGGAGGGCGAGACCCTCGGCGCGGGCGGCATGCCGATGATGCCGGGCATGGCCGGGGGCAATCCCGCCGCCAACGCGGGGACCACCGACCCGAGCGACGCCTCCGGACTGCTCGAACCGGACGCCGAACCATGGACCGGCGAGCCCGACGCACCCGACGAGATCGACAGCGGTGCCGAGGCGGGCGGCGAGGGCCTCGTGCTGCCGGGCGCGGTCGCGGCGCAGGCGTTCCCCGAGGGCGTGATGATCGGCTCGGACGGGCTGCCCATCACACCGCAGTCGACGGCGGACCCGGTGGCGCCCGCCGCCGAGGTCGAGGAGCCGGCCGCCCCCGCGGTGGGCGAAACCGCCGTGCCCGGCATGATGCCGGCCACGGCCGCCGCCTCCACCGGTCCGCAGGAGGAGCGGTCCGACGCCTCGGGCCTGCTCGCTCCCGACACGCTGCCCTGGTCGCCGGAGGCGGACCCCGACGGTGACCGTCCGGTCGTCGGCGCCCACGACGGTCTGGGCGAGAGCGCGTTGCCCGCCGCACTGCTGGGCGCGGCAGCGGTGGCGGCGGCCGGGACCGCCGTCGGCGCGGGCTCGGCGGACTCCGGTGCGGAGCCCGCCGAGCGGCGGCACCGGCACCGGGACGACGACGGAGCGGCCGTGCTCCTGCTGCCGCTGGGTGGCGGCCGGGGCCAGGGGGCGTCCGCGTCCGCGGACTCCGGCCCCGAGGACCCGGCGGACGGGGACGGCGACGGGGAGGCGACGGAGCCCGTACCGCCGCAGCCGACGGACGAGGACGGGAACTCGGAGGCGAGGGGTCCGGTACCGCCGCAGCAGTTGGTCTCCGGGGACCCCTACCAGCAGGAGCTGCCGGACGACCATGTGGCGCCGGCACCGTCCGGCGACCCGGAGTCGGAGGACACCGAGGCCTGGGACAGCGCCGGGTCGTCGTTCGTACCGCTGCTGTGGTCCGTGCCGACCGAGGAGGAGAAGGAGGTCCAGGCGCCCGGCTACACCACGGAGGACGAGCAGACCTGGACCGGCCAGGCGGTCGCCCCGCTGGAGGAGGAGGCGGACGGCCCCCGGCTGTCCACGTGGCGACCCAACCGGTCGGCGACCACCGCCCCCGGGGAGACCGTCATCCCCGCCGTGCCGCTGCGCTCGTTCTCCGGCGACCCTTCGGAACTCATCGCGGAACTGCCCGCGCAGGAACCGGTGGAGGACGAGGCGGAGACCGAGCAGGAGCAGGAGCAGCCGAGCCGCGGCATCGCGGACCTGCTGGTCCAGGAGGGCGACACCTGGGGTTCGGCGGCCTCGGACGGGGCCGGAGCGGTCCTGTGACGCCGCCCGCCCCGTGGCGCCCGTACGACTGCGCACCATCGCCGCACGCAAGGAGACTCATGTGACCAGCCCCTACGACGAGGAGATCGAGGACCTGCTCGCGCTGTACCGCAGGCAGCGCGCGGAGGCCGTCGAGGCCCGGCGCCGGATCAACGAGGTGACCGGCACGGCGACCGCCCCCCGGCAGACCGTCAAGGCGACCGTGAACGCGCAGGGCGAGGTCACCGCGATCGAGTTCCCCACCGGCGCCTACCACCGTATGACGCCGAAGGAGCTGTCCGAGGCGTTGCTGACGACCATCCGGCAGGCCCGCGCCAATGCGCTGGAGGCGGTCGCGGAGGTCAGCTCGCTCGGGCTGCCGGCCGGGGTGAAGATCACCGACCTGGTGGAGGGCAGGGTCGACGCCACGGCGGTGCTGGAGGACGAGCCGGGTATGCCCGAGTCGGTGCGCGAGTACATCGCGGGCGGGCGGCCGGACGTACGGCGCGACAACGCCCGGTGACCCCGGGCGCCACACCCCGACACGACCACACGACCTCGGGAGGAACACATGGCTGACGGCGAGTTCTACGTCGACACCGACGGGCTGCGCAACCAGCTGCCGTATGTGCAGCAGCTGGCGGCGCGGTTCCGTGACATCGGCAAGAGCCTGGAAGGCCGGCTCGGCGAACTGGGCGACTGCTGGGGCGACGACGCCTCCGGTCGGCAGTTCTACGAGCAGTACGCCACGCCCAGGAAGCAGATCATCGACAGCACCGGGCAGATGGGCGAGCTGGTCGACAGCATGCACGACGGCATCCGGACGATGGCCGTCAACCTCGAACGCATGGAGGACCAGAACATCGAGGCGACCAAGCGCCTGGGAACCTCCGAGGTCCACCCTGCCGAGCCCCGGGTGAAGAACACCAAGTCATGAGCATCAACCTGCCCCCGGAACTCGGCTGGGTCGCCAAGCTGGCCGTCGGCCAGGACTGGCCCAAGGGCGACGAGGACAAGCTGCGCAGCCTCGGTGAGGCGTGGGAGGACGCTGCCCGGCAGCTGACCGCCATCAGTCGCGAGATCGATCCCGCGACCAGCGGTGTGCTGCACAGCATCGGCGGACAGGTCGCCGACGAGTTCTCCAACTTCACGCAGCAGCTGAAGTCCAATCTCCCCGACATGGCCGACGCGGCCGGTCAGCTGGGCCAGCTGGGCAAGAACACCGGGCTGCAGGTCGAGTATGCGAAGTACATGATCCTGGCGCAGCTGGTCTGGCTGGCGGTCGAGATCGCCGAACTCGCTTTCTGGGCGCCCGAGGTGATCCCGGCGCTGGTCACCGGCGTGCGGGCGATCGTCAAGATGCTGCTGAAACGGCTGCTGATCTCGATCGCCACCGGTGTCGGGTTCATGGTCGGCATGGACGCGGTGATCCAGGGGATCCAGTTCCTCAAGGGCGACCGCACCAAGTGGGACACCGCGGCCACGCTGCAGGCCGTGGAGGGCGGCGCGATCGGCGGCGCGATCGGCGGCATCTTCTCCGGTGCCGGCTCGGCGTTCGCGCCGAAGTTCGCGGCCTCGCTGATCGGCAAGGGCATCATCGGCGGCGCCTCCAGCGTCGTCACCACCGAGGTCATGGAACAGATCTTCGGCGGCGAGAACGACATGGGCGCCGCCGTGACCTCGGGCATCATCGGCGCGATGGGCGGCGGCGGAGGCCGTCGCCGGTTCGGCGGCGGCGAGCACAACGAGATCCACACCCCGGACATCCATCTGCCGTCCACGCCCGACATCCGCCTCCCGAAGGTCCCCTCCGAGGGCGGGTCCGGCTTCTCCGGGGCGGAGAACTTCGACACCGGCGGCCTGGGCAAGGGCGACGGTCTCGGCAAGGGCAACGGTCTCGGCACGACCGGCCTCGACAAGGGCCTGGGCACGGACGGGCCCCACAGTTCGGGCACGGGCGGCACGCGAGGAACCGGAACCGGTGGCACCGGCGCGGTCGACACGGGCACCGTCAACACGGGTACGGGCGGTGCGCGTACGGGAGGGACCCGCGGGGACGCCGGGGCCGGTTCGGGCCGCGGCACCCCGGCGAGCAACGGCACACCGCGCGGGACCACCGGCACGACCGGCAGCACCACCGGCGGCAACCGCGGCGGGACGACCGAACACGGGACCACCCGGCCGACGACCGAGTCGAGGGGCCCGAGCACGACCGAGGGCGCCACGCGCGGCACGGGCGACACCGCCCCGCACATCCCCACGACCGAGTCCGAGGGGCCCGTCACCGGCGGCAGCCGGGAGACCACCTCGACGCCACACACCCCCACCGAGTCCGCGCCCGCGCCGCACACGTCCTCCGGTGTGCCGGAGCAGACAGGGCCCTCCGGCGGGCTGCCCGGTTTCGAGACCACGCTCAACGGCCACGGCGGGGCCGATCACACCGTCACGCCGCCCGACGAGGGAGCGCCCGCGCCCGTTCACGGCGGTCGGCCCGACACCGTGACGCCCGTACAACACGAGGGCGCGCCCACTCCGCACGAGAACACACCCACGCAGCACACGAACACGCCCACCACCGTGCCGAACCGCCCGCAGGAACCGGGCACCGGCCTGAACGAGCCTCTGGCCCCGGGCAACGCGACGCACCACACGCCGACGCCCGACACGGTGACCCAAGGACACCAGGGTCCAAGCTCCGTGACGGACCATCAGCAGATGCCGAGCAATACGGTGACGGGCCGTCAGCAGCCCCCGGCCTCCGTGGTCGACCAGTCGCAGACCCCGAGCACCGTGGCCGACCGTCCGCAGACCTCCGGCAACGCGACGGACACCCAACGGACTCCCGGCCCCGTCTCCGGCCAGCCGGACACGCCGACCACCGGAACCAACCAGCCGGACACGCCCACCACCGGAACCAACCGGCCGCAGGCCCCGCTGACAGGGACGAACCGTCCGTCCACCGAGTCCGGGGGCACCCCGCGCCCGACCGTGAGCGTGGAGTCGTCGTCCGCCCCACGTCCCGGGACGGAGTCCGCACCGCACCAGGAGTCCACCGCGGCCACACAGCCGCGTCCGTCCACCGCCACCAGCCACTTCCCCGCCACGAACAACGGCACGCGCGCGGACGAGGTCGCACCCCGGGCGCCCCGTCCGCGCCCGGACCCCGAGAGCGGGACGACCACCCCGCAGCACCAGCCGTCGACGCCTCCGGTGCGGCTGTCCACCGGCCACGGACACACGCCCGTCCTGCCGGACGTCCCGCAGCACGAGCCCGGTACGACACGTCACCCGCAGGACCACCAGGACGGCACTCCCGGCGACCACTCCCCGGTCATCACGGACGAGCAGCTCCGGCAGCTCGACACCCTGGTCGTGCCCACGCACGACCCGGACCCGCCGACTCCGTTGCACCAGGCCCCGTCGCCGCCGACGAACCGGCCCGTCTCGCCCGACGCCGGGATCAGGCAGCGCACCGCCGATCTCGACCGCGCCGCGCGTACCGCCGGGATGTCCAAGGACGACCGTGACGCGTACGCCCGCGCCATCCAGGAGGCCACCGCATCCGGCGACTGGGATCGCGCCGGAGAGCACCTCGCCGATTTCCGGGCCCATGTGGAGACGCGCACCACCAACCAGCGCTACGAGGCGTTCCACACGCACGCGCAGGGCGGCTTCGAGCGCCTGACCAACCTCACCGGCTCCAAGGAGGAGTGGCAGAGCAAGGTCGACTCGGTCGAGCAGGCGCGGCGCTCCGGCGCCCCGGACCTGCTCGACAGCAGGCTCAACGAGTACTCCGCGTACGTCGAGAGCCACGTGCCCTCCGGGACACTGACCGGTCAGGACACGCCGCGCCCGTTCCACCAGGACGTCGAGGACGTACGCCAGCGCCTCGCCATGACCACCGACGGGCCCACCGCCGACCGACTGCGCTCTCAGCTGGACGAGCTGCGCAGGGACGCCGAACTGCACGACCGGCTGGCCCGGTTGCGTTCCACCGCCGAGCCCGATCCCGAGACCGCGGCGCTGCACGAGCGGCTCGACAACGCCAGGACGCCGGACGAGGCCGACCGTGCGCTTCGGGACCTGGAGGAACACCGGGAACTGCAGGAGTTGCAGCAGCGCCTCGATCACCTCAAGTCGGACGAGCCGACGCCGGGGCGCACCCCGGCGCGGGGCAGCGAGGAGGACCTGCGCCGCCGTCTCGGCGCGCTCAACGACGGTGTGGACGACCGCGAGCGCGAACTGCGCGAGCAGGTGGACCGGGCGGCCACCGCCGACGGGGCCGGCCGCGCGCTGCGCGAACTCCACGACCACCGCGAGGAGCAGCAGCTCCAGCAGCGACTGGAGCGGCTCAAGTCGGACATTTCCGAGGACCACCCCACCGAGCGGGAGCTGCGCGACCGCCTCGACGCGCTCCACGACGGCGAGGGGGATCCCCGCGCCGCCGAGCTGCGCCGGCAGGCGCAGGAGGCGACCACCGAGCGGGAGGCCAAGGACGCCCTCGACAAGCTGGACCAGCACCTGAGCCGGCGCGAGCAGGACCGCCAGGACCAGGTGCGCGAACTGACGGACCGGCTGGAGCAGTTGCGGGACCAGCGCACCGAGCAGCTGCTCGGGGGCAACACCCGCGATGCCGAGGACACCGGGCGCCGAATCGACGAGGTGCGCGAGGAGTTGTCCTCGCACCGGACGTACGACGAACGCACCAGCACGCTACGGCAGGAGCTGGCGCAGCAGACCGGGAGCCCCGAGGCCCCGGGCCACCTCGACCGCATCACCACCGGAACCGACCAGCACGGCGGCACCGACGCGCACACACCGGCCGAGGAGCACCCACCGGCCGACGAACACACCACGCCCGCGCACGGCGGGACCTCCGCGGAGGGGAACGCGGTCAAGGTCCCCTCGAACCACTCCCCCGCCCGCGACCAGCACTCCCCTGGAGAGCAGGGAGCGAAGCCGGGCACCGGCTCGCGGCCGCCGCACGAGGAAAGGCCGCACCGCCAGGACCAGGGGAACGAGCAACTCGTGGCCCACCGCCCCTCCGAGGACGGCTCCGAGTCCGGCCGGTCGCACGAGGACTCGACCGATCCCCGTCACCATCCGGTGCCCAGCACCAAGGGGCTGGACGAACTGCGCCGCCCCGGCCCGCCGCCCCGTATGAGGCTGAACCGCACCCCGCGCTATGTGGTGCGCTCCGGCTTCGACCAGCGGCGGTTCGCCGTCGGCGACACCCCGTACACCGATCTGACGGTGCGCGTGGCACTGCGCGACGACGGCTCGGGCCTGCACGACGCCGACGACACCTGGAACAGGGCGCAGCAGGGCGTCAAGCAGTACTTCAACGATCCGAAGTACACGCTGCCCAACGGCGACCGGCTGCATGTCACCATCGAGCGCGTCGGACCCGGCGACAAGCCGCACCTGACCGTCGACCTGGTGGGCACGGGCCACGGCATGGACCAGCGCAGCTGGACGCCCGGGGCGAAGCCCGTCGAGTACGCGCACGAGATCTCCCACCAGCTCGGGCTGCGCGACGAGTACGCGGACGAGACCGCACCTCAGCGCCCCCACATCCCGGGCAGTCTGCTGGGCGACGTCCACCAGCGCCCCGAGCACCAGGAACTCACCCACGGCGGCCTGCGCGACCGCCATCTCCACCTCCTCGGCGCCCTCACCGCGGGCCACGACGATCTGCTCTCCCACCAGGGCCACACCGGCGACCACCGGACGGACCACCCGCAGGACCACACCGGCGAGTCGGTCGCGCCGAGGGGTCCGCAGCAGGGCACTCTGCACGACTACCTGCCCCAGAACGAGTGGTGGAAGTTCTACATCGACCCCAAGAACCACGGCGAGGCACAGGCCGCCTTCCCGCACGACCCCGGCTCGTACTACGACCACGACCGCTCTCCCGGGTTCCAGAAGGGCATGGTCGCGGCCTACACGAAGTTCCTGGGTGATCCCGAGACCGTCAAGACGCCGATGGACTCGTCGTCGTACCGGACGTTGCACGGTCTGGCGACGAGCCACCTCGGCCGCGAGCTCGACTGGTCCGGTGGCCGTCCGACGCACTTCCCGTTGCGCGGCGAGACGCTGGCTCCCGACATCTTCGACGAGAAGGTCGGGGACCGGGCCCTCGTCTACGACATGACGACGCACGACTGGTCCAAGGGCCTGCCCAAGCCGCAGCCGGCCACCATCCTCACGCGCTTCCTGCACAACAACCCGGCGTTGTCGACCAACTACCGCAAGGGCGAGGCGCCCGGTCTCGTCGACACGGTGTTCCACCAGCACTACGAGCGGGTCGACGAGCCCGGCGTCGACGACAGGACGAAGCTCGCCTCGATCGCCCGTACGGTCCGCTCACTGCATGTGATCCACCCCTTCGAGGACGGCAACCTCCGTTCCAACGTCCAGATCCTGCTGCCGAAGCTGCTGCTGGAGCAGGGCTACCGGCCGATCGTGCCGGACGACATGTACAGCCTGTTCCAGGGCGGCCGTTCGGTGAACGAGATGGTCGACTCCCTGGTGCGCAACGGCGCTCTGGACACCGGCCGGCCGCACCTGTCCGGCGACCAGGGCGCCTCGGACCAGGTCGCGCCGAAGCTCCCCGGCTCCTCCACCGATGGCGCCGGCGTGCACGACGGCACCCAGCACCTGCCTCCGGTGCTGTCCGACGGCCAGGGGCACGGACAGCACCAGCAGCAGCACGACGATCCGGCTGACGACCCCGCCTGGCAGCACTCGCGTGACCAGGCGCCCGCCGTCCCACGGCAGCACACCTGGGTGGACCCGGTCTCCGACCCCACACGGCAGCACGAACCGGCGACCACACCGCACGAGGACCAGCCCGCACCGCACCAGGAACAGACGACGCCGCACAAGGAACAGGCATCGCCGCACGAGGAACAGGCGACGTCCCATACGCCGAAGCCCGGCGAGGTCGACGCACACACGGCACGTCAGACCTACGGCATGCCGGAGAAGAACTTCAAGGGGTTCCGCCAGATCGCGCGGGACAAGGGCCTGGTCATCGACGTCCGCCCGACCAACCCCACCGCACCCAAATGGCTCGACGCCGGAGCCATGGCCAAGCCACAGGCCGTCAAGGCCAAGACCATCAACGAGGCCGACGTCCACCTCGGCGCCGACCCCAAGAACATCGGACTCGTCGGCTACTTCAAGCCCAAGACACCCGACCAGGCCAGCGTTCCCCCCGGCGACTGGGACAAGGTCGTCTCCCGCTACAACCAGCGCTCGACCGAGTACCGCGAACTCGCCGCGAAGATGACGGCGTACGAGACGGACAACAAGTTCACCGTCAAGGACGGCGTGGTCTACGGCATCGACGAGGGCGGCACCCAGCGCCCCATCACCGGCGACCACGACCTGTTCGACATCTCCACCCCGGGCGGCACGCGGATCCCGCATCCCGAGCACGACAAGCTGATCAAGGAGATGCAGGCCAAGGACATCGCCGTCATGCACGGCGCCCATATGTTCTGGAACCCGCCCTCCCCCTTCAGCAAGTCCGTCTTCGACAAGATCGTCGGCTCCCACCAGGGCCCCGACGGCGAACCTCTGCTGCGCTTCCGCCCCGAGAACGACCACGCCGAACTCACCTGGACCGAACCGCTCAAGACCGGTGAGGTCAACTCGTACACCGCGCGCCAGACCTATGGCATCCCGGAGAAGAACTTCAAGGGGTTCCGCCAGATCGCGCGGGACAAGGGCCTGGTCATCGACGTCCGCCCGACCAACCCCACCGCACCCAAATGGCTCGACGCCGGAGCCATGGCCAAACCGCAGGACATCAAGGCCAAGACCATCAACGAGGCCGACGTCCACCTCGGCGCCAACCCCAAGAACATCGGACTCGTCGGCTACTTCAAGCCCAGGACGCCCGACGAGAGCACCGTCCCCCCGGGCGACTGGGACAAGGTCGTCTCCCGCTACAACCAGCGCTCGACCGAGTACCGCGAACTCGCCGCGAAGATGGCGCTGCTGGACAAGAAGAACAAGTTCACCGTCGTGGACGGCGTGGTCCACGGCGTCGGTGAGGGCGGCACCCAGCGTCCCATCACCGGCGACCACGACCTGTTCGACATCTCCACCCCGGGCGGCACCCGCATCCCGCTGGAGGAGCACGACGCGCTGATCCAGGAGATGCAGGCCAAGGACATCGCCGTCATGCACGGCGCCCATATGTTCTGGAACCCGCCCTCCCCCTTCAGCAAGTCCATTTTCGACAAGATCGTCGGCTCCCACCACGGTCCCGACGGCGAACCTCTGCTGCGCTTCCGCCCCGAGAACGACCACGCCGAACTCACCTGGACCCGGCGTCCGGAGGAGTCGCACGAGGACGAGGCCCCGTCGGACGGCGGCACGGACAAGGACACCGGCGGCGGACGCGACCAGCAGGACCCCAAAGACCACGAGGGCCACGAGGGCCGGCAGGACCACGGCGACCACCAGGACCGGGGTGACGAGCGCAAGGGCCGAGGTGACGAGCACAAGGACGGGGACCAGGGTCGGACCCTCACCAAGGAAGAGCCCCGCGAGAAGCCGCAGCAGGAGCCCCTCGACCAGGAGCCGCCCGAGGCGCACACCCTGCATGAGCCCGAGGACCCCGCCAAGGAGGCTCCCAAGGCCGAGCCGGAGAAGGACCACTCCCCGGCCAAGGACCACGCGTCCGACAAGGACGAGACTTCCTCCAAGGACCACACCTCCGCCAAGGACCACTCGTCCGACAAGGACCACTCGTCCGACAAGGACCACACACCCACGAAGGAACACACTCCCGCCAAGGACGACAGCACCCCCGGCGACGAACAGCAGGAGAAGCCGCCCGCGCCCCCGCAGAAGGACCCCGCCCCGGTCCTCGACGGTCGGCACACGGAGTCCCTCGCCGGCAAGAAGATCACCGAGGACCCGGGTCCGGAGGGCGTGCGTACCCGGGTCGAGACGCTGCTCGGCGGCCACGGCAAGGACACGTCCGTCGTGCAGCGCCTGGACGCCGCCCTCGATCCCGCAAACTTCCGCAAGCAGCACGGCGCGATGGTCAACGGCGGCTGGCGCTTCACCGTCCATGTGGACGGCAGGCCCTACGAGGTCGAGGTGAAGGCCACCGCCTCCCCCTGGCGCCTCGACGCCACGACCGATGCCGCCAAGGACAACGACGGCGAGGGCTTCGGCGTACCGTCCGAGTCGACGCGCGACTCCGACCCGCGCAAGACGGAGATGACCTCCTCGGAGGCGGGCCTGGAGTTCGGGCCGACCATCATCCGTCCCGTCAACAGCGAGCTGTCGGTCCTCGTCACCCCCTCCGGGAAGCTGGGCGGCGCCACGCACGGCCGTGAGACCACGGTCAAGTCGTCGGTCCAGACGGCGAACCAGATCGCCTTCACCGGCAAGACCGACAGCTACACGTCCGACTTCACGTACCAGGTGAAGGTCACGGACCATCAGGGCACCCAGCTCGGCGCCACGGGCACCCATGACGCCGTCATCGGCAAGGTCCGCGCGGACGTGCCCCGGCCGGAGGACCTGGCCAACGGCCGGCCGCGCACCTGGCAGGGCTGGGACCACGCTCGCACGGACCGGCCGAACACCTCCGCCGCGCCGGCCTCCCGGACCCCCAAGCCCGCCTCCGGCCACCCGGTGTCGATCACCGGTCTCGACACGGCACGGAACGCGGTCTACGAGGCACTGCCGCGCGAGGCGCGCCCGGACGGCACCGCGCACCGGGACATCGAGGACTTCTTCCAGCCGTCCAATGTCATCAACGAGTTCGAGCACGCCTCGGGTTGGGGTCTGCTGTCGAAGCCGCTGACGCTCAGCGACGGCAGCAAGGCTCATCTGCATCTGACGGTGGAGCCGGACGACTCCCAGGCCCTGCACACCGTGGACGACAAGGCCACCCTGGGGTCGAAGTCGACGGGCGAGCACGGCCAGAACCGTACGGAGAACAGTTCCTGGTCACTGGGCCTCAGCGGCGGTGCCACCGGCCAGGTGTGGAAGGCGAAGGACAGCTCCGAGTCCACGTGGCTGACCGGTACCGCCGGCTACACGGGCTCCAGCAACCTCACCCACGGCGCCAAGGGCAAGAACGCCATCGGCACCGAGTCCAGCCATGAGCACTCCGGCAAGGCCGACCTGGTCGCGACCAACGTGCGGCTGCGTGTCCAGCTGATACGGCACCAGTTGCGGCCGGGGCTCGACGGGCTGCGCGGCACCAGCACCACGAAGATCGGGGACCACACCCCGCCGCCCTCCGAGCAGCGTCCGACGGACGCCGCCGGCCACGTCGCCATCACCATCAACCCGCAGAACGGCGAGGTGCTCCGCGCCGTCCCGCACGAGGGGTCCACGCCTGCCACCACCGGAGACCACCCGCCGCTCGACGCCGGCCGGCTGACCGGCCCGGTCACGGCCCAGCGCACGACGTTCCTGGACTTCCCCGGTTCGTCGGAGCTGGAGGACCACATCGTGCGCGAGATGTGGAAGAGCTCGCCCGGTGTGCTGCCGCCGCCCGAGGCGATCCACCCCAGCACCACCACGGCACACGACGGTGCGAGCACCACGAACCGTCCCCGGATCACCCCCGAGGCCTGGGAGAACCTGCGTTCGCTGCGTCAGCAGCTCGCCCCCTCACGGCTGCGCGACTCCGGTCCGAAGCTGCTCGACGGCTCCTACCGGATCACGCTGAAAGGCTCGCATCTGCCACTGCGCGACGGCCGGACCCACGAGATCGTGATCAAGGCCGAGCCGTCCAAGGGCGACTATGTGCGCTCGGGCAAGTCGACGACGAAGGCCGTGACCACCCGGACGACCGGAGCCGACAAGACCGTCACACGCAGCGCGAAGCACGTCGTCAACCTGGCGGGCAGCGTGCGCAGTTCACTGGACCACCCGGATGTGACGCGCGGCTTCGGCATCGGCAGCCTCGACATCACCGCGCACAACCCCTCGCACGGTCTGACCATGGGTGCCGAGACCGAGGTCAAGCGGCAGTTCTCCCTGGAGGCGGACACCGACGTCTACGCCCACCCGGTGACGTACCACGTCATGGTCGGCGTCGAGAACCCGAAGCAGCCCATCACACATCTGTCCACCGACGCGCCCTCGCCCCACATGCAGCACACCAAGCAGGTGAAGCCGGACGGCCACCTCACGGTCGAGGTCGCGCGGAAACCGGAGACCACCGGCACCGACACCGCGCCGCCGCGGACCATCCCCAAGCTGGACGTGCTGCCGCAGCGCCACGCGATCCGCCATGTCACCGGCTCCGACGACTTCCGCGACACGGCGAAGCGGTCGCTGACCAGCGCCTTCGAGAAGAAGAACGACGCGTCGACGCCCGACCTGAAGGAGGCGCTCGATGGCATCACCGATGAGGACCATCTGCGGTCCATGGTCTCCGCGTCGCACGGCGGGTGGGCCAACAGCGGCGACGAGCAGGTCGGTTCGGGCCGCAACCGCGACACCATCGGACTTTCGGCCCGGACCCGTCTGAGCAACTTCAGGTTCCACGAGACGCTGCCCGGCGAGGGCAAGCTGGAGATCGAGACCAAGTCCAGCGGGTCCACCGCCGTGGCGGACAAGTCCTCCCGGGCCTTCAAGGCGGGACTCGGCTTCGACGCCGGGCGATTCCCGTCCAAGGACAGCCCCGACGCGTCCCTTCAGGTGCGCGGCGGTTTCAAGGGCAAGGGCGGCGCCGGCTACAACAGCAGCGAGAACGTCAAGCAGAAGATGACCACGTCGCGGAAGGCGGCGTACAAGGGCACCTGGCACGTCTACGAGGCGGACGCGGACCTCACCGTCCAGGGCCGCATCACCGACGCGAAGGGCAACGTCACCCTCGGAAACCCGCAGACCAGCAAACACCGGGTGGTGGTGCTGCTCTCCGACGACGACGTACGCGAGCTCGGCACCGACGGGACCAGCGACACCACGAGCCCGGCCCCCTCGGGCACACGGCAGGCGCCGCTGCTGACCTCCGGGCTGCTCGGCGGGGCCATCGCCGACATCCCGAAGTCCGACGAGATCCTCGGCGAGATCGACCGGCAGATCCGCCGGCTGGACACGCCCGCCGACGTACCGGAGACGGCGCTGCCCTTCGCGGGGACGTTCTCGCCGGAGAACCTCTCGGCCAACTACGAGGACCTGGTGGGCCGGGGCATCCTCGACTACCACGTCCACGAGTCCCGCACCCAGCGCGTGATCACCGAGGTGCTGGTACGCGGCATCCCGCAGGGCAAATGGACCGACGAGGGCGACCACTCCACCGGCGACACCACCCGCAAGGTCAGCATCGCGCAGACGGTCAAGGGCGGCGCGGGTCACAACTGGTCGCTGGGCGCCGACGGCAACTTCCGTGTGTCCTACGCCCCGGTGGTCAAGCCCAAGCCCGGCCAGGACGCGGCCGAGGTCAAGGCCGAGGAGAAGAAGTCCGGCCTGGGCAGCATCGCGTGGGCCCCGTCCGGCGGTGCAGAGGGCAGCCGGACCAAGAGCGCCGACAGCGGTGTCACCACCAAGGTCGAGCACAAGACGTCGAAGTTCGGCGACACGGTGAAGTTCTCCAACCGGATGCGCTTCGAGGTCACCGTGACCCAGCGCACCGAGTACGGACGCTTCGTCAACCTCGGCAAGCCCCGGCCCGTCGACCCGTCGTGGCCGGTCCACGCCTACGTCCCCAAGTCACTCACCGAGACCGCCGAACAGGCCGCCGCACACGAGCAGCAGCCCCAGCAGCCGCCGCAGCCGCCCCAGGTCCACGACGGCGGCAACACCATGGAGATGCAGCCGATCACTGCCTCGCAGGCCGATCGGGACCGCTGGCAGGCATCGCTGGACTCCGCCCACGACCTCGTGGGCTTCGACCACCCCGACGCACTGCTCGACCATGCGCAGACGGTGCTCACCACGCCCCGTCCCTGGTCCGACAGCGCACTCGGCAAGGCAGGGTCCGCCATCTCCTGGGGACTGGGCTCGGCCGCCTCGACGGTCGGCCGCTGGGCCGGAGCCATGACCCCCGACGCCGCGCACAAGCTGGTCAACTCCTTCATCTCCGACCCCCGGCTGGACGGCACCGACAACGCCCTGGTCAGGGAGCAGCGCCTGCCGCTGGAGCAGCAGGTGTCGCTGCGCCAGGCACTCTCCTCGTCCACCCTGCCCACGGTGTTCCACCAGCTCAAGGACGCCGCGAACGGCTACCGCACGGTCCCGTTCGGCGCCGACGGCAAGACCGGCCTGGAAGTCCATCTGCAGCCCACCGGGGAGGCGCAGGAGATCTCCACGCGGGACAAGGGCAGCGACGAGATCACCGTCTCCACGGAGCACGAGTCGTCCGCGACCGCGAGCAACGGCCTCAACGCGAGCCTGACGCCCCTGGCCGTCCCCGTGATCACCAAGAACCCGGCCGTCGTCGTCCCCCTCCCGACGAGCGCGCTGAAGGTGGACCGCGACCAGACGTTCGAGAGCAGTTCGCCGGTGACCCGCAAGCCCGGCGTCCCGACCCGCACCCTCACGCCCCCGGACCTCCCGCACGGCAAGGAGGCCGCCGAGCCCGGCAAGGCCACGCTCAAGGGCGCGCATGTGCTGATGCGGCAGCCGGTGCGGCTGACCACCCAGAAGTACGACGAGAACGGCACGTACGGGAACACGTCGCAGACCGACGGCCACGTCTACTACTGGACGGCCAAGAAGACCGACGAGACCACCACACCGTCCACGACCACCGACCACACCCCGAAGACACCCGACCTGACGAAGCCGGCGGACGACACCACACAGCAGGTGAAGGACGCGGACTCCACCTCTCGGCAAGTGAAGGAGACGGAGGGCACCAAGCAGCAGGTGCAGCTGAAGGACGCGGAGGACAACGAACAGCAGGTCAAGGCCCCTGAAAACGACAAGCAGCAGGCCAAGGCTCCGGAAGACACCGAACAGCAGGCCAAGGCTTCGGGAGACGTCGAATCACCGGCGAAGGCCCCTGAGGACGTCAGGCAACCGGAGAAGACGCACGAGGCGGTCAAGCCCGCCGAGGAGACGTCGGGCACCATCAAGCCTCCGGTGAAGGCTCCGGAAGCCCCCGCACCGGTCGCCAAGCACGATGCGACCACAACCACCACCACAACCACCACCACGACCACGACCACGACCACCAGCACGCACCACGTCACCACCGGCGTCCAGCAGACGAAGCCGGACGCGGCGGAGACCACGGTCGTCCAGCAGCCGACGCCCCGCGTCCAGGTGCCGGGCGACGGCCGGTGTCTGCTCTACTCCGTGGTGGCGAGCACCCCGCCCGAGCACTGGCCCGCCGCACTGCACCAGGGGTCCCCCGGGAACGCGCACACCCAGCACGGGGCGGTGCTGCGCCAGATCCGCACCCAGCAAGGCCCCGTCAGGTCCGACAGTCCCCTGGGCCGCGCCGCGGAAGCCCTCCGCCAGATGGTGCTGCGCACCGTACGGACGACGCCGCCGGAGCGTCTCCCGTTCGACGTGACCGAGTTGTACCGCCGCAGCCAGGAGAACCAGCTCCGGCAGCAACTGCAGACCCAGAGCCTCGACGCGCTCCAGGCACGATTGCATGCCGACGGTGTCGACCACGTCATGTCCCCGGACTGGCTCCGCCCGGAGGCTCTGCGCAATCTCTACGTGGACGCGCGGACCCAGGAGCTGATGGGCGCACCGCACCACCTCCCCGCGCAGGAAGCGGCCGAGCGCGCGGCCAACGAGGTGCCGGAGACGACGGACCACCAGGGCAACTGGACCCTGGGAGACACCGCCCTGGCACCGCGCGCCCAGTTCGCCTACGTCACCGGGCGCTTCGGTCCCCTGGCCCTGGAGTACATCGACAGCCATGACCGTATGGTCGGCGCCGTCGTCGACTCGGCGCTGCACCGGCCGTTGACGCAGGCGGAGCACCGGGCACTCACCAGGGCCCTGGAGAACTGGGTGCCGGGCAACGACGCGTGGAACACCAACGAGGGCGAGATGTTCCCCGCGCTGGTGGCCCACACCCTCGGCGTCCAGCTGCGTACGATCCAGTCGACCGGCGGCGGCACGGCCCATCTGCGCACGGTCGGACCGGAGAACACCGGCCGTTCGATCGATGTGTACTACAACGGGCACAACCACTACGACGCCAGCCAGACGCCGACGCAGCGCCCGCCCACCATGACCGACGAGGTCGCCCCCAAGGCACCGAGGGCACTCCAGTCCGCTCCCGCCACGAGCGCCACACACGACCCGGCCACCGACCACACGCCGCGCCGGCAGACTCACGACGACAATCCGGAGTCCCACGACGGCGGCCGACAATTCCACGCCGATGACCGACAACCCCACGACGACAACCGGCAGACCCACGACGACAACCGACAACCCCACGACGACAACCGGCAGACCCACGAGGGAGACCGGCAGACCCACGCCCACAACCGCCACACCCCCGCCACCGTCACACCCCGTCGCGTTCTCAACCACGCACCACGCTTCGTGGTCCGGTCCGCCTTCGACGCGCGCACCTTCCGCGTCGGCGAGACCACCGTCACCGACCTGACCGTGCGCGTCGCCTTCCGGGGCGGCTCGGGGCACGACACCGAGACTCCGTGGCAGCGGCTGCAACAGGGCGCCGAGGAGTACTACAACCGCCCGGGGCACCGCCTTCCCAACGGCAACCTGCTGCACGTGACGGTGGAACGCGTGGCCGAGGACGCCGATCCCCATCTGGTCGTCGACCTCGCCGGCCGCGACCGCCCCATGGACCAGCGCACCTGGTGGCCGGACGCGGATCCCGTGGCGTACGCCCATGAGCTGGGCCACCAGCTCGGTCTGCGCGACGAGTACCGCGAGGACGACGAGGGGCCGGGGCGCGCCCAGGTGCCGGGCAGCCTGCTGGGCGACTTCCACCAGCCGGCGCCGTACGGTCTCGCCCAGGGCGGGCTGCGCGGCCGTCACCTCCAACTGCTCGGCGCGCTCGTCGGGGACGTCCCGGAGCCCGCCACGGACCACGGTGTGGGCCACCCCGAGACCCAGGAGCCCCCGAGGACGTCGTCGGCCTCCACCGACGACGTCTCCGCGACCGACGTGCGGCAGCACGCGGACCACACCCCGCTGTCGCGGGACCCCCGCTGGCACGACGCCCGCTCGGCCGCCCCGCCGGTGACCCGGCGCCATGCCTGGGTCGACCCGGTGACCGACCCGGACCGCGGCGCGGCCTCGCACGACGACACCGCAGCCCACGACCCGCACATGCCACGCAACGAGCACGACGCTCCCGAGGCGTACCCGGACGAGGAGCAGGACTGGTCGCGGGTCCTGGAGGAGTACACGGACGAACGGGCGCGCGAGTACGAGTGGCTGGACCGCCTCTACGGCGACTCACTCGGCCCGGAGGCGTACGAGAGCGCCCACGGCGCCCTGCTCACGCTGCGGGCGATGGATCTGCCCCGTACGACACCGGACACCGCCGGCCGCCCGCATCTGGAAGCGCTGGCCCGGCAGGTGCTGCATCTGGACACCGCGCCGACCGAGGACGACTACCGGTATCTGCTGTCGCTCACCGCGCACGCCGGACCCGAGTCGATCACGGACGCCTCCGCGCTCGCCGCGCACTTCCTGGTGACGGAGCACGCCGCGCTGGACGACCACACCGTGCTGGTCGACGGGTCGGGATACGCGGCCGGGCGCGACTGGACGGGTTCGAGGGCGAACCCGCCCGATCTGACGAAGTACACGGTGACCGGCCCGGACGGGCAGCCGACGGAGCATCCGGCACCGTGGCACGACCCGTATGTGGTCACCGCGCAGGGGACCCCGGATCACCTCGTCCTGATGGCGGGCGGCCGCGCGATCCATGTCACCGACCCGGAGGAGTTCGCCGCACTCGTCGCCCGTGACCCGCTGCGCGGCGAGGGCCAGGACATCCTGCTAGTCGTCTCCCAGGGGCAGGACCACGGGCTCGCTCAGCTCATCGCGGGCCGGACCGGGACGGCGGTGTGGTCGACCGACTCCCATGTGCGTACCGCGACCGACTGGGAGACCGGAGCCGAACACCTCGACCTGCTCGGCGGCAGCGGCAGCTGGGCACTGCACCTGGGCGGCGAGGGCGGTCTGCTGGACCTGTTCGACGGGCTCAGCCTCGGCCACGACTCCGCCGCGGAGGACCACGCCCTCGTGGCCACGGTCCACGACCCCGTGACCCCGGACCACGCCCCTGTGACGCGCCCCGTGGCACCGGGTCACGACCCCGGCGGCCCCGACTACGCGAGCAAGCTGCACCCGCCGCGGGACGCCAGCGAGTCGGCGCTGTCCCCGACGGACCTGGTGGACCGCCTCCGGGCCCGGCCGCTGACGACCACCGACTACAGGGTGATCGGGACCACCCCCGACACCGTGCTGTTCGAAGAACCGACCGGCATGTACCACGCCGCCTACGACTACCGTCGGACAAGCTCCGACAACATCCCGCAGCTGAGGGTGCCCGCGCAGGGCATGAGGCAGACACTGGTCCACGAACACCCGCCGTTGCATGTCTCGGGGGACCTGTCACTGGCCCACCGCCAGTACGGCTACGGCCAGCAGATCTTCGCCACCGCCAAGGCCGTCGACGCGGCAAACCGGCAGTTGTCGCTCGCGGGCAGCCTGGTGCGGCTCAAGACGGACGGCCTCGCACTGCACGTCGCCGACGGCGAGGGCGGCCATCGCGAACTGGTGCGTGTCACCCCGCAGTTCCTCACCCGCTCCGGCAAGTCGGAGGAGGAGGTCTGCCGTGACTTCGCCCAGATGGTGTCGGGCGGCGTGCCCGCGTCACACGTGGTCTTCCGGGATCCCGACGGCACCGGTGTGGCCACGGGCCCGATCAACGCGCTGGGACGCACCGAGGTCACCGGCATCCACTACCTCGCGGAGGCTCTCAGCCACGTGGCCGACGGGCGGGAGCCGACCGGGCCCATGGATCCGTCGTGGGCCGCGCGCCAGGTGCTGCGGGACGACCGGCTCATCGCCGAGAGCGACGGTCCCACACCGGGCAGGTCCTACGGCAGCGCGCTGAGCTACGACCCGCTGGACAACCCGCGGCGCGACGTGCTCTCCGACGCGGCGCGCGGGATCGGCATCAACGAGCACGCCTGGGCGAAGGTCGGCGAGACCTACCTCGTGCACTCGATCAACGCGCTGGACGAGAACGGCTTCCCGAGCCTGGCGCACAACTACGCCAAGCCGAGCGCGCCGGAGGGCCGCCACTTCGGCTACCACTTCGCCGCCGTCGTGCTCTCCAGCGAGGACGGCAAGCACCAGATCACGCTGGAGAACTTCGCCCGGCGCGCCCAGATCGCCGGCACCATGCGATCGGTCGTGGCGGAGAACCTCAGGAGTACCTCGCCGAACGGTTTCCGGAGGCTGCACGCCGCCGTCAGCGACGAGCTGGACCGTCAGCGGGCGGGGGGTGCCGACGAAGCCACGCTCAAGAGGCTGGGCCGCCACCTGGACCTGGTCGACGCGCTCACCAAGGCGGCGGACGCGCGGCGAGCGGTCGGTACGACGACTCCGGGGAGCCCGCAGGAAGCGGCCGCCAAGGCGGAGTACGAGCGCACGGTCAAGGTCGCCGAGGCGCGGATGAAGCAGGCGGCGGACCTGCCCAAGGGCAGCGAGCTGTGGCACTTCCGGATGTTCTCCCAGCGTCCCGGTGAGACCATGCACGAGGTGAGCGCGGACCTCCTCAGTTCCGTTCCGTCGGCCGAGGCCAACCCGCTGACGTCCGTGATCGTGCACGGTCACCGGCTCCCCAACGTGGACATCGGGTTCGACCAGGGCTCCCGGCAGATCAGCAAGGTCGAGGCCCGCAAACTGACCTATGTGGCCGAGCATGTGGTGCGCGCCGGACTGTGGAACCACTACAACGGGCTGCCGCTGCCCCGGCTCACCGTGACCGGGCGCGGCAACAACCGCCGTCCCACGCTGGGCGGGGTCTTCCCCGACGGCGCCCAGGGCCGGGCCGAGGCCGTCCACCGGGAACTCCGGGACCGGCTGGACCGCCACCTCATCAACTACCAGCACGGTTCGGCACAACCGCATCTGACCGCGGCCGACTTCCCGGTCACGGTCACCACCGAGCGCACCCCGTCCTCCGGCGACCCCGAGCACGGCCGCCGGACGACGGTGACGGTGCACGATCCGCGGCAGGGCGACGCCCCCGCGGCCCCGCCGACCCGCCCCCGCCGGGGGCCGGGCACCACGGAGGTGCAGCCCCGGGCGCCCCGGCCCCCGCAGGAGCAGCAGCACACGGCACAACCACAGCCGCACGCGCGGCCGCAGGCCGTAGCCCATGAGGCCGCGGCGCATGAAGGAGTGCCACATGAAGGAGTGCCGCAGGAGAGCGTGCCGCAGCCGTCCTACCGCAGCGAGCGGCTGACCATCGGAGGGGTCGAGTTCGCGGACGGATCCGCCGAGCTGACGGGACCCCAGCGGGAGACGGTGCACAGGCTGGCCGCCGAGGTGGCGTGGGCCTCGCTGGCGAACGTCAGGGCGGGCTTCCCGCCGCCGCGCGTCGAGGTGGTCGGCCACGCCAACGGGATGCGGGGCGGACTTCCGCACTTCGGCGAGGCGCTGCGGCGCGGGCAGGCGCGCGCGGACGGCGTGGCCGGCATCTTCCGCTCGGCACTGGCGGTTCACCTCGCGCGTCTCCAGGCCGACATGGAGACCGTCATGGTCCCCGAGGACGTCGAGATCGCGACGCGGTCCGAGGGCAATGTGCTGCCCGGCGACAGCGCGTCGGACTCGGATCCGATGAGCGCACGACGTCGTGCGCTCGTCCTGATCGACCTGCCCCGGCCCCGGACCGCCGAGGAGTGACGAGTCGACGCCGGCCGGAAAACCGGCGTCACTCGCCATTCCTATAAAGGCATCTTGAGGAAGCCTCAACAATTGCTTATGAAACCAGTGCTCTTTGTGACGACCGTCTCCTGAAGGCGCGGGAACCGCATACCGTCACCGCTCGTCCACGCCTGGCCGAAGTTCGATACACACGCGGCCAGTTGGCGCAAGAGCATTCCGAATGATGAGATACCCTTCGGATGTGGGCGCCCCGGCTTTTCCGGGTGTGCCAATCCAGCACATCGTCAGTGACGCACGTCGCTGCGCCGTTTCATGGCGAACACCATCCATCGCGCTGCCGTCGGCCCTTCCCTTTGCCGACGGTTCACCGAGCATGCCTTCGAGCAGGAATTGATGCCAGTTCAACCATTCATGGAGCTGATACGCTTCGCGCGCCGCAACTCGCCTTTCTATCGGGATCTCTACGCTCATCTTCCCGATCACGTGGCCCATCTCACGGATCTCCCGGTGGTGCCCCAGGAGGAATTCTGGCGGGCCAACTCGCCGCGCGACAACAGACTGCTCACCGCGCCCCTGGACGAGGCGGTCGTCTTCCGCAGCGGCGGCACGACAGGGTCCCCGAAGTTCTCCTGCTACACCCGCACGGAATGGCGCGAGTTCACCACGGCATTCGGCGCCGGCCTCGTCGCAGCCGGGCTGCGGCCCGGTCACCGGGTGGCCGACCTGTTCTACGCGGGTGATCTGTACGCCAGTTTCAGCTTCGTTCTCGACTCACTGCACCGTTCCCCGGTGGCCAATGTGCGACTGCCCATCGGCGGCGCGACACCCTGGGAATCCACCGCGGCCACCCTGGACGATTTCCGCGTACAGGTCGTCGCCGGAACACCGACCACGCTGTGTTCACTCGCCGAGCGCCTCACCTCGGCCGGTCGCACCCTGCCGGACGTGGAGCTGCTTCTTTTCGGCGGGGAGTGCCTGTTCGGCGATCAACTCCCCCTGCTGAAGGCGGCGTTTCCGCACGCTCAGGCGCGTTCCCTGGGATACGCGAGCGTGGACGCGGGACTGCTCGGCGAGGCGGTGCCCGGCGACGATCCGCGGGTGCACCGCGCGTTCACTCCGTACACGGTGGTCGAGATACTCGACGACGAGACCGGCCTGCCGATCGAGGAGGAGGGCATGCCCGGCCGGCTGGTCGTCACCGACCTGCGCCGCCGGCTGATGCCGATTCTGCGGTACCCGGCGGGTGACCGGGCCGCATGGGTGGCACGGGACGCGGGTGTCTTCCGCATCCTCGGCCGCGCCGAGGAGGGCGTGCGGGTCGGACCCGTCTCGCTGTACACGCAGGACGTGCACGACATCGTCACGGCTGCCGACGCGGCCGGCGAGGTGACCGGGCTGCAACTCGTGGTGCGCCGCCGGCACGGCCGGGACGGCCTGGTGCTGCGACTGGCGACGGGCGAACCCGGCGACCTGCACACCGCCTTGGGCGAGACCGTCGTCAAGGCGGTCCTGGAGCAGCGTCCGGCCTACACGAGCGCAACCGACGCCGGGCATGTCGACCCGCTCACCGTCGAGTGGGTCCGGCACCGGGATCTGGCGGTCAACGCCCGCTCCGGAAAGCTGATCCGGGTGGTCGACGAACGGCCGCAGTCATGAGCACATCCGTAGCCGGTGGGCGCCGACTGCCCGTCGTACTGCGCAACCGGTCGTTCGGCACGGTCTGGGCCGGTCAGCTGCTCACCCAGATGGCGAGCAGGATGTTCCAGGTCGGTGCGGTCTGGTGGCTGGTGGGTTTCGCCGGCGGCGACCACCGCGGCCTCGACTCGGGTCTGTTCCTCATGGTGAGCACCCTGCCCGCGGTCGTGCTCGCCCCGGTGGTGGCCCGCGTCATCGCGCGGCACGCCCGCCACACGGTGCTCGCCGTGGCGGCGGGGGCGGCGGGCGTCCTCGCCACGGCCGCGGCGGTCTGGGCGTACGCCGGGACGCTGCCCGTGGCCGCCGTCTACGCGGCCGGACTGGCGCTGGCGACCTGCCAGGCGGTCTTCGATCCGTGTCTGACGACCGCGGTGCCCGAGCTGGTCGAGGACGCGGACATCGAGGCGGCCACCGGGTTCGAGCTGTCCACCCAGTCGCTGGCCGGGCTCGCCGGAGGTCTCCTCGGCCCTGTGGTGGTCGACGCGGGCGGCCTCGCGGACGTCGTCGCCGGGTGTGCGGGCGCGTATCTGACGGCGGCCCTGCTGATCGGCTCCGTCCGGTTCCCGCACGCCACCGCCCCGCAGGGGGCCGCGAGCGGGGCCGCACCCGAGCGGCGCACGCTGCGCCGCATCCTGGCCGGACTGCCGTTCGTCCGCCGGGTGCTGGTCTGCTTCGCCGCGGCCAACGTCTTCACCACGGCCGTCTACGTCGTGATGCCGCTGTACACCCGGGGGGTGCTGCACTCCACCGGCTCGACCGTCGCCTCGCTGGAGGTGGCGCTGGGCGCGGGCACGCTCGTCGGGTCGTTCACCGGCGGGCGTCTTCCGGGGCGCCCGGTCGCCCTGGGCAGCATCTGCCTGGCCGTGATGGCCGCCTGCCTCGGCCTGCCGGGTCTGCTCACGGGGCACGCGGTGGCGGCCGGCTCGATGGTCGGCGCCGGCTGGTGCGTGGGAGTGATCGGCGTGCGCTTCGTCGCGCTGTTCCAGCGGCTGGTGCCCGCCGACGACAAAGCGGGCTTCTTCACGGCGATGCAGGCGCTGCTGGGCGCCACGTTCCCCGTCTCCTCGCTCGTCTTCGGCGCGCTCGGCGACCAGCTGACCGCACGCGCCCTGTGCCTGGTGCAGGGGGCCGGTCTCGTCCCGGTCGCCGTGGCGCTGTGGTGGCTGGGCGGCCGCGCGGACGTCCCGGAGGATGCGCCGTCGGCCCCGGCCGGGCAGCGGGCCGCGCTGACGGGAGACGCGTCATGAGCGTCGTTCTCGCTCCCGCCGCGGTCCAGGACATCGCGGAACTGCGGCAGTTGTATTTCGACGTGTACGGACACGGCTACCCGGTGCCGCTCGGCAGCGACCCGGCCGTCATGCACCGGCTGATCGTGGACGGCACCGCGCACTGGCTCACCGCCCGCACGGAGCGGAGCGCCCTGGTGGGCTCCGCCGTCGTGCAGACCGACCCGGGCAGCCGCATCGGCAAGCTCGTCGGCCTCGCCGTGCACCCCGGACACCGGGGCGGGGGCCTGGCCTCCGTGCTGAGCGGTGCGGTGTGCGACGAGGCGTTCGGCACCGGCCGCCTCGACTCGGTGTACGCCACCGTCCGCGTCGTCACCGAGGGCCCCCAGCATGTCGTCGTGCGCAACGGCTTCCGGCCGCTCGGCCTGATGCCCAACGCGGTCGAGGTCGACGGCTGCGAGAGCCTGGCCCTGTTCGCCCGCTACGCCGACGGCGTGCTGGAGCGCCGCGCCCCCGTGGAGCGCGTACCGGAACGCCTCGCGGCGCTGCTGACCGCGGCGTCCTCGGGCATCGGCGTCGACTACGCGGGGACGCGGCACATCGCCACCCGCCCCGCGCGTCCCGCCGTCACCGGCGCCGAGCCGATCGAGCTGATCGCCGCCTCGGCCTTCGTCCGCCGTCGCTTCCTGGACCGTTTCCCCGACGCGAGCGACCGCTTCTTCCCCCTGCACACGCCGAACGCGATGCTGGTCGCGGCCGACGGCAGCTTCGAGGCGTACGCCGATCTGGACCCGGTCGCGGGCAGTTGCGCCCTGATCGCGGTGCATCCGCGTCCCGCGGCCGTGACCGGCGCCTTGGAGGCACTGATCTCCGTGGTCACCCGGGCCGGCGCGGACTACGCCGAGACGCTGCTGCCGCTCGCCGACACCGAGGCGCTGGAGGTCTTCCTCGCCTCGGGATTCGTGCCGAGCGCGGTGTACCCGGCGATGCGCCGTATGGACGACCACTTCCACGACTACGTCGTGCTGTCCCGGACCAGCCGTCAGATCGACTTCAGGACGACAGCGGTCAGCGCGCTGCTCCAGCCCTATCTGAGCGCCTATCTGAGCGCCTGGACCGCCACTTATCTGCCCCTTCACGAGGTGTCCCGATGAACCCCCATCTCGCTCCCGTCGAGGTCCCCGACCCGGCGGCACTCGGCCATGTGCAGCGGTTGTGCGACCTCGCGTCGCCGTACGACACGGGCCCCGAGGCCGACGCGCTGTTCGCCGCCGCCATGGCCGAGGCCAACGACTGGCACGCGCGGCGCTCCCCGTTCTTCGGCTCCCTGCTCCAGGACCCGCCGGAGGTCCCCGCGCCGACCGTGGGCGAGGGGGTGCGCACCCCGCTGGTGCCGGCCGCGTTCTTCAAGCGCCACGAGGTGCTGTCGATCCCGCGCGAGGAGGTCTTCCTGCATCTGACCTCCTCGGGCACCACGGGCCAGAAGTCGCAGATGTTCTTCGACGAGTGGACCATCCGCTCGGCGCAGCGCATGGTGGCCCGGATCTTCGACCACTACGGCTGGATCACCCCCGATCAGCCGGTCAACTACCTCCTCTACAGCTACGAGCCCGCGCCGTCGCTGAAACTGGGCACCTCGTTCACCGACAACTATCTGTGCGACTTCGCCCCGGCCCGGCACACCACGCACGCGCTGCGGCACACCGGTTCCGGCCACGAGTTCGATGTGCACGGCTGTATCGCGGCGCTCCAGCGGTACGCCGAGGACGACGTGCCGGTGCGCATCCTGGGCTTCCCCGCCTTCCTGCACTTCACCCTGGAGCGGATGAGCGCCATGGGACTGCCGCCGCTGCGGCTGCCCGAGGGGTCGCTGGTGGTGCTGGGCGGCGGCTGGAAGGGCCACGCCGACCGGCGGATCGGCAAGGAGGAGTTCTACGCCGAGATCTCCGAGCGGCTCGGTGTGCCGGACGACCGGGTCCGCGACACGTTCGGGTCCGTCGAGCACTGCGTGCCGTACATCGAGTGCGCCCGGCACCGGCTGCATGTGCCCGTGTGGTCGCGGGCCGCCGTACGCGACCCGGCGAAGCTGCGCCCGCTGCCGTACGGGGAGCGCGGCTTTCTGCACCTGGTCAGCCCGTACATCACCGCCGTACCGGCGCACAGCGTCGTGATGGGCGACCTGGCGTCGCTGCACCCCGGTGCGGAGTGCGGCTGTCCGCTGTCCACCGACTGGTTCACCGTGCACGGCCGTGCCGGGGTGAGCCGCAACCGCAGTTGCGCGGTCGCGGCAGCCGAACTCCTGAAGGGAACGTCGTGACCGCTTCCGCACTCCACCTCTGGCAGGGCGAGTTCGTCGACGACGCCGAGGCCGCCCGCCGGCTCGCCGCACTGCCCGAGCTGACCGGCCGGGTCCTGGCGCGAGCGCTGCCCACCGATGTGGTGCTCGGCGCCTGCGCCGCGGTGAGTTCCGAACTGGCCGATCCCGCCTCCGCCCTGCACACCAGGCTGGCCGCGCACCTGCCCGCCGACGAGGCCGGCGCCGCGCTCGCCGAGCTGGCCTCGGCGCTGACCCGGAACGCCCTGGACCGCAAGCTCCGCCGGGAGCTGGGCGGGCCCCGGCCGGAGCGGCTGACGCGGCCCGACGCCCGCGAGACGGTGTACGAGTCCTGGGCACCCGTCGGCCTGCTGGTGCACATCGCCCCCGGAAACGCCGCCACCGTGGCGCCGCTGAGCGTCGTCGAGGGACTGCTGGCCGGGAACCTCAACGTGCTCAAGACCAGCAGCGCGGACACCGCGCTCGCCCTCGATCTGCTCGCCGCGCTCGGCGCCGCCGACGCGACCGGACTGATCGCCGAACGCGTCGTGGCCCTGCGTTTCCCGTCCTCGCGCCGGGAATGGCTGCGCACGCTGTGCGGGCAGGCGGACGCGATCGCAGTGTGGGGTGGCGAGCACGCCGTAGCGGCGGTCAGCGACCTGGCACCGCCCGGCTGCCGGATCGTCGAGTGGGGCCATCGGATCTCCTTCGCCTATCTGACCCGCGAGGCGGCGGCCGACACCGGCACCCTCGACGCGCTCGCGGAGGACGTCTGCCGCTTCGACCAGCAGGCGTGCTCCAGTCCGCAGGTGGTCTACCTGGACACCGAGGACGCCGAGGAGGTCTGGGCGTTCGCCGAACAGTTCGCCGAGCACCTCGCCAAGATCTCCGCCACGCGGCCGGCGCCGCGGCCGAGCACGGCCGAGCAGGCCGAGATCACCACCGTGGAACAGCTCGCCCGGCTGGAACGGCACCTCGGTCTGACCCGGGTGATCGCCGCCGCTGACGGCTCCTGGCGGGTACTGGCCGACACTCGTCCGGCGCTCGACGCGTCCCCGCTGCACCGCAGTATCCGGGTGAAGCCGCTGCCGCGGCACGCGGTCACCGCCACGCTGCGGCCGATGCGCCGCTATCTGCAGACCATGGCGATCGGCGGCGGCCGGGCGGACGTGGCCCAGCTGGCGCGGGCGGCGTTCGCGGCGGGCGTCACCCGGGTCACTCCGGTCGGCTCCATGCTGGAGGGCTACGAGGGCGAACCGCACGACGGGGTCTACGCGTTGCAGCGGTACAGCCGGCGCGTGAGCGTCCGCGCGTCCGACGCGGCGTTCCGCACGGTGGCCTGCCTGGACGACCTGGTGGCGGCGCCGGTGCTGCCACCGGCGCCCGCCGGGCCGCTGCTGGGCAAGGAGGACGTGCAGCGCGCGCTGACGTCCCTGGCCCCGGAGCACGCGCATCTGTACTTCCGCAGCGGCGGCTCCACGGGCGCGCCGGCGCTGTCGGTGTTCACCTGCGCGGACTACGACAACCAGATGCGCGCCGCGGCGGACGGGCTGCTCGCGGCGGGGTTCGACCCGGCCCGCGACCGGGCGGCCAACCTTTTCTACTGCGGCGGGATGTACGGAAGCTTCATCAGCTTCTTCTCCATCCTCGAACGGCTGAACGCCACCCAGATCCCGATGGCCGCGGGACCCGATCACGCCGTGGTCGCCGAGGCGCTGGTCGCCCATCGGGCGGACACCCTCTTCGGCATGCCCTCCTATCTGTGGCAGCTGTTTCACGCCGAGGCGGACCGGCTCCGTGCCTACGGCGGCATCCGCACCGTGTTCTACGGCGGCGAGCACTTCACCGCGGAGCAACGCCGGGTGCTGACCGAGGAGTTCGGCGTCGAGGTGATCCGTTCGGCCGCGTACGGCAGCACCGATCTGGGGCCGCTGGGCTACCAGTGCGCGGAATCGGGCGGATCGGTCCACCATGTGCTGACCGATCTGCACACGCTGGAGATCCTCGACCCGCACACGGACCGGCCCGTGCCCACGGGCGAGCCGGGGCGGCTGGTGTTCACCTCGCGGGCGCGTGCCGGGCAGCGGCTGGACCGCTACGAGATCGGGGACCTCGGACGCGCGGTCGAGGGCGCGTGCCCCTGCGGCAGCCACGTTCCGCGTCTGGAACTGCTCGGGCGCTACGGCGACGTCGTGCGGGTCGGCACGTACTTCTTCAACTACCGGCGCATCCTGGGAGCGGCGCAGGAGCGGCTGGGCTACCACGGCGAGATGCAGTTGCTGGTCGCCCCCGGCTCCGGCCGGGAGCTGCTGACGGTCCGCCTCGACGAGGACTACGCGTGCGACCCCGCCGCCGCGCGGGACGCCCTCGCCGCCGAGGTGGCGGAGCTGGCCTCGGCCGAGGCGGAGGGCCTGCTCGCGTTCGCGGTGGAGACCGTGCGGAGGGAGACGTTCGAACGCACCGCGACCAGCGGCAAACTGCGCACGGTGGTCGATCTCCGTTAGCCGGGATGGGGTGCGGGTGGCGAACGCCCGCACCCCACCTGCACCACATGGGCGCGGGAGAGTCGTTTGCGGCGTCTGTCCTCGCACGAGAACCACGTCACACGTACGGCGGGAAACACCCGTACACACCGGACAAGAACCCCATCGGGCGCCGGACGGGAGCCCCCTCGCCCGCCCAACGAGAACAAGGTCACAACCGTGCCCTCTGCTGCTCGTCTGCCTGCCTGACCTAACATCCGAGCATGACGGTCTTGCCTGACGACGGGCTCTCCCTGGCCGCCGAGTTCCCTGACGCGACGCGCGAGCAGTGGCAGCACCTGGTGGCGGGTGTCCTGCGCAAGTCGGGCAAGGAGGTCGCGGGTACCGAGGCGGAGCACGCCCTGTCCACCACGCTGGAGGACGGGCTGAGCATCCAGCCCTTGTACACCGTGCGCGACTCCGCGCCCGATCCGGGCCTGCCCGGCTTCCCGCCGTTCGTGCGCGGCGCGCGCGCCGAGGGCAACACGGCCGGCGGCTGGGACGTACGCCAGCGGCACGCGGTCGCGGACTCGAGCGCGGTCCTCGCCGATCTCGAGAACGGCACCACCTCCCTGTGGCTGGTCGTCGGCGAGAGCGCCGGCATCACGGTCGCGGAGCTCGGCAGCGCCCTCGAAGGGGTCTTCCTGGATCTGGCCCCGGTCGTCCTGGACGCCGGTGCCGAGACCGGGCAGGCCGCTCGGCGGCTGCTGCGCCTGTACGAGGAGCGGGGCGTCGCCGCCGACGCGGCACGGGGTAACCTGGGCGCCGATCCACTGGGCCACGAGGCGCGTACCGGAGACTCGTACGACATCGCGCCGCTGACCGAGCTGGCCCGCGAGTGCGCCGATCGCCACCCGGGCGTGCGGGCGTTCACCGTGGACGCGCTGCCGTACCACGAGGCCGGCGGCTCGGCGGCGCAGGAGCTCGGCTCCTCCCTGGCGACGGGTGTCGCGTATCTGCGTGCGCTGACGGACGCCGGACTGAGCGTCGAACAGGCCTGCGCGCAGCTGGAGTTCCGTTACGCCGCGACGGCCGACCAGTTCCTGACCGTCGCCAAGCTGCGTGCGGCGCGCCGTCTTTGGGCGCGCGTGGCCGAGGTCTGCGGCGCGTCGCGGGCGGGCGCGCAGGTCCAGCACGCGGTGACCTCGCCGGTGATGATGACGCGCCGGGACCCCTGGGTGAACATGCTGCGCGCCACGGTCGCCACGCTGGCCGCCGGAGTGGGCGGCGCGGACGCCGTCACCGTGCTGCCCTTCGACGAAGCGCTGGGCGTGCCGGACGCGTTCGCGCGCCGTATCGCCCGCAACACCTCCACGATCCTCATCGAGGAGTCCCATCTGTCGCGGGTGATCGACCCGGCGGGCGGCTCGCACTACGTGGAGCGGCTGACGGACGAACTCGCCCGCGCTGCCTGGGAGTTCTTCCAGGAGATCGAGCGTGCGGGCGGCCAGGCGGCGGCCCTTCGTTCCGGGATGCTGGGCGAGCGGCTGGCCCGGACCTGGTCGGCGCGCAGCGCGAAGCTCGCGAAGCGCAAGGAACCGGTCACCGGAGTCAGCGAGTTCCCGCATCTCGCCGAGAAGCCGGTGGTCCGCGCCCCCGCGCCGGTGCCGCCGTCCGGTGGTCTGCCCCGGGTACGGCGTGACGAGGCGTTCGAGGCGCTGCGCGCCCGTTCCGACGCTCATCTCGCGAAGACGGGCGCCCGGCCCCGTATCCATCTGGCCGCGCTCGGCCCGGCCGCCGCGCACACCGCGCGGCTCACCTTCGCCGCCAACCTCTTCCAGGCGGGCGGCATCGAGCCGGTCACCGAGGGCACCTTCGAGGAGAGCGGCGCACGGCAGGCGTGTCTGTGCTCCAGCGACGCACTGTACGAGGAGCAGGCCGAGGCCGTCGCGGCCGAGCTGCGGGCGGCGGGAGCCGAGCAGGTGTTCCTCGCGGGCCGCCCGGGACCGTACGAGGGCGTCGATACCTATGTCTTCGCCGGCTGTGACGCCGTGTCCGTGCTCTCCGCCACGCTCGACCGCATGGGAGTGTCCTGATGTCCATCCCCGACTTCTCGGCGATCGAGCTGGGCACCCCGGCGGTCGACGCGGGCCCCGACGACTGGCGCAGCGCCGTCAAGAAGGCCGCCGGCGGTGACGACCTGGTGTGGGAGACACCGGAGGGCATCACGGTCAAGCCGCTCTACACCGGGCAGGATCTGGAGGGCCTGGACTTCCTGGACACCTTCCCGGGCATGGCCCCGTACCTTCGCGGCCCGTACCCGACGATGTACGTCAACCAGCCCTGGACGATCCGGCAGTACGCGGGTTTCTCCACGGCGGAGGAGTCCAACGCCTTCTACCGCCGCAATCTGGCGGCCGGTCAGAAGGGCCTGTCGGTCGCCTTCGACCTGCCCACGCACCGCGGCTACGACAGCGACCACCCGCGTGTGACCGGTGACGTCGGCATGGCGGGCGTGGCGATCGACTCGATCTACGACATGCGGCAGCTGTTCGACGGCATCCCGCTGGACAAGATGACCGTGTCGATGACGATGAACGGCGCCGTGCTGCCGGTGCTCGCGCTGTACATCGTGGCGGCGGAGGAACAGGGCGTACCGCCCGAGAAGTTGGCCGGGACCATCCAGAACGACATCCTCAAGGAGTTCATGGTCCGCAACACCTACATCTATCCGCCGAAGCCGTCGATGCGGATCATCTCCGACATCTTCGCCTTCACCTCGCAGCGGATGCCCCGCTACAACTCCATCTCCATCTCCGGCTACCACATCCAGGAGGCGGGTGCGACGGCCGACCTGGAACTGGCGTACACCCTCGCGGACGGTGTGGAGTACATCCGGGCCGGCCGGGACGCGGGCCTGGACGTGGACGCCTTCGCGCCCAGGCTCTCCTTCTTCTGGGCGATCGGCATGAACTTCTTCATGGAAGTCGCCAAGCTGCGCGCGGCCCGGCTGCTCTGGGCCAAGCTGGTCAAACAGTTCGACCCGAAGAACACCAAGTCTCTGTCCTTGCGCACCCATTCGCAGACGTCGGGCTGGTCACTGACCGCGCAGGACGTGTTCAACAACGTCACCCGCACCTGTGTGGAGGCGATGGCGGCCACCCAGGGCCACACCCAGTCGCTGCACACCAACGCCCTGGACGAGGCGCTCGCGCTGCCGACGGACTTCTCGGCCCGTATCGCCCGCAACACCCAGCTGCTGATCCAGCAGGAGTCCGGGACCACGCGCGTGATCGACCCGTGGGGCGGCAGCGCGTACGTGGAGCGGCTGACCTACGACCTCGCCCGCCGCGCCTGGCAGCACATCCAGGAGGTGGAGCAGGCGGGCGGCATGGCGCAGGCCATCGACGCGGGTATCCCGAAGCTGCGCGTGGAGGAGGCCGCGGCCCGGACCCAGGCCCGGATCGACTCCGGGCGGCAGCCGGTGATCGGTGTGAACAAGTACCTGGTGAACTCCGACGAGCAGATCGAGGTGCTCAAGGTCGACAACTCCTCGGTGCGCGCCCAGCAGATCGAGAAGCTGCGGAGGCTGCGCGAGGAGCGGGACGAGACCGCCTGCCAGGACGCGCTGGACGCGCTCACCCGGGCGGCCGGCGGCGAGGGGAACCTGCTGGAGCTCGCGGTGAACGCGGCCCGTGCGAAGGCGACCGTCGGAGAGATCTCGTACGCGCTGGAGAAGGTGTACGGGCGGCACGCGGCCCAGATCCGTACGATCTCCGGCGTGTACCGCAACGAAGCAGGTGAGTCGCCGAACGTGGACCGCACCCGGACCCTCGTGGACGCCTTCGCGGAGGCCGAGGGCCGCCGGCCGCGCATCCTGGTCGCCAAGATGGGCCAGGACGGCCACGACCGCGGGCAGAAGGTGATCGCGACCGGCTTCGCCGACCTCGGCTTCGACGTGGACGTCGGCCCGCTGTTCCAGACCCCGGCCGAGGTGGCCCGGCAGGCGGTCGAGGCGGATGTGCACATCGTCGGGGTGTCGTCCCTGGCCGCCGGGCACCTGACCCTCGTACCGGCGCTGCGCGAGGCGCTCGCCGAGGAGGGCCGCGACGACATCATGATCGTCGTCGGCGGGGTGATCCCGCCGCAGGACGTGCCCACGCTGAGGGAGATGGGCGCGGCGGCGGTGTTCGGTCCCGGCACGGTGATCCCGGACGCGGCTCACGACCTGGTGACGCGGCTGGCAGCCGATCTCGGACACGGCGACCTGTGAGGCCATGAGTCCATGGCCATCGACCTCGACACGTACGTCAAGGGAGTCCTCGACGGCAAACGGGCGGTGATCGCACGCGCGATCACCCTCGTCGAGTCGACGCGCCCGCAGCACCGCGCGCTGGCCCAGGAGTTGCTGACCGAGTTGCTGCCGCACAGCGGGAAGGCCCGGCGGATCGGTGTCAGTGGGGTGCCGGGGGTGGGCAAGTCGACGTTCATCGACGCCTTCGGCACCATGCTGACCGGCCTCGGGCACCGGGTGGCCGTGCTCGCCGTCGACCCGTCCTCCACCCGGACCGGCGGCTCGATCCTCGGCGACAAGACCCGCATGGAGCGGCTGGCCGTCGACCCGGCGGCCTTTGTGCGCCCCTCCCCCACCGCCGGCACGCTCGGCGGGGTCGCCAAGGCGACCCGCGAGTCGATCGTGGTGATGGAGGCCGCCGGCTACGACGTGGTCCTGGTGGAGACGGTCGGCGTCGGCCAGTCCGAGACGGCCGTCGCGAACATGGTCGACTCCTTCCTGCTGCTCACCCTGGCCCGCACCGGGGACCAGTTGCAGGGCATCAAGAAGGGCGTCCTGGAGCTGGCCGACGTGATCGCCGTCAACAAGGCGGACGGACCGCACGAGCGCGACGCGCGCGCCGCCGCACGTGAACTGGCGGGCGCGCTGCGGCTGATGCACGGCAGGGACGCCTTCTGGACGCCGCCCGTGCTCAGTTGCAGCGCACGCGAGTCGGCGGGCCTGGACACCGTCTGGGAGCGGCTGGAGCAGCACCGCACCCTGCTGGACTCCACCGGACGCCTCGCCGCCCGGCGCCGCGACCAGCAGGTCGACTGGACCTGGACCATGGTCCGCGACGAGCTCCTGGGGCGTCTGCACGCCGACCCAGCGGTCCGCACCCTGGCCCCCGCCATGGAACAGCAGGTCAGAGACGGCGAGTTGACGGCCACACGGGCCGCCGAACGCATCCTGGACGCCTTCGGGGGCCAGGAGAGCTGAGCCGGCGGGCCGGACCGGCCTCGTCGGCCCGCCGGAACGAGGTCATCGTCTGCGCAGTGAGCCCGCGGTCGTTCCCGTGCGTTCGCGCAGCAGGATCCGGAGGGTGTTGGCGTGCTCGTAGCCGACCTTGCGCGCGATGACCTCGAGGGGCAGTCCCGTGGTCCGCAGGAGATGTGAGGCGCGTTCGACGCGCAGGTCCTGGACGAAGCGGACGGGCGAGGTCCCCAGGGTGCGGCGCACGGCCCGCTGGAGCGTGCGTTCGCTGACGCCGATCGCCCGCGCCGCGTCCGCGATCGAGATCGGCTCGTCCAGATGGACACGGGCCCAGCGCTCGAAGGCCTCCAGCGTCGGGTCGCTCTGCGCCAGAGCCGCGGAGATGGTGTACGCCGCCTGGGACGGGCGCTCGTCGACGACCAGATAGCGGGCGACCAGCTCGGCGAGGGCCGGGCTCTTCATCCGCACGATCGCCAGGGCGAGGTCGACATGCCCGAAGGCGGCCCCCGCGGTGGTCACCCCGCGGGAGCTGGTGACCATGCGGCTCTCGTCGAGCGGCACGGCCGGGTAGCGCTTGCGGAAGTACGGTGCCAGCCACCAACTCGTCGTGGCGGGCAGCCCGTCGAGGACTCCCGACTCGGCCAGCAGGAAGGTGCCCGTACAGGCGGAGGCGAGGGGCGTGCCGCGTTCGCGTGCCGCCGCGATCAGGCGCCGTACGGGCAGCGCGTCCGGGCCCGACACATGGGCGATCAGGGCGTCGGGCCGCCGTTCGGCCAGTGCGGGCACCAGCAGCAGATCCGCGTCCGTGGCCGCGGCGACGGGAGCCGTCTCCACCACGTGCCCCGCCCCCGTACGGACCCGACGGCGGAAGCCGATCGTGGTGACCGTCCAGGCGGGCGGGGGCTCCGGCAGCTCACCGCGCATGGCGTTCGCCGCGTCGAGCACGTCGAGCAGTGCGGAGAGTCCGGAGTCGAATACGCCGTCGTAGGCGAGCACAGCCACGTCCATGACGTAAACGCTATCTGATGCGTCGTTTCCGACACTGGGTGGGAGGACCGGGGCGGCCTAGATTCTGGGATGTCCGGACGAGAACGGTGCCCGGTACCGGCACCACACCCTCCATGAAGACGACACCACGGGAGTGCACCATGACGAAGCTCGGACTGCTCGCTCGGATCGAGGCCAAGCCCGAGTACGCCGACAAGGTCGAGGCGCTGCTGCGTGACGCGCTGCGGCTCGCGCAGGAGGAGGACCACACCGTCACGTGGTTCGCGTTCCGGCAGAGCGACACCACCTTCGGCGTCTTCGACACCTTCGACGACGAGCAGGGGCGTCAGGCGCATCTGCGGGGCGCGATCGCCGCCGCACTGATGGACGCCGCCCCGACCATGCTCAGCGAGGCGCCCGACATCCGTCCCGTCGACCTCATCGCGGTCAAGCTCCCCTGATCCGGGGAGTCCCGCGACCGGTCGTCGCCAGGACCTGAAGTGCCGGGCGGCAGCGCGCAGACCGCACTGCCGCCCGCGCATAGCACATCGCACATCAGACATCGACAACGGACCCCGAGCCGGGGCCCTCACAGAACGGACAGCACATGGCGCAGCCCGCCACCCGCCACCGCACCGCGGCCGACGGCACACCTTCCGACGGCACTGGACCCGGCGGGATCCGCTCGCGTACGCACACGTGGCAGCCCCCGCTGGGCTACGCGGCCGCCGGCACCGAGACAGGCATCGAGCTGGCCCGCATGAGCCTGGCCGGAGACCTGCCCGAAGCCCCGATCTGCGGGACGCTCGGATTCCGGCTCGTGGCCGTCGAAGAGGGACAGGCCGTCTTTGAGGGCGAGCCCGGGGAGCACCTCTACAACCCCATGGGCACGGTCCACGGCGGCTATATGGCCACCCTGCTCGACTCGGCCCTCGGTACCGCCGTGCTGACCGCCCTGCCGGCCGGCCGCGCTTACACCACCGTCCAGCTCGGAGTGAACATGGTCCGGCCGGTGCTGGCCGCGACCCCGACCCTGCGGTGCACGGGACGAGCCGTCCATGTCGGCCGGACGACGGCGACCGCCGAGGCGCGGCTCACCGGGGCGGACGACGGCAGGCTGTACGCGCACGCCACGGCCACCTGCGCCGTGTTCGCGCTGCCCGGCGCCGCCTGAGGTCTCCCGTGCGTGCGGCGCGGGGCGGACTCACCTCCGGGCGAGGGCCGGGCCAGGTCTCGCCCGGAGGTGGCTTGGGGTGCTCCTACAGGCCGACGTCGCGCCTGCGGATGTCGTCCAGGGACTCGCGCCGGACCAGGAGCCGGGCGTGGCCCTGCTTCACGGCGGTCACCGGCGGGCGGCCGACCATGTTGTAGCCGGAGGCCATGGACAGGTGGTACGCACCGGCGACGGGCACGGCGAGCAGGTCACCCGGGCGGACGTCGTCGGGGAGGTCCACATCCGTGGCCAGCACGTCACCGGCCTCGCAGTGCCGGCCCACGACGGTGACCGGGTGCAGGATGGAGCTGCCTCGCCGGCCCACGAGCCGGGGCTCGTACCGGACCCCGTACAGGGCGGGCCGCGGGTTGTCGCTCATCCCGCCGTCGACGGCGACGAACGTGTGGCTGCCGGTGCGCTTGACCGCGAGCACGTGGTACAGGGCGACACCCGCGGGTCCCGCGATGGCCCGTCCCGGTTCGATGATCAGGCGGGGCACCGCGATCCCGGCCGACGCACAGGCCTCGGCCAGCTCGGCACGGACCTTGCGGGCCAGCGTGGTCAGGTCCATGGCCTGCTCGCCGGGGCGGTAGGCGATGCCGTGGCCGCCGCCCAGATCGAGTTCGGGCAGGACGAGTCCGTGCTGCTCGTGCAGCCGGGCCATGAGGCCCACCAGTCGGCGGATCGCCTGGAGATACGGCTTCACGCTGGTGATCTGCGAGCCCAGGTGGCAGTGCAGACCGGTGAGTTCGAGCTGCGGCTGGTCCAGGATCCGGGCGATGGCGTGCTGGGCGTAGCCGTCGGAGATCGACAGTCCGAACTTCTGGTCCTCGGTGCCGGTGCGGATCTTCTCGTGGCCGCCCGCGTGGATGCCGGGCACGACCCGGACCATGACCTTCTGGTGGCCTTCGGGCCCGACCGCGGCGGCCAGCCGCGCGATCTCGGACGGGCTGTCGATGACGATCCGGCCGACGCCGAGGCGCAGGGCGGTCTCGAGGTCGCGCGGGGACTTGGCGTTGCCGTGGAGCACGATCTTCCCGGCCGGGAAGCCGGTGGTGACCGCGAGTTCCAGTTCGCCGGCCGAGCAGACGTCGAGGCCCAGGCCCTCCTCCTCCATCCAGTGGACCATGGCGCGGCACAGGAACGCCTTGGCCGCGTAGAGGACCTCGGCGTCGGGAAAGGCGTCCCGGTAGGTACGGCAGCGGTCGCGCACCTCCGCCTCGTCCAGGACGTAGACGGGGGTGCCGAAGCGTTCGGCGATCTCGGCGAGCGGCACGCCGCCGACAGCGAGTTCACCGGGGTGCGGCTCGGTGGTCGAGGCCGGCCATACCGACAACTCGTGGGCGGTCGTGGTGATCGCGGGTTCGTGGACGGTGGTCATCGTGTCCTCATCTCTCAGCCGAGCCAGAGCGACAGCGCCGAGACGAGGGCCGCGGCGCCGGTCACCCGGAGCACTCCGACGGCCTGCGGATCCCAGGCGTGCGTGCGCTCACGGCGTTCGCCGGAGTGCTTCCGGAAGCGGGGCAGGGTTTCGCCGCGACTCGGCGCGGGGGCGGTGAACTGGGGGTCGACCGTGACGGTGGTGACCCCGAGCGGGGCGGTCAGCGCGCGGAGCGCGGGTTCGGCGAGCCTGATCCACTCCTGGGACGGCCCGAGCGTCGCGGTCAGTCTGCGCTCAGAGGTGAAGCCGACGGCCGTACGTTCGCCGAGGGGGGTACGGAAGAGCCGAGCGACGCACCGTGACGAGCCCGACCGGACCGGGACGTACAGAGGCCCGGTCGGGAACCGTTCACAGGGCTCGGGGTCTTCGGCGTACTGGTTGTCTGCCATGGGATGCCTCCCGGAGGATCCGCGGTCCTTCAAGGACGAGCGGGTGGATCTTCAGGTCTGAGCCGGGTGGTCCTACCGGGATGTGCGAGGCGCCCCTCATCCGGTGGGGCGGACCGCGGCTCGGCGATGACGCTATGCCCGGGCACCCCGCATGCCGGACCCTTCCTGACGGGATGCTGACGGCGACCGGGACGACGCTGACGCGTTGCTGACACCGCTGGCCAGAGGCCTGAAGAAGGCCGTCAGGAGGGTGTCAGCAAAGGGCGCGAGGACTGTTCCGCGGCCCCGGCCCGGGCGTGAGATGGACGCGGTATCGACGAGCATCGCCGACGGGCGGGAGCCACCCGGGGACCACCCCTTCGGCGTGTGAGGAACGGTGTGTGATGTCCGAGTCCGAATCCGACGACGCCCACTCAACCACCCGTGTCGTGGTCGGCGTGAGCGGTTCGCTGAACAGCGTCACCGCCCTGCGCCGGGCCGCCGACGAAGCCCGGCGCCGTGGCGCGGAGCTGTGGCCGGTGCTGGCCTGGGAACCGCCCGGTGGGGATCTGGCCGCCCGGCGGTCCCCGGCCGCGTGCGTCATGATCGGCGAGTGGGAGCGGCTGGCTCGGGAGAGGCTGATCGAGGCGCTCGGCGGCGTGTTCGGCGCCGAGGGCCCGGGGCTGCCGATGCGGGCGCTCATCGCCCGGGGCGCCCCCGGCCCGGCGCTGGTGGAGATCGCGGCCCGTGACGACGATGTGCTGATCATCGGTGCCGGGCACCGCTCCCTCTGGCACCGCGCACTGTGGCCGTCGGTCAGCCGCTACTGCCTGGCGCACGCCTCCTGCCCCGTCCTCGCGGTGCCCCCGTCACCGCTCGAGGCCGCGCTCACGGCCGCCCACCGCCGGAACTCCTGGCGGCTGCGCCTGGACACGGGCCATTTCACAAGGGAGTTGGAGACCGTACCGCCGGGGGACTCGGCAGCGGAATGAGCGGTCGGCCGTTCTGTTCGGTGGCCGTGCGCCCTCACTGAGGGGCCGGCCGGGCGAAGCCCGGTGTGGGCAGGCCGAAGCGGGACAGCACCCCGCCGAGCCACGCCAGCGGGGCTTCGGCGAGAGCGGCCAGGGCCGACGACGGCAGCGCCGAGTGCTGCGCCTCGCCGTCCGGGTCCGCCGCGATGGGCAGCCGGCCCGTGCGGACGAGGAAACCGGCGACGGGCTCCAGCGGTCCGTGCAGGAGCGTGGCCGTGGTGATGGCCGCGAGGGCGATGCCCCAGCCGACGGGGCCCAGCGGGGTCGATCCGAAGAACTGGCTGATGACCGGGGTCTGGATGATGCCGACGAGCACCGCCGCCGAGCCGATGGTGGCGGCGAGCACCTGACGGTCGGCACCGCCGCTGGCGAGGGTCTGGGCGAGCTGGGTGCCGACCACCGCGGCGAGTGCCACCGTTCCGGCGCGGCGCCGGGTGCCGGTGAAGCGGGCGGCCGTCCAGGCCAGTCCGGAACCGAGGGCGGTGGTCAGCCCGCGTTGCAGCATCTCCTGGGTGAGCGCGGTGCCCAGCGACTCGTGGGGGCCCTCCTGAAGCAGTTGTTCCCCGGTGCCCTCGGCGGGAGTGCGCACCGCGATGGCGAGGGCGGGGGCGAGGTCGGTGAGCAGGTTGACCAGCATGATCTGACGGGCGCTCAGCGGTGAGGTACCGGACAGCGCGGAGGCGAGCACGCTGAAGGTGACCTCGCCGAGGTTGCCGCCGATCAGGATGGCCAGCGCGGTCCTGACGGAGGTCCACATCGCCCGGCCCTCGGTCAGGGCGGTGACGATCGTCTCCAAGCGGTCGTCACCGATGACCAGATCGGCGGCGGCCGTGGCGGCGGGGGTGCCGCGTCGGCCCAGCGCGATACCGACGTCGGCGAGCCGGATGGCGGGGGCGTCGTTGGCGCCGTCGCCGGTCATCGCCACGACCCGGCCCAGACGCTGGAACGCCTCGACGATGCGCACCTTGTGGTGCGGGGTGCAGCGGGCGATCACATCCACCGTCGGCAGCAGCGCGTCCAGCGCGTGGTCGTCGAGCTGGTCCAACTCCGGTCCGGTGCACACGGTCTGGTTCGGGTCGCCGGTCACGGAGGCGGCGATGGCCTCGGCGGTCGCGGCGTGGTCCCCGGTGAGCAGGACCGTGTGCACCCCGGCCGCCCGCAGCCGGGTGGTGGCCGGCGCCGCCCCGGGGCGCACCGGGTCGGCCAGTACGACGAATCCCACGAAGTCCAGATCGCTCACCGCCGCGTCGGTCAGCTCCTCCCCGGGTTCCATGGAGCGTTCGGCGACGGCGAGGACGCGGCGGCCGGCTCCGGCCAGTTGCTCGGTGGCCCGGGTGAGCGCCTTGTGCCCGGCGTCGTCGAGCACGGCCCGCACCCCGTTCAGCCGGCGGTAGCGGCAGCGGTCCAGCACGGTCTCGGGGGCGCCCTTGATGCTGAGCAGGGTGCGGCCGGTCGTGCTGCCCGTGGTGGCGTGGTAGGCGCGGGACGGGTCGAAGGGCAGGGTGCCGGTGCGCCGCCAGCGGGGCGCGCCCCGGCCGACCGACACCCGCACCCGGCGCGCTCCCGCGTCCACGGCCCGGTCGGTCTGGTGCGCCATCGGCTCGGACTGGCGGGCGGCGGGGGTGGCGCGGAGGGCGGCCGCCAGCACGCTTCTGTGCCGTGGGGCGAGCCGGTCGACGGGGTACGTGCGGTCTCCGTCGCTGACGGCGGCGAGCTGGAGATTGCCCTCGGTGAGGGTGCCGGTCTTGTCGAAGCAGAGCACATCGGCCCGGCCGAGCGCCTCGATGGTGCGGGGGTTGCGCACGAGCGCGCCGTGTTCGGCCAGTCGGCGCGCGGAGGCCAGTTGGGCCGCGTTCACAAGGAACGGGAGCCCCTCGGGGACCGAGGCGACCGCCAGGTTCACCGCCGAGGCCACGCTCTCGGCGAGGGGGCGTCCGTGCAGCAGACCGGCCCCGGCCACCGCCGCCGCGGAGATCGTCGCCACGGGCAGGCTCGCCTTGGTGAGGGACGACAGCCGGGCCTCGACGCCGGTGACGGGTGCGGCCTCCCGGGCGGTGGCCATGGTGCGCCCGACCTCGGTGGCGGCCCCCGTGGCCACGACCACGGCCACCGCCTCTCCGGCGGAGACGGTGGTGCCCTCGTAGAGCATGGAGAGACGGTCGGTGAGGTGTGCGGCGACCACGGGAGCGGCATCCTTGGCCACGGGCAGGGACTCCCCGGTCAGTGACGACTCGTCGACCTCCAGTCCCTGGGCCCGGAGCAGACGGCAGTCGGCGGGCACCACGTCCTCCGGCCGGAGCAGCACCACGTCCCCCAGCACCAGGTCCTCCGCGGTGACCAGCCGCTCGGCGCCGCCCCGGCACACCCGGGCGCCCACGGCGGAGCGGGCGGTCAGCTCGGCCAGGGCCCGTTCGGTCCTCACCCGCTGCACGCCGCCCACCAGGGCCGACGTGGCGGTGATCAGGGCGACCAGCAGGGCGTCCGCCCGGGAACCCACGGAGGCGGCCAGGGCCGCGCCGCCGGCCAGCACGGGTGTCAGCGGGTTGGACAGCTCGTCCACGAACGCCGACGGCAGGGTGGCCCGGGGCGGCCCGCCCGCCCGCGACGGCCCCTTGGCCCGTGCCTCGGCCTCCTCGACGGACAGCCCGTCGATGCTCGTACGCAGCCGCTCCAGGGCTCGCTCGGGCGTCATCAGGTGCCACGGCACGATCTCCACGGACGGGGTGACCGGGCGCGAGCACAGCTGCCGGGCCCGCCAGACCCCCAGACCGAAGGCGATGCCCCCGGCGGTGTTGCACGCCGCCTGTCCGCGCGAGCACGCCTCGGCGGCCGGTGCCCGCATCGCCGCGACGGCGCCGATGCCGCTGCCGCTCGCGGCCAGCACCGCGCTGTCCCGGTCGACCTGGCGGGCCACGCCGACCCCGGTGAGGATCAGCGCGACCGAGTCCAGGTCGGTGCCGACCAGCAGATGTGCGCCCCAGGCCGGGGGCTCTCCCTCCCGGTGCACGCCGAGGCCGCAGTCGGACGCACCGAGCGCGCGGCGGTTCCCCGACACCAGCAGCACCACGCGACCGTCCGCCTGCAACCCTCGTACGGACGCCACCAGTCGGCCCCCCGTGGGCACCATCGCGTCGACGAAGCCGAGTTCGGGATACGGCTGGTCGCCGGCGAGGACCACACGGATCCCGGAACGGCGGGCCGCGGCCGCCAGGGCCTGCGCGCCCGGCAGCGTCTGAGTCGCGACCCCCGCCACGGCCACCAGCCGGCGCCCGTGGACCAGGCCCAGCACCTGTTCGCTGCCCCGGTGCCGCAGCCGGTCCGCGGCCCCTCGTCCGGCGCCGTCCGTCAGCTCCAGCTCCGCCAGGGGGCCGAGCGTCCAGTCGTTGCCGTCGTGGTGGGCATGCCCGGGGGCACCCGGGTCGAACAGGGCGAACAGCCGGTCGGAGACCTCGGCGGGCTCGGCGCCGTCGAGCAGCTCCAGGTCGGTCAGTTCATGGCGGCCGCTGCGCAGTGCGTCCACGTCCAGGAGCACCGTGTCCACCTGGCCCAGCCGGCGCAGCGCGCCGCGGTCCATGGCCACGACACCCCGCAGCGCGAGAAATCGGCCCAGGCTGGTGGCGAAGCCCTCCCGCCCGGCCTCCGGCGCCTTCGGCATGCTGGACAACGCCACCGCGAGCGCACGCCTCGGCCCCACGCCGGGGGTCGTCAGGGCGCCGACGGCCGCGCCCGCGCCCATGGCCCGTACGGCATAGCGCGCCGTCACATCCTGGTGCGCCTGGGGTCGTTGGGTGAGCGTCGGTTCGGCCCGCGCGTCCTCCGGTCCCCGTACGAGTCGCGGCTCCGCCTCCGCCCAGGCCTGAAGGGCCGCGTTCGCCTCCCGCCACTGGGCCAGCCGCTGAGCTGCGTCGAGGACGAGCCCGCCACCGCGGGTGGCCACGCCCTGGACGAGGGCGTTGAGTGCCGGCAGCACCGACTCCGGGCGTTCCCGCTCACCGAGGACCGACGCCGCGAACCGGCGCAGCAGGGGGTGGCACTGGACGGCCGTGGCGAGCGCCCCCACCTCGGCGGGCAGCGGGGTCCACGGCGACAGGCGGGTGGCCACGGTGAGCAGCAGCCCCGCGATGTCCGCCGCGAGGACCGGAAGGGTGGGCCGGGCGCGCGGCGCCTCGCACGGGTGGTGCGGCTCGGGGCACCATCCGTCGAACTCGCCCTCGTCCGCGCTGCCGGCCGCTCCGTGGGCCTCCGCGTGGGCGATGATCCCGATCAGTTCCTGCCGGGACGGCGGCGGCGAGCCCAGCTCCACGACCACTCGCTCCGCGGGGGCGTTCACCCGTGCCCACAGCACTCCGGGATGCTCCTCGAGCGCGCGCTCCACGAACCGGCCCACCCACATGCCGCGTGGACCTCGCACGCCCCGCACATCGATATGGCAGCGCCCCGGGCGGGACCACACATCCCGCTTGTCCACCCCGAGCAGCACGGCGGCGCCGCCGAGTGCCTCGCGCACACCGGCGGCCACGCCGCCCTTCAGGCTTCGGGTCAACGGCGCGGGCAGCGGCGGAAGCACCCCGGACAACAGCGACATCCGCGTCCCTCCGCAGCAGGCAGGCCGGTTGCTCGTGACTTCCCGATCAGCATGAGTCACCCCGGGCCCCGCCGCCCGAGGTGCTGCTCCGAACGGTTCCCGGCTCGCCGGGCCCTGGGGCCGGAGGTAGCTTGTGCCTGGCCGGGGGGCGACATTCCGGACCCCACGAACGGATGTGAGCCGTGACCACGCCGAGGACCGCCGAGAAGGACCCGAAGACTGCGCCGAAGCCGTCACTCCAGGCCTCGGAGACGCCGGGCGCGAAGGGGTCGGCGGCAGCGAAGAAGCCAGGGGCGCCGCGGGAGACAGGGGCAGCGAAAAAGCCGGCGGCGGCACGGAAGCGGTCAGGGACGCGGAGGCAGTCGGGGACCCGGAAGCCGTCGGGGCCGAAGCCCTCGGAGGCGAACAAGCCCTCGGCTCCGCGGAGGACGCGGCGGCCCGAGACCGAAGGCGCCGGGAACGCGCCGAAGCGGAAGAGCACCGCCGGCGACCGTACGATCACCCTCCCCGGGCTCGGCGACGCGGCCACGCGTGCGGTCGGCGCCGCCGCGGGTCCCGTGGCCACCGCCGGACGCGCACTGACCGCCCGGCGCGGACTCCCGCTGTACGCCGGTCTCGGCGCGCTGGCGGTCCTGGGCGCCGTCGAGTGGCCGCTGGCGGTGGGCATCGGCATCGGCTACGCCGTACTGCGGACCAAGGGCCTGCCCACACGGTCCTCGGCAGCCAGGTGAGACGGGCGCGGCCTCGCCGGAGCCCTACGGGTCAGCGGACGTTGTTCACCCGGATCTAGCGGATTCACGCGATGTGCCGCACATGAGCCCGCTGACACGGTGTCGACGGAAAGCACACCGGCCGAAGGGCGGAGATCATGTCGCCGAATTCATCGACACCGAAGACCGGACAGCTCTCGAGCACCCACTGCACCACCGACTCCGTGCCCACCGACCGAAGAACGGCGTATTGGCGCGAGACGCTGTCCCGGACGTTCGGCGCCGTCGACATCGCCGTCCCGGACCAGGTCTGCTCGGGGGCCGTGCGGACCTCCCCGCTGGGCCGGCTCCGGGTCGCCACCGTGGAGAGCGATCCCCTGCGGGCCTGGCGGACCTCACGGCTGATCGCCCGGGGCGGTGACGCCCCTCTCGTCGTCAAGCTCCTGGCCCGGGGTACCGCCCGGGTCGAGCAGGACGGCCGCGTGGCGGTCCTGGACGGCGGCGAGATCGTCTTCTGCGACATGGCGCGCCCGATCCGGATGGAGTTCCCCCGGCCGTTCGAGACGAAGTCCATCGTCCTGCCCCGCCGCCTCCTCGGCCTGCGCGACTCCGACTTCCAGCGGATCACGGCGACGCCCATCCACCCCGACACCACGCTGGGCTCCCTGCTGTCGCCCTTTCTGACCAAGGTCGTGGACTCGGCGGCGACGTACCCGCCGCGGACCGGTGAGGCGCTGGCCCACAACGTCGTCGACTTCCTCACCGCCCTGGCCGAGGAGCAACTCCGCCAGGACACGGCCGAAAGCCCGAGCGGCACCGGGATGCTCGTCCTGCGGATCCAGGCGTTCATCGACCGGCACCTCGCCGAACCGAACCTGTCGCCCGAGTCCATAGCCCGCGCCCACCAGATCTCCGTGCGCTATCTGCACAAGCTCTTCCAGGCGGAGGACACCACCGTCAGCCGGTGGATCCAGCGCCGTCGGCTCCAGGAGTGCCGGCGCGAGCTCGCCCGCCGGCAGGCGGAGGGCCGGACCATCGCCGCAGTGGCCCGCCGGTGGGGTTTCACCAGCGCCGCCCACTTCAGCCGGGCGTTCCGGGCGGTCCACGGGATGTCCCCCACCGAGTGGCGGAACTCCGCGGCGGCACCGGGATCCCCTGCGCAGCCGCTGCCCAAGGGCGCGCCGACTGAGCCGGAGTCGGGGGCGTCACACTGCGGGCATGCCGGGCTGCCCGGCGTCCGGCGCCGGGCCGATCTCGTCGGCGGGGCCGGGGAAACAGCCGGATGCTGCGACGAGACTCCCGGCCCCCACACCCTCGACCGCGCGAGCTCGCCCGCCGAGCGCTGACCCTCCTGCCCCTTCTCCGTCGAACTCTGCCAGGCCTTCGCCCCGTCCCCCGCCCCCTCCACGGATGTGCGCTGAGCAGCGGTGCTTTGAGATAGTGACCCTCGATGCATGGTCCGTGCGCGCCGAAGCGCCGCGGGTGCGGGCAGGAAGGGACGTAGGCAAGTGGCGGGGTCGGGCGGATCGCTGTCGCGGCGTGGTCTGCGCGGGCGGGAGGCCGAACTCGCGGAGCTCCAGAGGCTGATCACCTCGGTGGCCCGCACCGGAAGCGGCGCCCTGGCCCTCATCCGGGGGGAACCCGGCATCGGCAAGACCACGCTGCTCACCGAGGCCGCGGAGCGGGCCGGAGCGGCGGGATACTCGGTGGGCCTCGGCAAGGCAGATGAGCTGCATCACATCGTGCCGCTCTCGTCGCTGGCGGCCTGCGTCCTGCACGGGGACCGGCCGCTGCTGTCCGACGACGCCTTCGTCGCTCTCGCCCGCCACCATGACCAGCGGATCTGGCTGGTGGAACGTCTGGCGGAGGCGATCGAGGCCCGGGCGGGGCAGGTCCCGGTACTGATCGCGCTGGACGATGTGCAGTGGGCCGACCCGCTGAGCCGGTTCGCCCTGAAGCAGCTTCCGGCACGCCTGCGGACTTCGCCGGTGCTCTGGATGATCACAGCGCGGCAGGGGCCCACCGGTCCGGCGGAGGAGATCGTCGCCGCCGCGACGGGCGAACTCCCGACCCTCACCGTGCCCCTGGGGCCACTGTCCGGAGCGGCCATCGGGCAGCTGGCCGGCGACACTCTGGGGGCGGCCGTCGACGAGCGGGTTCGGGACCTGCTCGACGGAGCCGGCGGCAACCCGTTCCTGGCGGTCGAGATGCTCGGTGGACTGCGCACCGCCGAGGCCTCGGACGATCCTGTGCCTCAGGGCCTTGTGGTGGGGGTGCGCGGCAGACTCAGGTCCTTGCAGCCCGACACGCTGCGCTTCCTCCAGATGGGAGCGGTGCTGGGACGCGGGTTCGCCTTCCAGGACGCCGCCGCGCTCTGCGGCCGCCCGCCCGCCATGCTGATCCCGGCGCTCGAGGAGGCGGTGCGCGCCGGGCTCCTCGACGACGACGGCGATCAGCTGGTCTTCCGGCACGATCTGCTGCGTCAGGCCGTCTACGTCGACATCCCCCCGTCGGCCCGCAAGACCCTGCACCGCGAAGCCGCTCACCATCTCGTCGCCGCGGGCCGCCGGCCGATCGACGCCGTACCGCACATCCTCAGGGGCGGGCTGCCCGGGGACGAGGAGGCCGTGACGCTGTTGCGGCAGGCCGCCGACGACGTGCTGCCGGTCACGCCGGGCCTCGCGGCCGACCTGATGACGCGCGCTCTGGAACTGGTGCCGTCCGCACGGCCGTTGAGGTTCGCGGTGGGTGAGCAGGCGATCGTCTGTCTGACCCGGGCCGGCCGGAACCGGGAGGCGCTGTCGACCGCCGACCGCCTGCTGGCCGACCGCCCGCCGCTGGACGCGTTCAGCCGGCTCCAGGCAGCCCTCGGCGGGACGCTGTGGAGCATGGATCTCGCCGACGAGTTGCGCCGCCGGGCCGAGACGGCCCTCGCCACCGCGGGTGCCGACCCGGAGATCGAGGCGCGGCTGGCCGCCCTGCGCGCGCTCGCCATGTCCCGGGGCCAGGATCTGGTCGTGGCACGTGAGGCCGGTGAGACCGCGCTGCGCGCCGCCACCGCGATCGGTGACCGGGAGGCGCATGTGCTGGCCCTGTGCGGGCTCGGCGAGATCGCGCTCAACGCGGGTGAGAACGCCGTGGCGCTGGAACACTTCGCCGCGCTCAGCGCCGTCGATCCCGTGTTCCTCCCCGAGGAGATCGTCGCGCATCAGCATCTCGACGACTTCGGAGCGGGCGAACGACTGCTGCTGCGGGCGGCGGACGAGGCCGGAACGTTCCGTCAGGCCATGCTTCTGTGGGGACAGGGGCAGCAGCATCTGGGCCTGGGCAGACTCGACGACGCCGAGGCCGACTTCTTGACGATGGAGCGCCTGGAGGACGACGTACAGGTACCCGTCCAGCAGGTGAACGCGCGGGTGATCCGCTCCCGGATCGCGCTGCTGCGCGGCGATCGCGAGGCGGCGCGGCGGCATCTGACCGCGGCGCGCGAACGGCTGGCGGTCAAACCGAACCCGGGCAACACGGCCGCGGTGCGCTTCCTGGAGGCGGTCCACGCCGAGGCCGACGGCGACACGGCGCTCGCCGTCGACAGGATCCGGCGTGTGCAGGACGAAGGTCCCTTCATGCGCTGGCGGCTGTTGCGCGACTGGGTCGACTCGGCGATACGCATGGCGCTGCGCGGCGCGGACCACGCTCTCGCCGCGGACCTCGCCGCACAGGCGGAGGCGCACGCCGCACGCAACCCGGCCGTGCCCACCGCCAACGGCATCGCCGCGCAGGCCCTCGGGCTCGTGGGCGACGATCTCGCCCTGCTGGAGCGCGCCGTGACGCTGCTCCGGGCGAGTCCTCGTCCGCTGGTCCGGGCCGCCGCGCACGCCGACCTCGGGCAGGCGCTCCTGGCGGCGGGCCGAAAGACGGAGGCGGTGACCGCCCTGACCGAGGCTCATGGCACCTTCGCCGAGTCGGGGGCGCAGGCCGCGGCGGCGCGCGTGCAGCGCGACCTGGAGACCGCGGGCGCGCAGCGCCGCGGGGCAACGGCCGCAGAGCGACCGGTCCGGGGCTGGGAGGCCCTCACGGCCTCGGAGAAGAAGATCGCGCGCATCATCGCCGAAGGCCACACCAACCGGTCGGCCGCCGATCTGCTCGTCGTCTCCCCGCACACCGTCAACACTCATCTGACCTCCGTCTTCCGCAAGCTGTCGGTGAACTCCCGGGTTCAGCTCGCCAACCTGGTCAGGGCCTTGCCCGACGACTGAGCGGACCGGTTGGTACGTTCACGCGATGCCCGTGCTGAGCGGGTGCGCTTGGCTGGGACGTCGTTCTCAGTCGGAGGTCACCGGCCATGCACCAGTCCACCCCCCAACCGCCGGCCGTCGTGCTCGTGCACGGGGCGTTCACGGACGCCTCGTGCTGGGCCGGGGTGATCGGTGTCCTGCACGCCGCCGGGTTATCGGTCCGCGCTCCCGCGAATCCGCTGCGCGGTCTGGATGAGGACGCCGCCTACCTCCGAAGCGTGGTGGGCCACCTCGGGGTCCCGGTCGTCCTGGTCGGCCACGGCTACGGTGGCGCCGTGATCACGGAGGCCGCCACCGACGCCGACAACGTCGTGGCGCTGTGCTACGTGGCGGCGTTCGCTCCGGACGCCGGGGAGTGCGTCCTCGACATCACCGGCCGTTTTCCCCTGATGCCGGGGGTCGACGCGACGGTCGAGACCGGGTACGGCGTCGGCGGGGAGGGCGAGTTGTCCCTTCGTGCGGAACGGTTCTCGCAGGTGTACGCGGCCGATCTGCCGCCGTGTGTCACTGGGGTGCGGTCGGTGGCGCAGCGCTCGATCGCCCGGCGGGCACTGACCGGCAGAGCGGGCCCGCCGGCCTGGGCCGGGAAGCCGTCCTGGTACGCCATCGCGACCGCCGACCGGATGCTCAACCCCACCGCTCAGCGCTTCATGGCGCAGCGCATGGCCGCCGTCGAACACTTCCTGGACAGCTCACACGCGGTGATGCTGTCCCGGCCCGAGGCCGTGGCGGCGATGATCCGGGAGGCGGCCGCACAGGGCCCTGGCCGCGTGGACGGCGAGGGACCGGGGCAGGTCTTCTGAGCCGATGAGAAAGGCGGCTCCGGGCCGCGCACCGCGATGCTCTCCGGGCCGCGCACCGCGATGCCCGGGGCCGAGCGGCGGACGAGCCGAGCGGGTCCGATATCCTGCGTTCGAATCGGAAGAAGCCGGTATGAGCCGTCTTGTCGTCGACCCGGAATCCTGGTGTTCGCCCGCAGGCGCATGCTGACCGCGTCGTCATGGGACGTCCGGGATCCCGCCTCTCCCGACCCGACACCCCGTCCCCCGACGTCGCTCGGCAAAGGCATCAGCATGATCTCATCGGCCAGACCGGCCGCGCGGCGGTTCGCCGCCCTCCTGGGAACCGCCGTCCTGACCCTGGCCGCCGCCGGGTGCGGTGCCACCACCGGTGCCGGCTCGGCCACGGGCGAGGTCACCTCCATCACCGCGCTCGACTACTACACCGACGCCACCGAGCACGCCCAGTGGGGCGAGCGGCTCAACGCCTGCGGCAGGACCGTAGACGTCAAGGTGGAGCACACCAGCGTGCCGGGGACCTCCCTCATACCCAAGGTGCTGCAGCAGGCATCGTCGCGCACCCTTCCCGATCTGTTGATGCTGGACAACCCGGACCTCCAGCAGATCGCCCGGACCGGCGCGCTCACCCCGCTGGACCGGTACGGCGTCGACGCCGGCGGATTCACCGAGGGGATCCTGTCGGCGGGCACGTACCAGGGGAAGGTCTACGGGCTGGCCCCCACCGTCAGCACGGTCGCCCTCTTCTACAACAAGGACATGCTCGCCGAGGCCGGGGTCGCCGTACCGAGGACCTGGGACGAGCTGAGGACGGCGGCACAGAAGCTGACCCGCCCGGGGCGCTACGGCATGGCGCTCGACGCGAACGCCGGCTTCGAGGGCACATGGCAGTTCATGCCGTTCCTTTGGTCCAACGGCGGGGACGAGACACGGCTGGACAGCCCGCAGGCCGCGCAGGCGCTCCGGCTCTGGGTCGACCTGGTGAAGAGCGGATCCATGTCGAGGTCGGTGCTGAACTGGGACCAGTCCGATGTCCACGATCAGTTCGTCGCCGGCAAGGCGGCCATGATGGTCAACGGCCCCTGGCGGATCCACGCCATGGAGCAGGCCGAGAACCTGCACTGGGGGGTCGCGCCGCTGCCCGTCCCCCGGGCGGGGCTGACTCCCGTCACCCCGCTCGGCGGTGAGGTGTGGACCGTACCGCAGACCGCTTCCAAGGAACGGCAGGAGAAGGCCGCCCGGGTGCTCGCCTGCCTCAACACCCCCGACAACATGCTCACCCTGGCCAAGCAGTACCTCACCGTGCCCTCCCGCTCCGCGGTGGCCGCCCGGTATGCCGAGCAGGTCCCGTCGATGGCCGCGTTCGTCCGGAGCGTCGAGAACGCCCGGTCCCGCACCGCCCGGCTCGGCGTGAAGTGGCCCGCGGCGGCGACCGGGATCTACACCGCGATCCAGTCCGCGCTGACCGGCGAACAGACTCCGGAGGAGGCACTCAAGCGTGCACAGCAGATCGCGACCCGCTCCTGAGGCCGCCCCGGACGACGCCGTGGAGAAGGACGCGCCCTGCGAGGAACGGAACGTGACCCGGGCCCGCTTCCGGGAGTCGCTCGCCCGCTGGATGTTCGTCGTGCCCGCCCTGACCTATCTGCTGCTGTTCTTCGGCTACCCCCTCGTCAAGAACATCGTGATGAGCCTGCAGCAGTACACCACCACGACCTTCTACACAGGTGCGGCGCCGTTCGTGGGGGCCCGGAACTACGCGGAGCTCCTGACGTCGGGCGAGTTCCCCGCGACCCTGCTGACCACGGCCGTGTTCACCGCCGGTTCGCTCTGCGGGCAGTTCGTGCCCGGTCTGGCCCTCGCCGTGTTCTTCCAGCGCAGATTCCCGCTCGGCGGCGTGCTGCGGTCGCTTCTGCTGCTGCCGTGGCTGCTGCCGCTGATCGCCTCCGGAACGACATGGAGGTGGATGCTCGACACCGACTCGGGAGTCGTCAACGACGTTCTGCGCCACCTCCACCTGGTGTCGTCCGGCATCCCCTGGCTCACCGGCACCTCGCCGGCGCTCCTGTCGGTGATCCTGGTCAACATCTGGGTCGGCATCCCCTTCAACACCGCCATCCTGTACGGCGGCCTCCAGGACATCCCGGTGCATCTGTACGAGGCGGCGAAGCTGGACGGCGCCGGGCCGATGGCCGCGTTCCGCCATGTCACCTGGCCGATGCTGCGGCCCGTGGCCGGCGTCGTGCTGCTGCTGGACCTCGTCTACACGGTCAAGGTGCTGGACATCATCCTCGTCGTGACGGGCGGAGGACCGGCCGACGCCACGGAGACCCTCGCCACCCGGGCCTATGAACTGTCCTTCCGGCAGTTCGAGTTCGGGCGCGGCGCCGCGATGAGCAATGTCCTCGTCGCCGTCTCGCTCGTCTTCGCCCTCGCCCATCTGCGCGCCCGGCGTCGCGCCCGGGACCTCTGAGAAGCGCTGCCATGAAACGCGCACCCCGCCGTGGCCTGCCGTCCACACTCGCCGGGATCGTCCTGCTCGCGCTGATGCTGTTCCCCGTCTACTGGATGGTGAACGCCTCGCTCCAGCCGACGGGCACCGCCCTCGGGGCGGGCTGGTTCCCCCTGCACCCGGACTTCGGCGGTTACACCACCGCACTGCGCGACCAAGGCGGCAACCTCGTCACCAGCCTCGTCGTGGCCCTCGGCAGCGTGGTGCTCAGCCTCGGCCTCGCGGCCCCGGCTGCCTACGCGCTGGCCCGGTTCCCCCTCCGGGGAGTCAACGCGGTGCTCTTCGCCGTCCTCGTCACCCAGATGGTGCCGGACATCGTCGTGGCCAACGCGCTCTTCGGCGCCTACGACGACCTGGGACTCCTCAACTCCCGTGCCGGGCTGGTCCTCGCCGACTCCACCGCCGGTGTCCCCTTCTCGATCCTCGTCCTCCGCTCGTCCATGCAGGGCATTCCCCGGGAGATCGTCGAGGCCGCGCGGGTGGACGGCGCCGGACGGCTGCGCATCTTCTTCTCCGTGGTGCTCCCGGTGAGCCGCAACGCACTGATCACCGCCGCCGTGTTCACCTTTCTCTTCGCCTGGAGCGACTTCCTCTTCGCCCTCACGCTGACCACCACCCAGAACGTGCGGCCGATCACCCTGGGCCTCTACCAGTACATCGGCGCTCACACCCACCAGTGGAACGCCACCATGGCCACCGCCGTACTGGCGTCCGTCCCGGCGGCCGTGCTGCTCGTCGTCGCTCAGCGCCATGTCGCCGCCGGCGCCACCGGCGGATCCGTCAAGTGAGCGGCGAAATTTCGGGCACTCTTCACGAACTCGTCCGAATACCGAAAGAAAAGAGGGAGAGAAGCGTCGCCGGAAATTCCCTTGGCCGTCGCTTCATCACGAAGAAAGCGTAATGAGTGAATCCGACTCGGCCGCTCGCCCACGACACGATGAGGTAAGCTGCGCGCATGCACGGTGATCAAGCGGGACCTGAATACGCATTCTCACCGAATCGGGCGGAGAAGCGGACACAAATCATCGAAGCAGCCAAGCAGGTCCTGCTGGAGCACGGGCTCGAAGGGTGCACGGTGCGGGCGGTCGCGGCAGCGAGTCCGCTGACGAAAAGCGCGATCCACTACTACTTTCAGGACATGAACGACCTGGTGGACACGGCCATGACCGCGCACATCGCCGCGTTCGTCCGCACGGTTAGCGACGCGGCGACCGAGGAGTCGGATCCGCGTCGGCGATTCTGGGCGGCCACCGAGTCTTATCTCTCCCTTTTCCAGGGCGAGCCGCGGGCCATCATGCTGTGGCACGAGTACTGGATGCATTGCGTGCGGCAGGGACGGCTCACCGCGATCGACGGAATGTTCGGAGAGGTGACGTCCATTTTCCTTGATTTGCTGTTCGCAATGAATGTCGAAGATGCTCCCAGGCGCGCCCGGATGCTCACCTCTTATTTGATCGGCACCGCCACGAGGCAGACGGTCAGCACACATCCGTTCACGGCCGTACAGGAGGAGATAAGCCTGATCTGTTCGGTCGGCGGATAAATCGGGAGGCCCGGTGGCCACTTTCCCGGAGCGGGAGGCAGCCACCGGCGCTCGGCCGTCCCGACGGTCGCCGCAACCCCACCTGTTCACCGAAGCGACATCACATGTACGCCCCTACGGCACCCGTCGCAGAGAAAACAGGCGCACTTTCGGATACCGGACATCCGCAACCGAGTACAGAAAGTCATGACATGGGCGAGATTCTTGTAGCCGTGGCCACGAAGATCGGCCTCGCGCTGGCCGAGACCATCCTTATGCGTCTCGCGTGGGAGCTGTGGGCCGCGTACGGCCGTCATGTGCGCACGGCCGCCGCCCCGGCCGCCGCCTGACGCACGGCCGCGACAGCGAACACCCCGCCGCACCGGCCGCGGGCATACGGGCGTGAGGCACGTACGCGCGCCCGGCGCGGCGCCGTCGACGCCGCGCGCCGTAGGGTGACCGGCTACGGCCTCAGAGGCCGCTCCCGGTCACGTCGCGGCCCCCGCGGTAGTGCTCGGCCGGCGGTTCGGCATCCTGGCCCCGCCTCCTGCCGCCGCGCAGCAGCCAGGTGGCTCCGCCGACAGCCAGCGCGATCGGCCATTCCAGAGCCCCCGCCACGGCCAGCGCGCCGAGACCCCCGTAGAACACGACGTCCTTGGTCGTCGGCATGCCCGGGACCCGTGACGTCGCCGCCCTCGCCGTACTCGTCACGTCGTCCCTGGTGATGTAGGGAAGCTTCAACGACGGGTGCAGCGTGAGCGTATGCAGGTGCAGTCCGGCACCTTCATGGGCGTGTGTCTCCGGGGACTGTCTCTGGGACGTCTCCCGCTGCGGTGCGGTGCCTACTGTCTTGGCCATCCCACTGCCCTCCTCTCAGAGCGTTACATCCCTTTATTCCATTTTGACCCGCTTGGGGCAGTCTGAGGCTTCCGCCGGATTGAAACCTACGTCGGGTGGCTACTCGTGCAACCGGAGTCAACCCACCGGGCCGGGAGCAGGTGATGCGTGGTGGCACTGCCGGGAGGCACGCTGCTGCGGACCGTCGTGTCCTGCGCGGCCGCCGTACTGCAGGGCGACACGTGCCGGCGCATACGGCACTTCGACGGGCGTGCCCATGTGGCCGTGCGAGGTCTGCGGGAGGGTGAGCTGCCTCCCGCCAAGGCCAGGAAGCTCGCCCAGGAGGTCGAGCGGCGGCTCGCCGAGGTGCCGGGGGTGGCCTGGGCGGTGGCCAACACGGTGCTCGGGCATGTCGTCGTCGCCGCCGCGACCGGGTACGACGCCGAGGACATCGTCGAGACCGTGACCGAGGCGGTCGAGACGATCGAGGAGGCCCACGACATCGATCTCCCCCTGCCCGACCATCCGCTCTCCGGCCGGACGTCCCGGCGCGCCGGGTCGGCGATGGCCCTGCACATGGCCGCGGCGCCACTGGCCGCGGCGGCGGTCCTGGTGCGCAAGGCACCCCTGCCGTCCTCGGTGGCCGCGCTCGCCCCCCTCGTCGAGACGATGCCCCGGCTGCGGTCCCTGGTGGAGCGGGCGGTCGGCACCGAGTACGCCGGACTGCTCATGGCCGGGCTCACGGCCCTGGGCCAGGCCGGCTCCGGAGGGCTCCTCGGCACCGGCGTGGACACCGTCCGGCACGCCCTGCGGATCCTGGAGGCGAACGCGGAGGACGCGACCTGGGCCGCGGCCGAACCGCGCCTGGCGGGCAGCGCCGAGGCGGTCGCCCACCACGCGGCGCCCCCGCTCCCCCGCGAGACCCCGCTGCGGCAGGGTCCCGTCGAGCGTTACGCCGATCAGGTGCCTCTCGTGGCCGCGGCGTCCTTCGCCGGCTCCCTCCTCGTCACCCGGCGCCCCTCGAAGGCCGCCGGCGGCGCGCTGGCGGCGATCCCCAAGGCCCCGCTGCTGGCTCGTGAGGGATTCGCCTGCGCCCTGGGCCGGGGCCTGGCACGCCAGGGGGTCCTGGTGGCCGAGCCCCGTGCGCTGCGCCGGCTGGACCGGATCGGCACGCTGCTCCTCGACACGGACGTGCTGGCCACGGGCTCCCATGTGCTGGCCGATCTGGTGCCCCTCGACGACGCGCCCGCGGGAGAACTCGCCGCGCGGGCCCACCGGCTCTTCGACGGTTCCGCGCCCGAGCGGCTGTCCGAGGACGGCGAGTGGACGCTCGGGCCCGTCGAGGACCTCCCGCTGGACGGAGAGACGGACGCAGACACGGGCGCGGAGGCCCGGGAACGGCTGGAACGCGACGGCGCACGGTTCGTGCTCGGCCTGGCGCGGGGACGGCGCCTGTACGCCGTGGTCAGCGTGGTACCGCGGCTGCACGACGCGGCCGGCGCCTTCGTGCCCGCCGCTCACGCCGCCGGGCTGACCGTCGTGGTCACCGGTGGGTACGCACGGGAACCGGCCGTACGGGAGGCCGACGCGGTGCGCGACGCGGGCGAGCAGGTGCTCGACGTCGTACGGGACCTCCAGCGCGACGGCACCGGGGTGCTGCTGGTCTCCCGCGACCGAACCGCGCTGCAGGCCGCCGACGTGGGGGTCGGCCTGGCCGACCCCGACAGCGGGCCGCCCTGGGGCGCGGACCTGTACGTGGACCGGGATCCGGCGGCGACCGTCGTCCTCGTGCACGCCTGTCGCGCCGCTCGGGACAGCGCCCACCGCGGAGTGCGGCTCGCACAGGCCTCCGCCGCGGTCGGCGCCACGGCGGCGGTGGCCGGGCAGCCGCGGCGGGCCGCGACCCACAGCACGACGGCGTTCAACGCGGCGGCCGCCCTCGGCACGGCCGCCGGTGTCTGGTCGGCGGCACGGCTGCTGCGGCGGCCCCTGCCGCTGACCGATGTGTCCCGGCACCCCTGGCACGCGATGGACCCGGCCACCGTGCTCGACCGGACCGGGAGCAGGGACGCCGGGCTGACCTCGGACGAGGTGCGGGAGCGGGGCATCGCCCGGGGCGAGGAGGTGCGGACGACCTCGCTCGGCCGGGCCTATCTGACCGAGATGGCCAATCCGCTCACGCCCGTGCTGGGAGCCGGCGCGGCCATGTCCGCGTCCGTGGGAGCCGTCCTCGACGCCGTCGTCATCGTGGCCGTCACCGCGCTGTCCGGGCTCTTCGGCGGTTTCCAGCGCCATCGGACCGACCGGGCGGTGGCCCGGCTGCGGCGCAAGTCGGCCGTCATGGCGAAGGCGGTGCGCGACGGCTCGGACACCACCGTCCCCGCGCGGAACCTGACCGTGGGCGACGTGGTCCGGTTGGACGCGGGTGACGTCGTACCGGCCGACGCCCGCCTGCTGGAGGCGCACCACCTGGAGACCGACGAGTCGGCGCTCACCGGCGAGTCGCTCCCGGTGGCCAAGGACGTCGCGCCGGTACTGGCCTCGGGCCTCGCGGACCGTACGTCGATGGTCTACGAGGGCACCACGGTCGCGGCGGGCCGCGGCCGCGCGGTCGTGGTCGCGACCGGCCCCGCGACCGAGGCGAGCCGGGCCGCGACGATCGGCCGGGGCGCCGCCCCCGCCGTCGGGGTGGAGCGCAGGCTCGCCCGGATCACCCGCGGCACCCTGCCGGTGGCGCTCGGTTCGGCCGCGGCGGTGATGGCGGCCGGCACCCTGCGCGGACGCCCGGCCCGGGACACCGTCGGCGCGGGCGTGGGGCTCGCCGTGGCCAGCGTTCCCGAGGGGCTGCCGTTTCTGGTGTCGGCGGCCCAACTCGCCTCCGCCAGAAGGCTTTCCACCCGGGGCGCCCTGGTCCGGGATCCCCGTACCATCGAGGCGGCCGGCCGCACCGACGTGCTCTGCTTCGACAAGACCGGAACCCTCACCCACGGACGCATCTCCCTCGTCTCCGTCGCGGCGGACGGCGACAGCCGGCGCCTGGAGTCGCTCGGCGAGGCACAGCGCTCCGTGCTCGCCGTCGCGCTGCGGGCCACACCGCGCCCGCACGGCGAGGGCGGGCTCGCCCATGCCACCGACGGCGCGGTCACCGCGGGGGCGCAGGAGGCAGGGGTGCGCAGGACGACGGGCGCACCCGGCTGGCAGCGTCTGTCCGCTCTGCCGTTCGAGCCGAGTCGCGGCTTCCACGCCACGCTGTGCCGGTCCGAGGGCCACCGCATCCTGTCGGTGAAGGGAGCCCCCGAGGAGGTCGTCGGACGCTGCGCCACCCGCGGCGGCCGGCCGCTGGACGAGGCGGGCCGAGCGGAGATCCTCGCCGCCGGGGAGAGACTGGCGGCCGAGGGCCACCGCGTCCTCGCCGTCGCCGAACTCCGCGACGCCCCCGAGGGCGACCTCACGGACGAGACCGTGCGGGGGCTCGACTTCGCCGGGTTCCTGGCGTTCGCCGACCGAGTGCGCAAGACCGCCGCGGCCGCGGTGCGTCACCTCGCGGAAGCCGGCGTTCACATCGTGATGATCACTGGCGACCACCCGGCCACCGCCGGCTCGACCGCCGACGAACTGGGCGTCCTGGACGGCAGACGCGTGGTGACCGGTGCCGAGCTCGACGACCTCGACGACCACGCCCTCGACGCGCTGCTGCCTGACATCGGTGTGGTCGCGCGGGGCACCCCCGTGCACAAGGTCCGTATCGTGCAGGCGTTCCAGCGCCTCGGCCGCACGGTCGCGATGACCGGCGACGGCGCCAACGACGCGCCCGCCATCCGGCTCGCCGACATCGGGATCGCCTTCGGCACCCGCGCCACCCCGGCCGCACGGGCGGCGGCCGACCTGGTGGTCACCGACGACCGGCTGGAGACGGTCCTCGCCGCCCTGGTGGAGGGGCGCGCCATGTGGGCCTCGGTACGTCAGGCCCTGGCGATCCTGGTGGGCGGCAACCTTGGGGAGATCGCGTTCACCCTGCTCGGTGCGGCCGCCACCGGCACCTCACCACTGACGGCCCGTCAACTGCTGTTGGTCAACCTGTTCACGGACCTCGCACCTGCCATGGCCGTGGCCCTGCGCCCGCCCGAGGCCACCGACCGCATGGTCCACGAAGGCCCCGAGGTCTCGCTCGGTACGGCGCTGACCGAGGAGACCGTGTGCCGCGCCGTGGCCACCACCCTCGGCGCGACGGCCGGTTGGCTCGCCGCCCGGTTCACCGGGCGCCGCGCCCGCGCCCGTACCGTCGCGCTGGTCGCGCTGGTGGGCTCCCAGCTCGGCCAGACACTGCTGGCCGGGGGCCGGAGCAGATCGATCGTCGTCTCCTCCGTGGGCTCCCTGGCGGCGCTGGCCGCCGTCGTCCAGACCCCGGTGCTCAGCCAGTTCTTCGGCTGTACGCCCCTCGGCCCGGCCGCCTGGGCCATCGCCCTGTCCGCGGCGACCGGGGCGACGGTCGTCTCACCGTTCCTGCCGGCTCTGGTCCACCGGGTGAACACCCTCGTACCGCGACCGGAGACGCGGCCGCAGGAGCAACCGCACCCGCAACCGGCCGTCGTTCCGGCCTAGCCGATTCCTGTGTCCGGTGCGCCCGGCGTCAGGACTGCTCCGGAGCCGCCTTCCGCAGGGCCGCGATGCAGGTGCCGATGGCCGTCTGCAACTCCTCCAGCCGCTGGAGCATGTCGTCCTCGTACAGGTCGTCGAGGTCGTCCGCGTCGTCCAGGGTCAGTTCCTCGAAGACCTTCGTCGCCCGCTGCAGGCTGCCGTAGAACTTCGTACGGCGTTCCTGGCGGCGCAGCTCCGGATCGGCCTCGACGGTCTGGACGACGAGTTCCTTCACCGTGTCGTAGGCCTCCGTGGCCCACTGTCCGGTGTCCTCCCCGTCGTCCAGCTCGTCGATGAGGGACAGATGGCGCTCGGCCTCCGCGCGGAGTTCGGCGGGCGCGTCGATCGTCTGCCCGGCGGGCGTCTTGACCTGGCCGTTCTCGACGATCTGGCGTACATAGCCGATCCGGTCCGCGGCCCGGCTCTCGGTGGCGACCGCCTTCTTCAGCTCGTCGGTGCGGGCGACGTCACGGGCCAGCTCGGTCTGCAGGACGGGGTCCTCCCTGAGCCGGTCGAGCAGTGCGGACCGCGCGGTCCTGGCGGTCGCGGGGTCGGCGAGGATGGCGGCGCGCAGCGCGGTGGGGTTCTCGGCGACCTCCAGCGCCTTGGTCGGCCGGATGCCCTCGGCCTCGGCCGCCGCGGCGATGGCGGTCCCCCGCTCGGAGGACGCGCTGGAGCGGGCGGTGTAGTACGAGTGCCACACATCGGAGTCCGGCAGTTCGATGTCCTGGCCGGGGACCAGGATCTCGAAGTGCGGCACCAGCCCGTCGTCGGCGGCCTTGTCCCACGCCTTGTAGTAGCGCATGATCCGCTCCGGCGAGCACCCCGCCAGCTCGGCGAAGCGCTTGGCGGAGACCTTGGGCGTCTCGCCCGCGGGCTCGCCGCCGGGCCGTACGCTGCGCGCCACCTTCAGCGCGAACGCCCAGCCACCGGTCCGGGCGTACACCCCGAACTCGCGGGCGTCACGGACCACGACCTCGGCCACCTCGGGCTCCGCCGGATCCGGGACCACGACCTCGGCCACCTCGGGCTCCGCCAGGTCCGGGACCGCGTCATCGGCCGCCCCCGGCTCCACCCAGAACCCCTCGCCGGCGGGGGCCGGTACGGCAGCCGCAGTGTCCTCGGCCTGCGCCGGGGGTACGGGCCGGTCGTCGGACGAACCGGCCGTGTCGGACGGAGGAATCGCTACGGTCACTGGGACTCTCCCGGGCGCTCGCGGACTGTGGGGGGCCGAAGCGAGCAGCCTATATGAACCCGTTGCCATGGGTTTGCGCCCCGCTCCCCGCCCCTCCTCGAGCAGCGCCGCATCCGGTCACGACCCGCCCGCGAGGTCGAGCGCGGCGATGTACCCGAAGGTCATGGCGGGGCCGATCGTCGAGCCCGCGCCCGCGTAGCTGTGCCCCATGACGGCGGCGCTGGCGTTGCCCGCCGCGTACAGACCCGGGATCACGGAACCGTCCGCACGCAGCACCCGTGCCCGCGCGTCCGTGCGCATTCCGCCCTTGGTGCCCAGATCACCCGGGACGATCTTGAAAGCGTAGTACGGCGGCAGCCACAGCGGCGCCAGACAGGAGTTGGGGACGACCGCGGGGTCGGTGTAGTAGTGGTCGTAGGCGCTGTCCCCGCGGTGGAAGTCGGAGTCCTCGCCGCTGCGGGCAAGGGAGTTGAAGCGGCTCACGGTGGCCCGTAGCGCGCCGGCGGGCACGCCGATCTGCCCGGCGAGCGCGTCCAGCGTCCAGGCCTTGTGCGCGGAACCCGAGTCGTACCAGGCGCCGGGGAGGGCGAGGAGCGGCGCGACGTCCTTGAAGAGGTAGCGGTTGCGGTAGTTCTGGTCGACGATCAGCCAGGCCGGGATGTCCGGGTCGCTGGGATTGCGGTCGTACATCGTGTGCACCACGTCGCTGTAGGGGGCGCCCTCGTTGACGAAACGCGCCCCGGCGGCGTTCACCAGCAGTCCGCCGGGCAGGGTGCGTTCGGCGAGACAGAAGTACGGGTCGTCCGGCAGCGGGATGGCCGGGCCCCACCAGGCGTCGTCCATCAGGTCGAGGGCGGCACCGGCCCGCTCGCCGGCCCGGATGCCGTCGCCGGTGTTCTCCCGGGCGCCCACGGTCCAGTCGGTGCCGATGGGCCCTCGCTGGTACTGCTCGCGCATGGCCGCGTTGTGCTCGAAACCGCCGGAGCCGACGATCACACCGCGCCGGGCCCGGAGGAGTCCCGGCGTACCGTCGCGCGTCACGACGGCACCCGTGACCGCCCCGCCCTCCACACGCAGATCGGTGAGCGGGGTGTTCAGCCATACGGGCACGCCCGCGGCGAGCAGTCCGGCTCGCAGACCGGCGGCCAGCGACTGCCCCATGGTCAGGGGCTTCTGGCCGAGGAGGGCCGCCTTGGTGCCGCGGGCGAGGCATTCCGCGGCGACGGCGGCTCCCTTGACGCTGACGGCGGCGAGCGTCAGCCACTTGTAGTCGGCGCTGAAGACGACCAGTCCGGCCGGGACCGCCATGTACGGCGGGTTCAGATGGGCCAGTTCGGCGCCGAGGATGTTCCCGTCGAACTGGTCGGGCTCGATGGAGCGGCCGTTCGGCAGACCGCCGGGCAGCTCGGGGTAGTAGTCGCTGTACCCCTCCATCCAGCGGAAGCGCAGCGGGCTGTGGGCCATGACGAAGGAGATCATCGCGGGACCGTGGCCGAGGAAGGCCCGCTGCCGCTCGACGGGGACGTCCGGGCCGACGACCGCCGCGAGATAGGCCGCCGCCTTCGCCGGGGTGTCGGGGACACCGGCCGCGAGGAGGACGGGGTTGTTCGGGATCCAGACGCCCGCGCCGGAGCGCGCCGCCGAGCCGCCGAAGGTGGCCGCCTTCTCCACGACCACACAGCTCAGCCCCTGATGGGCGGCCGTCAGCGCGGCCGTCATGCCCGCCGCGCCGGAACCGATCACGACGACGTCGTACGTGCCGAGCGAGGGCAGGTCGGCCGCGGGCGCCGAGCCGGCGGCCTGGGGCAGCCCGGCCGCGAGGGCGAGCCCGGCGCCGGTCGCGCCGAGCACCTGTCGGCGCGACGGTCCGGCCGCCGCGGGGGATGCGGTGGGTCTCGCGGGGTCCGCGCTGGCGGCCATGGCAGATCGCTCCCGGGATGACGAGGGACGGTGAGGCGTACGGACAGCCGTATCTGACGTAGCGTCAGGAAATGTGACGCCGGGGCCCCGCGAAGTCAAGGGGCAGGACCCTCCCCGGCGCACGCCCGGCGGGCGGTACGGCGTCCTGCCGCGCCGCGGTTCCCGCACCCGGTTGTCAGTGGCCGCCGCTACGGTGTGAGGCGACCTGGCACCTCACGAGGAATCCGGGAGTCTTTATGACAACCCTGCCGGACCGGCCGAACACGGCGCTGCTCATCATCGACGTGCAGAACGGGGTGGTGGCCACCGCCCACAACCGCGACGACGTGCTCGCGAACATCAACACCCTGATCGGCAAGGCCCGCGCGGAGGACGTGCCGGTGATCTGGGTGCAGCACTCCGACGACGACCTCGTGCGGGGCAGCGAGAGCTGGCAGTACGTGCCGGAGCTGGAGCGCCACGACCCGGAACCGCTCGTCCACAAGCTGTACGGCGACTCGTTCGAGGACACGGAGCTGGAGGCGCTGCTCGCCGAGCGCGGGGTGGGCCGCGTCGTCGTCACGGGCGCCGCGACCGACATGTGCGTCCGCTCGACCCTGCACGGCGCCATCGCGCGGGGCTACGACGCCACGCTCGTGACCGACGCACACACCACGGAGGACCTCACCGCATACGGCGCACCGCCCCCGGCCCAGGTGATCGCCCACATCAACCTGTACTGGAACTGGCAGACCGCCCCCGGCCGCCGCGGCGACACGGCGGCCACGGCGGAGGTGACCTTCACACCGACCGACGCCGGCTGAACGGCCCGGATCCGCCGCCTCGGGTCTCCTGGGCGCGGCGGACCGTGTCCGGTCGGGCATGTCCCGTACCGGGCCGACGGCAAGGTGAGTCGCGTGCCGGACGTCGAGGGCACAGCACACGAAAAGGGTCCCCGCAGGCTCTCGCCCGCGAAGACCCTTCGCACCGTCGGGACGACAGGATTTGAACCTGCGACCCCTTGACCCCCAGTCAAGTGCGCTACCAAGCTGCGCCACGTCCCGGTGCGCTTCCCGCGGTGGCCCGCGTGATCGCGCGGACAGAACTTTACCCCACGCCGGGGGCTGCCCCGAAAGGCACGGGCGGCGGGGGGACAATCGGGGTATGGACGACGCATCGGAGGCCGGCGCGGGCCGGGCACGGGACCGGGACGCCGAGGGACGGGCCCGCAACGCTCGGCCGCGGGACGGGCTGGGGCGGCCGCTGCCGTACGGGGCGCCGGGCGTGGCGCGGCAGCCGGAGGGTGTCGTGCGCACTCCGCGGGACACCGTGAGCAAGGCTCAGGCGCTGCTGGACGCCGGACGGCCGTTCCATGCGCACGAGGTTTTCGAGGACGCCTGGAAGTCGGGTCCGGACGAGGAGCGTGCGCTGTGGCGTGGGCTCGCGCAGATGGCGGTCGGTCTCACCCACGCGGCGCGGGGCAACACGACGGGCGGTGCCCGGCTGCTGCGCCGCGGTGCCGCGGCGGTCGAGGGGTGGGCGGCCGAGACCGGCGAGGACCGGCCGTACGGCATGGACGTGGCGCAACTGGTCGCCTGGGCAAATGAGTCGGCGTCTGTCGTGGAGCGGGACGCGGCCGCGGTGGACGCGCAGGCGTGGGCGCCCCGGCTGCTCGGAGAGCGGCGGTAGGCCGACCGGGGCAGGGGCCTGCGCGGGTCCCCGGTGGCGTACGGCAGACTCGGGGGCGTGCGAACGATTCATGTCATCGGCATCGGGGCGGGCGACCCCGACCAGCTGACCCTGCAGGCGGTCAAGGCGCTGAAGAGCACGGATGTGTTCTTCGTGCTCGACAAGGGCGAGGTGAAGTCGGACCTCGTGCAACTGCGCCACGACATTCTCGACGCGCATCTGCCCGAGGGGACGTACCGGCTGGCCGAGGCACGGGACCCCGAGCGCGACCGGGCCGCGGGCGGCAGCGCCTACTCCCCCGCCGTCGGCGACTGGCGCTCGGCGCGCGCCGACATCTACGAGCGGCTGATCGCCGAGGAGCTGGGCGAGGACGACACCGGCGCCTTCCTCGTCTGGGGCGATCCCGCGCTCTACGACAGCACGCTCGGCATCCTGGAGGAGATCCTGGACCGCGGCACGGTGACGTTCTCGTACGACGTCATCCCCGGAATCAGCAGTGTCTCGGCGCTCGTCGCGAAGCACCGCACGGGGCTCAACCGGGTGGCCCGGCCCGTGCAGATCACCACGGGGCGCCGGCTCGCGGAGGGCCTCCCGGAAGGCGTCGACGACGTGGTCGTCATGCTCGACGCCCACCAGACCTTCCGGCAGTACGCGGACCAGGACATCGACATCTACTGGGGCGCGTACATCGGCACGCCGGACGAGATCCTCGTCTCCGGCCCCCTCGCCGAGACGGCGGAGCTCATCGAGCGGCTGCGGGCCGAGGCCAGGGAACGCAAGGGCTGGATCATGGACACGTATCTGCTGCGCAGGAATCCGCGGGACTGAGCCGGACCGGCCGGTCACCGAGGAGCGAGCCCCAGCCGCGCGAGTGCCGCCGACACGTCCGATACCGCCGTGACGCCCTCGGGCAACGGCGGACGCCGTACGACGACCACCGGCACCGCCTGTTCCCGCGCCGCGGTGAGCTTGGCCGCCGTCGCCGCGCCCCCGCTGTCCTTCGTCACCAGCACCTCGATGCGGTGCTCGCGCAGCAGCGCGGTCTCGTCCTCGACCGTGAAGGGCCCCCGGGCGAGCAGCACGTCCGTGTGCGGCGGCAGAGGCGGCCCGGGCGGCTCCACCGACCGTACGACGAAGTGAAGATCCGTCAGCCGGGCGAAGGCGGCGAGGCCGAGCCGGCCGGTGGTGAGGAACACCCGTCGGCCGAGTCGCGGCAGCAGCGCGGCCGCGTCGTCGAGCGAGGCCGCCTCGTGCCAAAGGTCGCCGGGCCGCGCGCGCCAGCCGGGGCGGCGCAGCACCACGGCCGGGACACCGGTGTCCGCGGCGGCCCGCGCGGCGTTCGCGGTGATCCCGGCGGCGAACGGGTGCGTGGCGTCGACCAGCGCGTCCACGCGGTGCTCGCGGAGCCACGCCGCCAGCCCCTCCGCACCTCCGAAGCCGCCGACCCGTACGTCCCCGTCCAGCGACCCCGGCCGCGACACCCGCCCGGCCAGGGAGGTGGTCACCCGCACGCCGGAACGGGCCGCGAGCGAGGCGGCCAGTTCACGTGCCTCGGTGGTACCGCCGAGGACCAGGACGTGGAGGGGCATGGACATGAGAGTACGGGCTGCCCGGGCGCCCGCCGCCCGTGGCCTCACGGCGCACGGGCGCTCGGCTCGCTAGGGTCCCGACATGGATGCAGTGCGCGCCGTCCTCATCGACATCGACGGGGTCCTCACCGTCTCGTGGCAGCCGCTGCCGGGCACGGTCGAGGCGTTGCGGGAGATCCGCGCTTCGGGTCTCGCCGTCGCCCTGGTCACCAACACGACGTCCCGCACCCGGGCGTCGGTCGCCGAGACCCTCTCGGGCGCCGGTTTCCCGGTGGCCGCGGAGGACATCCTCACCGCGCCCTCCGTCACCGCCCGGTATCTCGCCGACCACTGTCCGGGAGCACGGTGCGCGCTGCTCAACAGCGGTGACATCCGGGCGGACCTGGTCGGGGTCTCGGTGGTCGACGACGACGCCGACGAGGACACTCCCCCGGACGTCGTGCTCCTCGGCGGTGCCGGGCCGGAGTTCGACTACACGGCGCTCAACCGCGCGTTCGGTCATCTCCAGCGGGGAGCGCGGCTGATCGCCATGCACCGCAATCTGTACTGGCGTACGGACCAGGGGCTGCAGCTCGACTCGGGGGCTTTCCTGCTCGGGCTGGAGCGGGCCGCGGGGGTCGAGGCCGAGGTCACGGGTAAGCCGTCACCCGCGTTCTTCGAGGCGGCGCTGGCCCGCCTCGGGGTCGGCGCGGGCCAGGCGCTCATGGTCGGCGACGACATCGAGAACGACGTCCTCGCGGCCCAGCGTGCCGGGATCACCGGGGTCCTCGTCCGGACCGGCAAGTACCGCGCGGAGACCTACCGGGCCGCGAGCGGCGAGCCCGACCACGTCCTCGACTCCTTCGCGGATCTCCCCACGCTGCTGCGCTAGCGCGGCGGTCCCGCTCAGCGCAGCAGCAGTTGGGCCGCGCCCACCACGGTGGCCACGATGACCAGTTGCTCGAACAGACGCTGGTTGATCCGGTCGAGCGCCCACCGCCCGATGAACGCGCCCGGCACCACGAACACCGCGAGCGCCGCGTCCAGCAGCAGCGAGCGGCCGTCGATCAGGCCGAGCCCCGCGCTGAAGGGCACCTTGGAGACGTTGACGATCAGGAAGAAGAAGGCCGAGGTGCCAAGGAAGCCCAGCTTCCGGAAGCCCGCCGACAGCAGGTACATCGACATGACCGGGCCGCCGGCGTTCGCGACCATCGTGGTGAAACCGCCGAGGACGCCGTAGGAGCGGGCCTTGACCCGGCCGGCGCGGGTGGTCACCGCGTCCGGGTCCTCCTCCCGGCCGGCGGTACGCCGGCGCCACAGCGTGACCCCGGTCATCAGCAGCAGGATCGCGCCGATCGACGTCCGTACAACCCGGTCGTCCGCCCACACCAGGAACAGGGTGCCCAGGACGACACCCACGGCGACCGCCGGGAACAGGCGCCACAGGGTGGGCCAGTGGGCGTGCCGCCGGTAGGTGAGGACCGCGAGGACATCGCCGACGATCAGCACGGGCAGCAGGACACCGGTGGAGGCACGGGCGGGCAGGACCGCGGCGAAGATCGCGAGGCTGATGGTGTTGGCACCGCTGACAGCGGTCTTGGAGAAGCCGACGAGCATCGCCGCGCCGGCCAGCGCGGCGAACCCCCAGGTCGATATGTTCCAGAGCGACATCGTGTTCATGCGGAGACCGGTCCTCCGCCCGCGCATCGCCCAACGGCGGACACCAGCGACTCATACCCGACAACCCGCACCGACCGCACCGACCCCACCGACCCCACCGACCCCACCGACCGCATCACTGACTCCCGCCCGACGCGCCGAGCCAGCGGTCGTCCTGGAACTCAGCGGGTATCTCATCGCTCCACGGATCGATGCCGCGGCTCTCCAACTCCTCGAACCACCGGTCCCGCTGGGACTCGGGGAGCCGCTGCCCGCACCAGGGACAGAAGTCGATCCCGATGCTCGACGTACCGCCGTCGTGGACGATGAGCCCGTACTCCCGGAACCTCGCGGTGAACACGATCAGCGCGTCCGGGCAGGCGAAAGCCTCGTCGTGCCGCTCACAGCTCCGGTTCACCCGTTCCGTCATCGCCGGACAGCAGTGTCGGGTCATCGCCTCGGCTTCTCGTGGATCGTCCGTGTCGTGGCAGTAGATCACGGCCGCGACGACCGCCGAGCGGGGGCCCGCGCTCTCCACCGTCCACCGCACTCCGCCCACGGGCCGTACGCCGTTACGCCTGCGACCTGCTGCCCTCGTTCAGGGCCGGTGTCCCGGGGGCACGAACGGGGGCCTGAGCGCGGGCGGCAGGTCGGACACCGTGCCGAACACCGGGACGTGTTCCGGGTTCATGGTGTCGTGCTCCGGCGTCGCGATCATTCCCGCCGACAGCAGGATCTTGATCAACGTGCTCTGCGTCTGGAGACCGATCGCCCCTGGACACCGGACGACGGGCGCGTCAGGACGGCCCGAGGCAAGGCTGTCGAATCTGTTCCTTGTCCGGGAAAGTCCTACGGGCGTTCCACAAGCACCGTGCTGCCCTGTCCGACCCCCACGCACATCGTGGCGAGACCGCGGGCCGCTCCCGTGCGGCGCATCCGGTGCAGCAGGGTCGTCAGGATGCGTGCGCCCGAGCAGCCGAGCGGGTGCCCGAGGGCGATGGCGCCGCCGTCGGGGTTGACCAGCTCCGGGTCGATGCCGAGACGGTCGACGCAGGCGAGGGTCTGGGCGGCGAAGGCCTCGTTGAGCTCGGCCTCCTCGATGGAGCCGATCGTCCAGCCGACCCGGGCGAGGGCCTTCTCGGTGGCGGGGACGGGCCCGATGCCCATCACGTCCGGGGGGACGCCGGCCGAGGCGCCCGCGACATAGCGGCCGAGCGACTCCAGGCCCAGCTCGTCGAGGGCCTCCTCACTGACGAGGAGAAGTCCGGCGGCACCGTCGTTCATGGGCGAGGCGTTGCCCGCGGTGACGGTGCCGTCCTCGCGGAAGACCGGCCGGAGCCGGGCGAGTTTCTCGTACGAGGTGTCCTCGCGGACGCATTCGTCGGCGGCGACCACGACCCCGTCCGGCCTGGTCACGGGCAGGAGTTCGCCGTCGAACCAGCCGTTCTTGCGGGCGTCCGCGGCCCGCCGGTGGCTGCGCAGCGCGAACTCGTCCTGACGGGCGCGCTCGATGCCGTACCGCTCCGCGACCTCCTCGGCGGTCTCCCCCATGGACAGCAGTCCGTGGAGGTCCTTCATCGCGGGGTTGACCAGGCGCCAGCCGAGACGGGTGTCGGCGGTCTCCATGCGGTGCGGCAGCACCTCGTCGGGGCGGGGCAGCACGAAGGGGGCGCGGCTCATGGACTCGGAGCCGCCCGCGAGCACGATGTCCGCCTCGCCCGCCGCGATCGTGCGGGCGGCGGCCGTCACCGCCTCCAGGCCGGAGGCGCACAGCCGGTTGACCGTGGCGCCCGGAACGGATGCGGGCAGCCCGGCGAGAAGGACGGCCATGCGGGCGACGTTGCGGTTGTCCTCGCCGGCCTGGTTGGCGGCGCCCCAGTAGACGTCGTCGATACGGGCGGGGTCGAGGCCGGGCACCTGCGCGACCAGGTCGCGGATCACGGCCGCGGCGAGGTCGTCGGGCCGTACGGAGGACAGCGCACCGCGCAGCTTGCCGATGGGGGTGCGGCGGGCTGCCGCGAAATGGACGGTACGCACGACGGGACTCCTGATCGGCCTCAACCATTAATTAGCACCGCTAGTTTTGAACTATAGACCGCGGACGGCCCGCCGGGAAGTTCCCCGACCCTGTTCCGGGGTGCGGTCGCACCGGGTTTCACCCCATCCGCCTCGGGCACCCGGGCGGCCATGGAGTGGTTGCGGCACGCGGCATGCGTGGGCGAGGACCCCGACCTGTTCTTCCCGGTGGGGTCCTCAGGGCCCGCGTTGGAGGAGACCGCCGCCGCCAAGCGCGTCTGCCGTCGCTGCCCGGTGATCGGCGAGTGCCTGGACTGGGCACTGCGCAGCGGGCAGACGGCGGGCGTCTGGGGCGGCACCGGTGAGCAGGAACGTGCCGAGCTGCTCCGGACCGCGAAAGTCCGGACAAGGACGCCGAGGACAAGGAGAAGCGCTCGATGACCGTGGTGCACGGCACGCTGACCGGACCCGCACGCCGGGTCACGGGGGACGCCCTGCAGGAGACCCTGGTGGATCTGCTGGGGCTGTCGCTCGTCGGAAAGCAGGCCCACTGGAACATCGTCGGACCGAGGTTCCGTTCGATCCACCTCCAGCTGGACGAGGTGGTGGCCACGGCACGCTCGTACGCCGACACGGTGGCCGAGCGGGCCGCCGCGCTGGGCGTCCCGCCGGACGGGCGGCCGGAGACCGTCGCGTCCGCCTTCGGTCTGCCGGGCGTGAAGGACGGCCGGCTGCGCGACACGGACGTCGTACGGCTGATGGCGGAGTCGCTGCAGACGGCGATCGGACGGCTGCGCACTCGGATCGACACCACGGAGAAGGCCGATCCGGTCACCCAGGATCTGCTGATCGGTCTCACCGCGGAGCTGGAGAAGCAGCGCTGGATGTTCGACGCCGAGAACTGGCCGCCGGAGGACTGAACCGGAGCGGCCGGGCCCGGCCCGCCGGGGACGGACAGGGCCCGGCCACCGAGGGCGGAGAGGAGTACGCCATGACCGACGCCCTGGAGATGGACGCGCTGTGGGCCGAGTTCCACCGCGTGGTGAACATGACGTCCCAGGAACTCGCGGCCTGGCTGCGGGTCCGGGACGCTGGCGAGGACACCGAGCCGCTGCCCGAGCGGGCGGGGCCGCCGACCGGGCGGCATGTGCTCGCGATCCTGCAGAAGCGGCGCACGGATCTGACCGACGACGACGTCCAGGTGATGCGCGAGGTCGTGGACACCGTGACGGACGGGCGGGACCTGGAGAACGAGCCCGAGGCGGTGGACGACGAGCGGCGCCACCAGCTGATGACGATCGGCCACGACCCGCTCAGGCCGGGGCGGTGAGACCCCCGTGCCCCGCCAGGGCAAGGCGGACCGTGTCGTCGCCGAACTGCTCGGCGAGCACGGGCACACGTACGCCGAGGAGGCCGGCATCCCGCTGAAGGACACCCCGCAGCCGCTCTACCGGCTGCTGCTGATGGCCCTGCTGCTCAGCGCCCGCATCCGCAGCTCGATCGCCCTCGAGACCGTGCGGGCGCTGCAGGAGGCGGGTCTGCGGGATCCGCGGCGCATGGCCGGGGCCGACTGGCAGGAGCGCGTGGACGCGCTGGGGCGGGGCGGCTACCGGCGCTACGACGAGCGCACTGCGACCCAACTCGGCGGCGGAGCCGAGCTGTTGACGGAGCGTTGGGGTGGCGATCTGCGGCGGATGCGGAAGGAGGCGCACGGGGACGTTCCGGAGCTGCGCCGGTTGCTCCAGGAGATACCGGGGATGGGGCCGGCGGGCGCCGACATCTTTCTGCGGGAGGTGCAGCGGGTCTGGCCGGAGGTGGGGCCCTATCTGGACGCCAAGGCCCTGTCCGGTGCGGAGCGGCTCGGCCTGCCCAAGGATCCGCAGCGGCTGGTGCGGCTCGCCGGGGACACCGAACCGGCCGTGCTGTCGGCCGCGTTGGTGCGTGCGGCCCTGGACAAGAACGTGGCGCAGGAGGTGCTGGAACACGCGGCCTAGGGTCGTCGTCGACGCTGGGGCGACCGTTGGGTGAAGTCTTGCCCGAAGCGGCAGAAAGCGCATTCCCTCACAGCTTCGGCCGCTACGTTGGCGCTGCGTTTTGACATGCGCGCAACATCCACCTCCCGTCACCCCAGGAGCCGTACCCCCATGCGCAGACTCCTCGCCACCCTCGCGGCGACGGCCGCCGTCCTCGGTGGACTCACCACCGCCGCGCCCGCCGCGACGGCGGCCGACTCGGGCACGTTCCGCGTGCTCAGCTACAACGTCGCGGGCCTCCCCGAAGGCCTCTCCAGCGCCCCGACGCCCCGTCAGCCGAGCACGACGACGATCGGCGGTCGGCTCGGCCCGTACGACATCGTCCATGTGCAGGAGGACTTCAACTACCACTCCTACCTGTACGCCTCCGACACCCACCCCTACCGCACGCCCACCAGCGGCGGAGCCGGCATCGGCAGCGGCCTCAACACGCTGTCCGACCTGCCGTACGACACCGACGACTTCGAGCGCGTCCACTGGAAATCGTGCCAGTACGACTCGGGCGACTGCCTCACCCCCAAGGGCTTCACGTTCATGCGGGAGCGGCTCGCCGAGGGCGTGTACGTCGACTTCTACAACCTGCACACCAACGCGGGGACGAACGACGGCGACCTGGCCTCGCGCGCGGACAACCTCAGCCAGCTGACGGACTTCATCCGCACCCACTCCGCGGGCAACGCCGTCGTGGTGATGGGCGACACCAACACCCGCTACACCCGCTCCGGTGACACCATCGCGGAGTTCGCCGCGGCCAACGGACTCACCGACGCCTGGGTCCGGCTCGTGCGCGGCGGCACCCCGCCCGTCAAGGGCAGCGACGCGCTGGTCTGCGACGAGAACGCGGTCACGAACAGCTGCGAGATCGTAGACAAGGTCCTCTACCGAGGCAGCAGGCTCGTCTCGCTGAACGCCACCTCGTACAACAACGAGCACGCGAAGTTCCTCACCGACGACGGGCTCATGCTCTCCGACCACGACCCGATCACCGCGACGTTCGGCTGGTCGCACAACTCCGCCTTCCAGCTCAGTGACCAGTTCGGCGGGCCGCACGGGGACTACTTCAACGACATCGACAGCGTCCCGGCGGGCGCCCGCGCCACGAGCATCACCCTGCGCAGCGGCTCCCGCGTCGACCGCGTCGGCCTGACGCTGAGCAACGGCACCACGCTCGCCCACGGCGGCACCGGCGGCACGGCGTCGTCCCTCACCCTGGGCAGCGGCGAGTACGTGACGAGCGCACAGCTGTGCGAGGGCCGGTACGACGGCCACACGAGGATCTTCTACGCCAAGTTCACGACCAACCTCGGCAACAGCCTGGCGGGCGGCACCACGACGTCCGACTGCGTGACGCGCACGGCGCCCAGCGGCTGGCAGATCGCCGGATTCCACGGCCGCTCCGGCGACGAGGTCGACAAGACCGGCTTCATCTACACCCAGCGCTGACACCGCACGTCGTGGAGGAGAAGGGCCGCTGCCGGATCCGGCCGCGGCCCGTCCGTATGGCACAACCCGGGGGGGGGGGTTATATTTGCGCCGGACCGGGGACGGGGGGGCCCCCCCGGGGGGGGGATAACACCCC
>NZ_JBIARC010000029.1:0-117085 GCF_042889625.1 Streptomyces sp. NPDC002573 | reverse complement strand
ATCGAGGTGTCCTTCGACATCGACGCCAACGGCATCATGCACGTCACGGCGAAGGACCTCGGCACCGGCAAGGAGCAGAAGATGACCGTCACCGGTGGCTCCTCGCTGCCGAAGGACGAGGTCGACCGGATGCGCCAGGAGGCCGAGCAGTACGCGGAGGAGGACCACCGCCGCCGCGAGGCCGCCGAGACCCGCAACCAGGGCGAGCAGCTCGTCTACCAGACCGAGAAGTTCCTCAAGGACAACGAGGACAAGGTCCCGGGCGAGATCAAGACCGAGGTCGAGTCCGCCGTCGCCGAGCTGAAGGAGACGCTCAAGGGCGAGGACACGGCCGAGATCCGCAACGCCACGGAGAAGGTCGCGGCCGTCTCGCAGAAGCTCGGCCAGGCCATGTACGCCGACGCCCAGGCCGCGCAGGCCGCCGGTGACGCCGGTGCCGGCCAGGCCAAGGCCGACGACGACGTGGTCGACGCCGAGATCGTGGACGACGAGCGCAAGGACGGTGCCGCGTGACGGAGGAGACCCCGGGCTTCGAGGAGAAGCCCGACGTCCCCTCCGGCGCCACCCCTGAGGACGCCGAGCCGAAGACCGCCTCCCCCTCTTCGGAGGGGGCGGCGGCCCCGGCGGGGGACGCAAGCGCACAGAACGCCGGTCTGGTGGCTCAGCTGGACCAGGTCCGTACGGCGCTCGGTGAGCGCACGATGGACCTCCAGCGCCTCCAGGCCGAGTACCAGAACTACCGCCGCCGCGTCGAGCGTGACCGGATCGCGGTCAAGGAGATCGCCATCGCGAGCCTCCTGACCGAGCTCCTGCCCGTGCTCGACGACATCGGCCGCGCACGGGAGCACGGCGAGCTGGTCGGCGGGTTCAAGTCCGTCGCCGAGTCGCTGGAGACCGTCGCGGCGAAGATGGGTCTGCAGCAGTTCGGCAAGGAGGGCGAGCCCTTCGACCCGACGATCCACGAGGCCCTGATGCACAGCTACGCGCCGGACGTCACAGAGACGACGTGCGTGGCGATTCTGCAGCCCGGGTATCGCTTCGGCGAGCGCACCATCCGCCCCGCGCGGGTGGCGGTGGCCGAGCCGCAGCCGGGAGCGCAGACGGTCAAGGCCGAGGAGAGCACCGAGCCGGGCGACGACAAGGAGAACGGTGGCCCGGACGAGGGCTGACGTACACCACGAACGCGTAGGGAAGGAGGGACGTCGGGGATGAGCACCAAGGACTTCATCGAGAAGGACTTCTACAAGGTCCTCGGCGTCCCCAAGGACGCCACCGAGGCCGAGATCAAGAAGGCGTACCGGAAGCTCGCCCGCGAGTTCCACCCGGACGCCAACAAGGGCAACGCCAAGGCGGAGGAACGTTTCAAGGAGATCTCCGAGGCGAACGACGTCCTCGGCGACCCCAAGAAGCGCAAGGAGTACGACGAGGCCCGCGCCCTCTTCGGCAACGGCGGCTTCCGTCCCGGTCCCGGGGCGGCGGGCGGCTCGTTCAACTTCGACCTCGGCGATCTCTTCGGCGGCCAGGCCGGCGCCGGAGGGAACTTCGGCGGAGGTCTCGGTGACGTCTTCGGGGGCCTGTTCAACCGTGGCGGCGGCGCGGGCACGCGTACGCAGCCGAGGCGCGGCCAGGACATCGAGTCCGAGGTCACGCTCAGCTTCATGGAGGCGGTGGACGGCGCGACCGTGCCGCTCCGCATGTCCTCGCAGGCGCCCTGCAAGGCCTGTTCGGGCACCGGCGACAAGAACGGCACTCCGCGTGTGTGCCCGACCTGCGTCGGCACCGGGCAGGTCGCGCGGGGTTCGGGCGGCGGCTTCTCGCTGACCGACCCCTGCCCGGACTGCAAGGGCCGCGGTCTGATCGCGGAGAACCCCTGCGAGGTCTGCCACGGCAGCGGCCGGGCGAAGTCGTCCCGGACGATGCAGGTCCGCATCCCCGCGGGTGTCTCCGACGGGCAGCGCATCCGCCTGCGCGGCAAGGGCGCGCCCGGCGAGCGGGGCGGCCCGGCCGGCGATCTGTATGTCGTCGTGCGTGTGAATCCGCATCCGGTCTTCGGCCGCAAGGACGACAACCTGACGGTGAGCGTGCCGGTGACGTTCGCGGAGGCGGCGCTCGGCGCCGAGATCCGGGTGCCCACCCTGGGCGGGCCCCCGGTGACGCTGAAGCTGCCTCCGGGCACGCCCAACGGGCGCACGATGCGCGCCCGTGGCAAGGGCGCGGTCCGCAAGGACGGCACCCGCGGGGACCTGCTGGTCACCGTCGAGGTGAGTGTCCCCAAGGACGTCTCGGGCAAGGCTCGTGACGCGCTGGAGGCGTATCGCGAGGCGACCGCGGACGAGGACCCGCGGGCTGAGCTGTTCCAGGCGGCGAAGGGAGCATGAGGAGATGGACGGCCGTCGACGTAACCCGTACGAGCTGACCGAGGACACCCCGGTCTACGTCATCTCGGTGGCGGCCCAGCTCTCCGGACTGCACCCGCAGACACTGCGCCAGTACGACCGCCTCGGCCTGGTGTCCCCGGACCGCACCGCGGGCCGGGGCCGGCGCTACTCGGCCCGTGACATCGAACTGCTCCGCCAGGTGCAGCAGTTGTCGCAGGACGAGGGCATCAACCTGGCCGGCATCAAGCGCATCATCGAACTGGAGAACCAGGTGGTCGCGCTCCAGTCCCGCGTGGCGGAGCTTCAGGACGCGCTGGAGGGCGCGGCTGCGACGATGCGCCAGCGCGAGGCGGCGGTGCACGCCTCGTACCGCCGTGACCTGGTGCCGTACCAGGAGGTGCAGCAGACCAGCGCGCTGGTGGTGTGGCGGCCCAAGCGGCAGCAGCAGGGCGACTGACCTGTCCCGCAGGGGCGGTACCGGACCTCGTTCCGGTACCGCCCCTTTCGCATGCGGTCAGAGCCAGGAGTCCCAGATGCCGTAGGCCAGGTTCTTCACGGCCTTCTCGGCGCCCGACGCGTCGGTGTGGACGACGCGGTAGTAGTACAGGCCGAGCCGGTCCTCGTGCACGGTGGTGTCGAGGTGGCTGCCGTGGTCGGCCGACGGGCCCGAGGCGAGCACGGTCCAGTCGCCCCGGGCGGGGTCCCAGCGCTCCACGCGGTACCCGGCCAGCAGGGAGCAGTCGCCCAGGCCCGAGCTCTCGGAGCAGCCGAAGTACGGGTCCGGGTACTGGCTCTGGCGCACCTCGGTGCCGCTCCAGCCGGGCGGCCGGGTGTCGGGCAGGGTGACCGAGACCTCGGCGGTGTGGAAGAACTCGGGGCCCCTGCCGTCGTACAGGCCGGAGCCGTCCGTGGCGGCCACCCGGTAGACATGGGCCCGGCCGTCGGGGACCGTCGGGCAGAGGATCTCGGTCGGGGCCAGGGAGCTGCCGGTCCAGCAGTTCTTCTTCCAGACCGTCTCACCGGTGTCCGGGTCGGTGGTGCCCTGCCAGACGTAGTAGCCGGTGACGTCGTCGTCGGCGGGCGGCGTCCAGGTCAGACGGACTCCGAGCGGGAGCTGCTCCGCGGTCAGGTTCTCGACCGCGGCCGGGCGCCGGGTGTCCGGCGTGGTCTGTGTGGCCACGGGTCCGGGCCCCGACTCGTGCCCGTAGGGGTCGACCGTCACGACCCGGTACTCGTACGTCGTCTCCGACTCGCCCGAGACGTCCCGGCAACTGCCGTTGATCTGCGTGCTGCCGGCGTAGGCGGGGGCGTCACTGTCCGCCCAGGTCCAGTACGTCGAAGGGGCCTGGAGCGGCTCGTCGTAGGGGCTGTTCGGCTTGCACCTGTCCACGACGGTGCTCTCGCCGGTCGCCGGGTCGGTACGGACGATCCGGTAGGTGAGCAGCGGGCTCTCGTCGAAGGCCCATGGATCGGCGCTGCTCCATGCGATCGTCACGCCCTCGCCGAACGGGGTCGCGGTGGTCCGGAACGCGGGGATCGCCTCGGGGCGGCCGGCCATCGACAGCGTGACCTCCACCGGGGCGGCGGCGTTGCCCTTCGCGTCCAGCGCGCGCACCGCGTACCGGTAGGTGCCGGCCACCGGGAGCAGTTGGCGCGGTACGACGTCGGTGCCCTTGGTGGTGCCCTTCTGGGGGAGGGCGTCGAGGTAGCCGCCGGTCGCCGGGTCGTACTGGAGGACCTGGTACGAGGCGGCCCCGTCGACGGGGGACCACACCAGGTGGGGCACGCCCGACCGGTACTCGACCCGGGCGTCGGCGGCGGTCGCGGGCGGCGTCAGGTCGAAGGTGGTGAACGTGGTGGCGGCCGAGTAGGCGGACCAGTTGCCGACCACGTCCCGGGCGCCGCCCCGGTAGGTGACCTTGCTGCCGTCGGCGGGGTACCCGGTGTCGCAGATCGCGCCCTTGGTGCCGGAGTACACGGTGGCCCAGGTCCTCGTCGCGGCGTCGAGCCGCTGCATCTCGTACCGGGCGATGTCGGCCGCGTTCTGAAGGGTGGTGACCAGCTCGGGGGCCGCGAAGGGCTGGTCGCCCGGGCAGAGGTCCATCTCGACGAAGGGCGCGGCCGGCGGGGTCCTGTCGACGGTGGTCACGGGGGGACCGGCGGTGCCGCCCGACTCGTTGCCCGCTCTGTCGTACGCGCGGACCTCGTAGGAGAAGACCTGACCGGTCGCCGGGGGAGTGTCGGTGTACGTCGTCGCCGTCGTCGCGGTCAGCCTCGTCCAGGCGGTGGCGCCCTTCGGGCGGCGGTAGACGCGGTAGCCGGCGAGGTCCATCTCCTTGTTCCTCGCCCAGGAGACCTTCGCCTTGCGGGTCGCCTTGTCATAGGCGGCCGTGACGCCCGCCGGGGCGAGCGGCCTCACCTTGTCGACGGTGGCGGAAGTCCGGGGTGCGTAGGTGAACTTGACGGCGGCCTTGCCGGTCCAGTTCACATAGTCGATCCGCAGGGTGTGGATGCCCTTGGGGATGGTGAGGTTGACGCCCGTCGAGCGCGAACCACGGGTGTCCGACCAGAGGTTCAGCTTCCGTACGCCGTCGAGGTAGACGCGGATCCCGTCGGTCCCGCCGGCGCTGAAGGCGAAGGGTCCGCCGGAGCCGAAGTCGCGGGTGACGGTCCAGCGGACGCCGAACCGGTCCGCCGGCAGCCCGGAGGCCGGGGCACCGCTCCAGCTCTGGTCGACGGCGCTGTCGCAGTCGGTCCTCCCCGGGGTGCCGGTGAGACCGGTGTTCGCGAAGAACTGCCGCTTGAACACCGGCGAGGTGCAGGAGGTCGCGGCGGAGGCGGGAGCGGCGGCCGTGAGCAGTCCGCCCGCAGTGGCGAGCACGACGGTGGTGGCGGCCGCGGCGGTGACGCGTCGTCTGGCTGGGTTCATTCGGTCCTCTGATCGGATCGAGACGCGGAAAGGCGCTCGTGACCAGGACACGCGAGACGCGGAAGAGGTTGTACAGATCTTTACGACCCCACGGCTTTCCCTTTGCGCGGGGTGTGCGGGGTGCGGCAAGGGTCGGCCGACGCAAGGAGTGTGATGGATGTGCTGATGCGTGATGTAGATCACGTTTGGTGTCGGGCGTGAACGATGGCTAATCACAGGAAAGTTGACGGAGTGTAGGTTTCCGGGTCTCCGCAGGTGACGGCGGAAATCTCCATCAGGGGGAGGTTTGGCAAAGGCCCTGGTGGTGCGGTTTCTTGGTCTTCACTTGACTTCCACCCGGATGCTGTTGCCATCTCGTTAACCCGTACTCCTTGACGCTGCATGCCGTCGCCGCGTTGGCTTTCAGCCACTTGGGTCGCAATGCTGCTCCCCCGCCCGGAAGGCATCTGATGTGAACGCTCGTACCACCCGTAGGACCGCTGTGCGTCGAACCGCCATAGCCCTGGCCGCATCCGCGGCGGCCGTCTCTCTCGCCGCGTGCGGCGTCATGGACGGAGTCGGCGGGGGCAGCAGCTCCGCGTCTCCGAAGAAGGGCGACGACATCACAGTGGGTCTTCTTCTGCCGGAGAAGGAGAACCCGAGGTACGACAAGTTCGACTACCCGATCATCCGGGACCAGGTGCGCTCCCTCACCCACGACAAGGGCAAGGTCGTCTACGAGAACGCCGACGCCGACGCGGCCAAGCAGAGCGAGCAGCTCGACCAGATGATCGCCGACAAGGTGGATGTGCTGCTGGTCGACCCGGTGGACGCCAAGTCCCTCAAGGCGGGCGTGACGAAGGCCAACGAGGCGGGCATCCCGGTCATCGCCTACGACCGGCTCGCCCAGGGGCCGATCGACGCGTACATCTCCTTCGACAACCAGCTGGTCGGCCAGGTGCAGGGCCGCGCCCTCGTCGAGGCGCTCGGCAGCAAGGCGGAGACCAGCAAGGTCGTCATGATGAACGGTTCGGTCACCGACCCGAACGCGGCGCAGTTCAAGGAGGGCGCGCTCAGCGAGCTCCAGGGCAAGGTCAACATCGTCAAGACCTACGACACGAAGGACTGGAAGCCGGAGAACGCCAAGGCGAACATGGTCCAGGCGATCCAGGCCGTCGGTCTGAGCAACATCGCGGGCGTCTACTCGGCCAACGACGACGTGGCCGGCGCCGTCATCGAGGCGATGAAGGAGGCGGGCATCAGCAAGGTCCCGCCGGTGACCGGGCAGGACGCCTCGCTGGCCGCCGTGCAGCGGATCGTCTCGGGCGAGCAGTACATGAGCGTGTACAAGTCGTACCCGGAAGAGGCCAACAACGCCGCGGAGATGGCGGTGGCCAAGGTCCAGGGTCGCTCGATCGAGTTCGACGCGCTGACCCGGGACAAGGTCGACGGCCCGACGGGGCAGAAGATCCCGTCGATGCTGGTGCCGGTGGTCGCGCTGACGAAGGACAACATCAAGGACACGGTCATCCAGGACGACATCTACACCGTCGGGGACATCTGCACCCCCAAGTACAAGGCCGCGTGCACGCTGATCGGTCTGAAGTAGCGGGCACGCCGCTCCTGGAGCAACGGCCGTGGTGGAGGGCAGCGTCGCCCGTCCACCACGGCCGTTTCGTCGTCCGGCGGACCGGCCCGCCCCGACCTCCCGTCAACTGGGTGCAGACGGAACTTCCGGAGGGAGGGAGAATCCGGGACGTTCCCGGCAAGTGTGGGCGTTGGTGCTGCGGAGCCTTGTTGCGGAGGCGGGCGGCTCCGCGCATAGTTGCGCTGCGAACACGCTGCAGGACGCTGAGCCGGGAGTTGGAGCCAGGAGTGGAAGATGGCCGGGCACGGGACGGACGCGCATCCGCACGGCGCTGACCGGCTCTGCGAGTCCGGGAACCGGGTGTACTCCCGGGCCGTACGCCGGGGCCGGGTGCCCCGCGCGGACGCCGCGCCGGTGCCCTGTCTGCTGGAACTCGCGCTGCTGCACCCGGACCCCGACGACATGGACTGGCTGGTGCCGACCTCCCCGCAGGAGGTCATGACGCGGCTGCTGCGCGGCGTCCACGAGGAGGTCAGCGCGAGCCAGGCGCGGGTCGGGGCGGCGGTGGCCGCGGTCGAGTGGTACGCCGGGCTCGGCGGCCGTGAGCAGGGCTCCGCGGAGGGCGTGGCGATCCGTGTCCTGGACGGGCTGCCGCGGATCCGGGCCGCCATGGACGAGGCGACCGAGCGGTGCACGCGCGAGGTGCTGACGGTCCAGCCCGGCGGCATCCGCCGCGAGGACGAACTCTCCGAGGGTCTGCACCGGGCGCTGGAGATGCGCCGCAGGGGCGTCCGTATGCGCGATCTGTACACGCATGTCGCCCGGCACGGCCAGGGGTTGCACACCTACATGGAGCTGATGGGCGAGGCGGCCGAGGCCCGCACCCTGGACGAGGTGCCCGAGCGCCTCATCCTGTTCGACCGCACGGTCGCCTTCATCCCGGCCAACCCCGACCGCACCATCGCGCTGGAGCTGCGCCACCCGGCCCTGATCGACTACCTGGTGACCATCTTCGAACGGCTGTGGCGCCTGGCGATCCCGCTGACGTCCCCCCTGCCGGAGACCGGCATCGACGGCATCACCCATCGGGAACGCTCGATCGCGGCGCTGTTGGCGGAGGGCCACCAGGACGCCGTGGTCGCCGAACGCCTCGGCATCAGCGTCCGCACCTGCCGGGCGCACATCGCCCGGCTCTCCGAGACCCTGGGCGCGGCGAGCCGTACCCAACTGGGCGTCCGGATCGCCCAGGCGGGCCTGGACGGGCCCTCGCGGGCGCCCGAACTGCTGCCCCTCACCGGTCGGGCCCCGGAGCCTCCCGTCGGCCTATGAGCCCCCCTCGCGGGGCCCCGGGCCGCCTTCCCCGGCCAGTGGGTTGTTCTGGCTCAGGATCCCCGACTGCGCTATCAAATAGCCGAGTTGGGCACGGCTGCCGCTGCCGAGGGCCGTGGCCAGCTTGGCTATGTGGGCGCGGCAGGTGCGCACGTTCATGCCCAGGCGGCGGGCGATGGCCTCGTCGACATGGCCCTCCACCAGGAGCTTGGCGATGGAGTGCTGGATGTCCGTGATGCCGTCCGGATCGGTCTCGTAGGGGGTGCCCGCTCGCAGCGGCACCGCCCGGCCCCACATGAACTCGAAGACCTTCACCAGATAGCGGACGAGGCCCGGGTGCCGCAGCTCCAGGGCGACCTGGCGGTCGTCGCTGATGGGGATGAACGCGACCGCCTCGTCGCAGATGATGAGCCGCTCGACGAGTTCGTCGATGGTGCGGTACTCGGCCTTGCCGTCGGTGAACTGGTCCACGTAGGCCAGCCGTTCCGGGCTGTAGCGGGCCGTGTGCTGGTAGAGGGTGCGGATGCGCACCCCGCGCTCGATCAGCGGCCGGTCGCGCTCCAGGCCCTCGATGAGCCGGCGTTCGGGGCGGTGGCCGCTCGGCTGGACCGTCAGCATCTCGTTCTGGCACTGGGCGGTGGCCAGGTCGAGTGCCGCGTTGATCCGGTCGAGCCCCTCCAGCACCGTGATCGAGTGGGTGGGCGCGGTCACCTGCGCGCTGAGGGCCATGAACGGCTCGAAGGCTTCGGCCAGGTTGGTCGACAGCCGTCTGCGCTCGGAGATCTCACGCTCTATCGGGTTCAGCCGCTGGGCCAGGGCGACCGAGGGCGGAACCGGGCGCAGCCAGTTGGCGTCGTCCGGATCGGGATGGAGGAGGGCGAACTCCATGAGACACGGAGCCTCTTCCGCGTCGGCGCGCGCGATACGCCCTGTGCGCAGGGCGTTCGCGTAAAGACGCCCGCCCTCCTCGCACAGTTCGGTCAAGGCATGGGGATGTGTCGCTTTAGCCCGATTGGTTGTCAAACCTCCACCCCCCAGGGTCCTGAACATGCAGGAACATGATGCACCGATTGTGTGGCCATGACGTGCCCGAATGAGCCATCGTCTTAGTCGACGGGGGAAGAGGGGACCTTCAAGTGAGGACGAAGCCGACTATGGGTAAGAGAATGCTTCGCTCGGTGCTTGTCGCCACCTTCTCCGCCGTTGTGGCCTTCGGAACGTTGAGTGGGCTCGCCGGCGCGAAGGAGGACGTACGAGCGGACAGTGTCTGGTCGTTGGTACCCGCTTCTTCCGCGGCCGGCGATAGTGCCACACCCGTCGGCCCAGATGACAGCGTGTGGAGCTGATGTGACCACTCCTCCGGACGACCGCACCTTCCGTCGCGAGATGGCCACGGCCTACCGCTCCGGCTGGCACTTCATCGACCTGGCCACTGCCATCCCCCACAACGGTGACTCGCTGATGGTGACCGTGTTCGGGGAGCCTGTCGTCGTCGCCCGCGACGAGGACGACGATGTGCGGGCCTACCGGCTTCTGCGACGGCCTCGGGGGGCGCCGCAGCCTGTCCGGTGCGCCATACGGTACGGAATGATCTTTGTGAATCTGGACCAGCGCGATCACCGGCTGGTCGAACCGGACACCCCGGTCATGCGGACTGTCTCAGCCACCCCCCGCAGTGCCTGACGCGATTCCCCCGTCGTAACAAATCGCTCAGGTGCTTCCCCCCGCAGCGGCGTCACCGTGACCTGAACACGGTGACGCCGCTGCAGTTTGTGCGGAAACTCCGGGTGTGCCCCGTTGCCACGGTGGCTGGATTCGGTCCTTACCCGGGGTTCGCCCACGAGCCACCCCCTCACCGTCCGTGATGACACCGCTGCGCGCGCCTCCCGGATGTCACGCGCGCCCCCTCATGTCACTTGCTGCGGCCCCTCGACGGCCCGTCCGCGCCCCCTGCCTCCCGGCGGTCATCGAGTCGCGCCCGCATCCGGCCCGTATTCCCCTACGGCCGGATCGGGCCTTCGTGCTGCCCTCCGGGCCGGGGAGGGCGGTCCGGTGCTGCTCCTGCCCGGATCCGGGGTACTGGACGTCTCGGACGCGCCCGGGTGGGTGAGCGAAAGGCTCTCGGCCGCGGAACCTCGCCGGTCGCCCTCCCGTTCCGCGCCTTGAGTGGAATAGACTCAACTTTATGTACGTTGCTCGCGTCAGATGAAGGACTGACGACAGCTGAGCGTGGCTGACGCAAGGAGGAGAACGGGAACGTGGACGCCGAGCTGACCAACAGGAGCCGGGACGCGATCAACGCGGCCAGCAGCCGGGCCGTCGCCGAGGGGCACCCGGACCTGACCCCCGCCCATCTGCTCCTCGCGCTGCTGGAGGGGCAGGACAACGAGAACATCATCGACCTGCTGGCCGCCGTGGACGCCGACCAGGCCTCCGTACGGGCCGGCGCCGAGCGCGTGCTCGGCGGTCTGCCCAGTGTGACCGGGTCGACCGTGGCACCGCCCCAGCCCAACCGCGAGATGCTGGCCGTGATCGCCGACGCGGGCAAGCGCGCCAAGGACCTCGGTGACGAGTACCTCTCCACCGAGCATCTGCTCATCGGCATCGCCGCCAAGGGCGGCGCCGCGGGAGAGGTCCTGACCGGCCAGGGCGCGGACGCCAAGAAGCTCTTGAACGCGTTCCAGAGGACAAGGGGAGGACGCCGGGTGACGACCCCGGACCCGGAGGGCCAGTACAAGGCCCTCGAGAAGTTCGGCACCGACTTCACCGCCGCCGCGCGTGACGGCAAGCTCGACCCGGTCATCGGCCGGGACCAGGAGATCCGCCGCGTGGTGCAGGTGCTGTCCCGCCGTACGAAGAACAACCCGGTGCTCATCGGTGAGCCCGGTGTCGGCAAGACCGCCGTCGTGGAGGGCCTCGCCCAGCGCATCGTGAAGGGCGACGTGCCCGAGTCCCTCAAGGACAAGCGGCTGGTCGCGCTGGACCTCGGCGCCATGGTCGCGGGCGCCAAGTACCGCGGTGAGTTCGAGGAGCGCCTGAAGACCGTCCTCGCCGAGATCAAGGACTCCGACGGCCAGATCATCACCTTCATCGACGAGCTGCACACCGTGGTGGGCGCCGGCGCCGGCGGGGACTCCGCCATGGACGCCGGCAACATGCTCAAGCCGATGCTGGCGCGCGGTGAGCTGCGCATGGTCGGTGCGACGACCCTCGACGAGTACCGCGAGCGGATCGAGAAGGACCCGGCCCTGGAGCGCCGCTTCCAGCAGGTGCTGGTCGCCGAGCCGACCGTCGAGGACACCATCGCGATCCTGCGCGGCCTCAAGGGCCGCTACGAGGCCCACCACAAGGTGCAGATCGCGGACAGCGCGCTGGTCGCCGCGGCCACCCTCTCCGACCGGTACATCACCTCCCGTTTCCTGCCCGACAAGGCCATCGACCTGGTCGACGAGTCCGCCTCGCGGCTGCGGATGGAGATCGACTCCTCCCCGGTCGAGATCGACGAGCTCCAGCGTGCCGTGGACCGGCTGCGCATGGAGGAGCTCGCGCTCAGCAAGGAGACCGACCTGGCCTCCAAGGAGCGGCTGGAGAAGCTGCGCCGCGACCTCGCCGACAAGGAGGAGGAGCTGCGGGGCCTGACCGCCCGCTGGGAGAAGGAGAAGCAGTCCCTCAACCGGGTCGGTGAGCTGAAGGAGAAGCTCGACGACCTGCGCGGCCTGGCCGAACGCGCCCAGCGCGACGGCGACTTCGACACCGCCTCCAAGCTGCTGTACGGCGAGATCCCGGGCGTGGAGAAGGAGCTGGAGGCCGCCTCCGAGGCCGAGGAGGAGGCGTCCAAGGGCACGATGGTCAAGGACGAGGTCGGCCCCGACGACATCGCGGACGTCGTCGCCTCCTGGACGGGCATCCCCGCCGGACGCCTGCTGGAGGGCGAGACGCAGAAGCTGCTGCGTATGGAGGAGGGGCTCGGCCGGCGGCTCATCGGCCAGGCCGAGGCCGTACAGGCCGTCTCCGACGCCGTACGCCGCAGCCGGGCCGGTATCGCCGACCCGGACCGCCCGACCGGCTCGTTCCTCTTCCTCGGCCCGACGGGTGTCGGCAAGACCGAGCTGGCCAAGGCGCTCGCCGACTTCCTCTTCGACGACGAGCGGGCGATGGTCCGCATCGACATGTCGGAGTACGGCGAGAAGCACAGCGTCGCCCGGCTGGTCGGCGCCCCGCCCGGATACGTCGGCTACGAGGAGGGCGGCCAGCTGACCGAGGCGGTGCGCCGCCGCCCGTACAGCGTGGTGCTCCTCGACGAGGTGGAGAAGGCGCACCCGGAGGTCTTCGACATCCTGCTCCAGGTGCTGGACGACGGACGGCTGACGGACGGCCAGGGCCGCACGGTGGACTTCCGCAATGTGATCCTCGTGCTGACCTCGAACCTGGGCAGTCAGTTCCTGGTCGATCCGGTCCTGACCGAGGCGGAGAAGAAGGAGCAGGTCCTGGAGGTGGTCCGCACCTCCTTCAAGCCCGAGTTCCTGAACCGGCTCGACGACCTGGTGGTCTTCTCGGCGCTGTCGAAGGACGAGCTGAGCCGTATCGCCCGGCTCCAGATCGACCGCCTGGCCAAGCGGCTGGCCGAACGGCGGCTCACCCTGGAGGTCACGCCGGAGGCCCTGGCCTGGCTCGCCGACGAGGGCAACGACCCGGCGTACGGAGCCCGCCCGCTGCGCCGACTCGTCCAGACCGCCATCGGAGACCGGCTCGCCAAGGAGATCCTGGCCGGCGAGGTCAAGGACGGCGACACGGTCCGGGTGGACACCTTCGGGAGCGGGCTGCTGGTGGGCCCGGCGTCCGGCAAGACGCTCTGACCGGGCCCGGTCGGCCCGCGTGGGTGTAGATGTGTACGAGGGCGGTGCGCCCGTCCTCGTACACCACGGTCAGCTCGACCTCGTCGACGCCGGCCCGTGGCATCCGCCGGCTGCCCTCGGGCGCGGCGCCCGCGAAGGCCGACGGACCGGTCCGTCCGGCGGTGGAGAGCGGCCAGATCATGTCAGCCCCCGGCGGACACGACCCGTTCAGGGTTGCCAGCCCCCTCCCCGGATGAGGGAGGATGGCGGAATCCGTACGAAGGGAAGAACACGGTGAGCATCGACCCGTCCTCGATTCCGAACTTCGGGGGCCAGCCCGAGCCGCAGCCGCCGGCGGGCCCCGTGGTTCCGGATCAGGACCTCGTGAAGCAGCTCCTGGACCAGATGGAGCTCAAGCACCTCGTTGACGAAGAGGGAGACCTCGTCGCACCGTGGGAGCAGTTCCGTACGTACTTCATGTTCCGCGGCGAGGGCGACCAGGCCGTCTTCTCCGTGCGGACGTTCTACGACCGTCCCCACCAGATCGACGAGAAGCCGCAGCTGCTGGAGTCCATCGACGACTGGAACCGGCGCACCCTGTGGCCCAAGGTCTACACCCACACGCACGACGACGGCACCGTCCGCCTCATCGGTGAGGCGCAGATGCTGATCGGCACCGGCGTGAGTCTGGACCACTTCGTCTCGTCGACCGTGAGCTGGGTGCGCGCCGCCATCGAGTTCGACCGGTGGCTCGTCGAGCAGCTCGGCCTCACGGAGGAAGTCGACGACGCGGAGAAGCCCGAGGACGACGGGGAGTAGATCCCCCTAGAGGGGCGATCGGGCGAGTACGACCAGATACGCCCCGTAGACAAAAGAGAGCCCGGCCAGGGCGCTCGCCACGATGGTGGCGTGCCACGGTCGGGCTCTCGCCGTCCGTACCAGCGCCCGCGCCACCACCGTCAGCAGCGGGAAGGCCGGGAGCAGAAAGCGCGGCTTCGACTCGAAGAACCCGGAGCCGCCGAGCGCGATCACCAGCAGTACGCCGCTGTAGACGACGAGCGGCAGCGGGGCGCGGTCCGCGATCAGCAGCCCGAAGAGCACGCTGCTCACCCCGACGATCACCAGGGCCATCGGGAACAGCAGCCGGGTGCCGTGCAGCGCCATGTGCTCGGTGAAGCGCAGCGCGCCGTGCCCGAAGTCGAACCGCGAGCCCCACAGCCGCTGCACGGTGAAGTAGCCACCGAGCGGATCGCCCCTGCGGTGGCCGACCCACAGCACATAGCCGCTCCAGCCGAGGGGCGCGAGCGCAGCGCCCGTCCACAGCCTGTGGGAAACTCCGCGACCGCGCGTCCGCCACACCTCGTGCGCGGCCGACGCGAGCACCGCGACGGCCACCGAGCAGCCGTTGGGCCGGGACAGGCCGGCGAGGGCCGCCAGTGTCCCCGCCCAGACCCAGCGCCGGGTCAGGACCGCGTACAGCGACCAGGCGGCGCACGCCGTCAGCACGGGCTCCGTGTAGCCCATCGTCAGCACCACGGAGTGCGGAAGCAGCCCCCAGAGCACGACGAGGACGGTGGCCACGGCGGGGCCGTGCAGCCGTACGCCGATCCGGTAGATCCCGTACGCGGCGATCACCGCGGCCGTCCAGGACACCAGCAGTCCCGCCTGGACGCCGCCGAGCGGGGTGAGGGTGGTGACCGTGTGGACCAGACCCGGGTAGAGCGGGAAGAACGCCAGGTCGTAGTGGATGCCGGTGCGGTTGCGCAGGATGTGTCCGTAGCCGTGCGAGGCGATCCCCAGATACCAGACGGAGTCCCAGGAGCGACCGAGCAGCAGCAGGGGGTGCCTGCCCGCGGACCGGGCGACGAGGGCGAGCACGAGGCCGCCGCACAGCCGGGAGACGAAGAACAGCCCGAGGGCGGCGGCGGCCGTCGTCGGCAGCCGTCGGCCGTCCCCGGCCGGACGGACACGGTCGCTGTTCCTCGGGCCCGGTGGGGCGGGGGCCGGGATGGTCCTGGTGTCGGTCACACCGGAACCATCCTCCGATCACGCCCGGTTTACGAAGCTTGCGCGGCCGTGCGGGGGCGAATTCCCGCGTACGGGGCGCCCGCCCCTCGGCCGAACTGCTCGGCCGAGCGCACCGCGGTGACCAGCACTCGCACAACAGGCCCACCACGGGCAACTTCAGCACCACCGCCGGTGAGGTGGGCCCTTGCTCGGGTCCGGCGTCAGAAGGACGTGATCTCTGAGGCCGCTAGGCCCTGTCGTCAAACTCCCGCCTGCCCCGCGACGCCATGCACGCTCCCCCACGCTCGACTTCGCTCGCGCGGGCGGTGCCCCCACCGCCGCACCGGGCGAAATCCCACGTACATCCAGTACGAGGGCTTCCGCCCGGCACTGCCCCAAGCTCTTCGAGCAGGGGGTCCCCCAGAGCACGCTCCCCCACTCTCGGCTTCGCTCGAGCGGGAGGGGCCCCCACGCCGCCGCAGAGCCCGCCCTCCGGGCGGACGGCGGCAGTTTGACGAGAGGACCTAGTGCTGTGGCCGGGAAGGTTTGCCGGACAGCCGCCGGGCGGCGCGAGCCGGTAAACCTTTCCGGTCGCAGCACTAGTTGACCTGGCCGGTCGGCCGGATCGTGACGGTGTTCACGTCGACGCCGGCCGGCTGGCCGAGCACCCACATGACGCCGTCGGCGATGTTCTCCGCGCTGAGCGCGGGGCCGGGCGGAGTGCCGCCGCGTGTGTCCCAGAAGGGCGTGTCGACCTTGCCGGGGGCGATCAGGCTCACCCCGACACCCGACTCGGTGACGAGCATGCGGGTGTTCTCGGCGAGGGCGTGCACAGCCCACTTCGTGACCGAGTAGAAGTTACCGGGACCGTACTTGAGACCGGCGACCGAGCCGAGCAGCACGATCCGGCCACGGGTCTTCCGCAGCTCCTCTAGCGACGCGCGGATCAGCAGCGTCGGCCCCAGGACGTTGGTGAGAAGCATCGAGCGCATCAGCTCCGGATCGCCGTCCGCCACCGAGTCGTGGGTGGAGTAACCGGCGTTGGCGATGACGTTGTCGATACGCCCGAAGCGCTGCACCGTGGCCCGCACCGCCTCCTCGACCGCGTCCGCGGCGGCGGCGTCACCGGGCAGGAGCAGCAGTTCCTCCGGATCGCCCAGGGTCCGGGCGAACGTCCTGAGCTTGTCCGCGTCGCGTCCGGTCGCGGTGACCCGGTGACCGGCCTTGAGCAGCCGCCGTACGGTCTCGGCGCCGATGCCGGTCGACCCTCCGGTGATCAGCGTGACGGGCGTGGGGCTGGCGCTCACTGTTCCTCCAGTGCTCGTTCGTGCAGGACGTCCATCGGCTCGCCGCCCGGCTGCCAGGCAGCCAGGAAGTCCGGCTGGAGGACGGCGTCGACGAGTTCGATGTTCACCCCGATGCTCTTCAGATGGTGGTATGCGTAGGGCCGGCCGAAGGGACATCCGGAGAACTCGGCCGGAAAGCCATGCTTCTCCAGCCGCCGCACACCGGCGCCGATGTCGTCGGTCCAGTACCCCAGGTGAGGGAACCGCGGTCCCGCCGAGGTGTCCCACGGGCTGCCGGGACCGCCTTCGACCAGCTCGACGAACGGCGGCCCGGGACGGCTGAAGACGATGCGGAAGTCCCAGTCGCCGATCCGTCCCGGGCGCGGTTCCGCCCATTCCACGCCGGCGGCGACACGCAACTCGCGCATCGCCGCCGACAGGTCGGGAACGGCGAAACCCACGTGGTACAGCGCCATCCGTCAGCCCCTAGCGGCCCGAAAGCCCCGGGTAGCGGCCCGTGTTCACCCACTCGTCCATGGCCGGCCGGTCCGCCGTGTCCACGTACTCGATCCGTACACCCTGCAGGTCGGGCCCGGTGATCAGGGCGAACGGCGTCTCGCCGGGGCCCGGCCGGAAGTAGGCGTCGACGGTGATGTCCGCGGCTTCCAGCTTCTTCAGCCGCCCCTCCATGTCGCTCTCCCACACGCCGTAGTACAGGACCTTCCCGGCGTGTTCGATGGAGGTGACACCGTCCCCGTCCGCCTGGATGAGTTCGTACTGCGGATACGCGGTACGCGAGAAGGCGGCCGTCATCCGGCCCGGGCCGCCCTGCCCGCCCTGTTCCAGATACGGGATCTCGAAGGTGGCAGGCTCGGTGAACTCGATGCCGAACCACTGCGAGTACAGCTCGACGGCCTCGGCCAGGTCCGGTACGACGACGCCGACGTGGAAGCACGACTCCGGCAGCGGCGCCCTGTCCGCGGTGGGCCGGAACATCTCCAGGATCGGCGGTTCGAGCAGGCACTCCAGGAGCTGGGGGATGAACTCCGCCAGGTACGACGTGTGCTTGTGCGCTTCGAGGGCGGCCTCGTCGGCGTACTCCTCGATGACCAGGCGTTCTCCCGGCCGGTCCGCGGAGATGACGTAGTCGAAGCGGAGACAGCCGGGTTCGTGGGCACGGATGTTGCGTTCGAGCCCTGCCATCAGGGCGTCAAGACGGGCCTCGGTGCCCGGCTTGACCAACTGCCGTGCGGTCGCGGTGATCGTCACGAGTTACTCCTGTCAGTGAGAGGTCCGGGGGAGGAAGAGGGGAGGGGACGTGGCGCGGGCATGGGGCGTGCACCCGTGCCCACGCCGAACGGCGGGCATCGAGCGCGCCCGTACGGGGTCTCCTGCTCGGTCAGGCCGCCGCGGGCGCGGGACGCGCTGCGACCACCAGCAGCAGGGCGATCAGCCCGCCGGCGGCCAGGACGATGCCCGAGGAGGACAGGGTGGCCAGCGGTGCCAGTGCGGCGACTCCCAGCGCACTGCCCGCCTGCCGCCCGGCGTTGAACGCGCCCTGGCCGGTGGCCGCGAGCTCCTTCGGAGCGGCGATGGCCATGTCCGCGGTGGCCGCCGGGATGGCGAGCGTGGAACCGAAGGAGAGGGCGACCTGGGCCGTGATGACCAGGGCGAGCGGCGTGTCGTTCGAGGCGAACGCGAGGACTCCACCGGCCGCTGTGTCCAGGGCGAGCCCGACCAGGATCACCCGACGCGCCCCGATCCGGGCGACGAGACGGCCGGTCAGCAACGGCATGAAGCACATCGGCAGTGTCATCGGCAGGAACGCCGTACCCGTCTTGAACGCCGACAGGCCCCGCTCCTCGACCATCCACTGGGTCAGTGCGTACAGCACCCCGTAGAAGATGAACGAGGCCATGGCACCGGCCACGATGTCCGCCCGCACCCGTGCCAGTCCGACCAGGGCCGGCGGCAGGATCGGCGCGGTGGCCCTGCGCTCGACGACGAACAGGGCGGCGAACGCGACGGCCGCGAGTGCCAGGGCCAGCAGCGGCAGTGGACGCCCCCAGCCCTCGGTCCCGGCGTCGATCAGGCCGAACGTGAGGGCGGCCAGTGCCAGGACCGACAGCCCGATCCCGGCCCGGTCCACTGCGCGGACGGAGTCCGGGCGCCCCCCGGGCAGTCCGCGGGACGCGAGCAGCGCGACGACCACGACGACCGGGTTCACCAGGAACACCAGCCGCCAGCCGCCCAGTTCGACGAGAGCGCCGCCGAGGACGGGACCCGCGATGAGACCGGTGGAGGTGACCGCCGCCCAGGCGCCGATGGCCCTGGCCCGCTCCGCCGGGTCTGGGTACAGCCCGGCGAGCAGTGCCAGTGACGCCGGGACCATTCCGGCGGCGGCGACGCCCAGCAGCGCCCTTCCGCCTATCAGGAACGCGGCGTCGGGCGAGGTCGCACAGAGGAGGGACAGGACACCGAAGGCCAGCACGGCGCCCCGGTAGACGCTGCGGGCGCCGAACCGGTCGGCTACCGCGCCGGAGGCGAGGAGCAGGCCGGCGAAGACGATCGTGTAGGCGTCGACGGCCCAGGGCAGGGCCGCCTGGCTCGCATGGAGATCGGAGCGGACGTCGGGCAGCGCGACGTTGAGGATGGAGGTGTCGAGAAGGACGAGGAAATTGCCCGCGGCGACCCCCGCGAACAGGCCCCGCCGCGACGGCGTTGCCTGGCGGGAGGGCGCGGTCACCCTGTCGCTGGCGAATGTCATGAGGACTTCCTGTTCGAAGGGGTTACGGGCGGCTGAAGGGGCGAAGCGCGCCTTTCGCCGGTCAGGCCGCGTTGTTGAGGAAACGCGGCCCGTAGAAGACCGGCAGGGCCAGGTCGGTGTAACGCTCCAGGGACCGGAATTCCCTGGGATAGAGCTCCTCCAGGCGTGCGACGACCGCCCGAGGGATTTCGTTGCGCATGATGGTGAAGCAGGAACGCACGCGCATCTGGTCCATCTGGGTGACCGCGGCACCGAGCGAGGGCCACCAGGTCTCCACCGGGCCGTTCCAGGTGGTGTCCAGCGCGAGCATCATCTGCGTGTAGGCGTCGTCGAACGATTCGAGTTCCTTGCGTACCTCGGGCCCGCGCGGATCGAGGGCCAGCACCGCCTCGTAGCCGTCCGCGGGAACGGCGAGGGTATTGATGACCACCGGCCAGACGATCTCCTCGCCGGTGAAGAAGTCGCGCTCCGTCTCCCGGGAGAAGGGCACCGCGTCGAGGGGTCGGTAGCGCCGGCCGTAGCGCAACTCGGCGAACCGGGCGTAGTGCGAGCCTTCCTTCTGGAACATCTCGGCGGCCGTCTCCACGGTGCCTTCGCCGCCGCCCTCACCCTGCTCGGTGATGATGTCCAGCGCGTGGAGAAACGAGGCGACCGGGTCCGGGTCGTCCCTGTCGAACGTGAGATAGCCGAGGTTTCCGCCGACCTGGTTGGCCGGCCCGCCCAGGCGTACGGCCCGCTCGACGGCCGCCGCGTTGCGCGTGATCGCGTTTCGGATGGCGTCGTAGAACGCGCCGATCGTGGGATAGGAGGAGCCGCGCTGCCGGGCGTTGAGCACGAAGAGCGGTGCTTCCAGCCGCATGAACGACTCCAGCGCGGCGCCCGACAGCTTTGCCAGCCGCGGCCTCAGGTCGGGGGCGACCCCGCCGGGCAGGCCGCCGCTGCCGGGATAGGTCGGTTTGAGGCCCTTGATCGCGGGGCTCCCGCCGAGTGCGGCGACCATGTTGGCGGCGATGGCCATGTGGACCATCTCCTCCATCAGGACGCTGCGGATGATGTTGTACGACGGGTAGTTCTGCACCTCGAGCGAGTACATCGCGGCGCAGTACAGCGGCATGGTGGAGTGCTCCAGCGCGACCACCGTCTGCAGGGCGCCGCGGATCCAGCTGAGGTCTCTGAGGTCGACCGGTGTGGGCATGTGAGGCTCCCGGGTGCGTCGGCGCTCAGGCTTCGGCGGACTCGTCGAGCGGCGGGAAGAGCATCGGCTGGAAGAAGTTCTGGAAGGACTCCTCCAGCTCGGGGTGCTGGTAGAACTCCGGCCCGGTCTCCTCGAAGATCGCGTCCCCGATGCCGCCGATGGTGTCGAACATCATCGAGACGATGGTGCCGACCTCCCGGCCGAAGTAGTGCGCCACCATGGCGACCGCACCGCCGTTCACGCCGTAGGAGCCGGTGAACGTCCAGATGCGGGAGGCCGTGTTGGCGATCCACATCCGGCGGCCGAGGGCCACGTTGAAGCCCTCGCCGCGCAGTCCGCGGGCCACCGCGGCCACGCAGGTCAGGGGCTCGTCGTTGACGATTCCGGAGCGGGCGATGACGCCGACGCCCGAGCAGTTGGCGGCGATGACCTTGCCCGCTTCGTGGTGGCGGCGGATGAGCTTGTGCACACGATCGTTGGTCAGCAGCGCGCCGGAGCCGACACCGCCGGGGATGTACAGGATGTCGAACAGGTCGTCGTCGTTCAGTACCGAGTCGGCGACGACGTTGGTGCCCATCTGCATCTTGACGACGCCGGGCTCCAGGGAGACCAGGCGCACGTCGAGTTCGCGGTTGGCGGCCTCCCGCTCCCACGGAGCGATCTGTCCGCTGGTGACCATGGCGGCGCCCTTGAAGATCTCCAGCGGTGTGATGGTGTCCTGCTCGGAGCATGCCTCGTAGCCGAGAACCGCGATGGAGCCGATCTGGGCCGGCGCCCCGCCGGATGTCCTGGTGGCGAGGGCGGTTGTGGACGTGGGTGTACTCACCAGTGCTCCCCCATTCGTATGTGTGCGGGGCCGGCCGGCTCGGACACGTCACCGGGCCCGGACCCGGCCCCGTCAGGAAACAGTGCCAACAGCACCGGGGCGGCTTCAAATAAGCAATCCGAGGGGGGGCCATTACTTCAGTGAGGGCCCCCCGGATGGTTATCGGGGACTACTGCCCCAGCTATTTTGGCCATTCTGGCCGTCCGGCTACAGTCCTTTCCCGAGCCGGAGGTCCGCACTCAAATGTTTCGACTGGGGGATCGACATGTCTGAGATGGCGCAGAATTTGAGTCCGATCGATATGGCGGTGAGAATCGACCCTGGTCCACGGGATTTCGCCGCACTGAACGAAGTGGTCCGCAAAGGCTCCCGCATCGGAAACGAGAGCCTGGACGGGGACAGTCACCTCAACGAGATCATTCCCAAGCCGTGGGGGCTTGAATACCGCATCTACGTCGATGATTTCATCGACGTGTGGAACCTGAAGATCGACGAGGGCGAGTCCACGTCGATGCACGTACACCCCCGCAAGCTGACCTATCTCCTCTGCCTCGCGGGGCAGGGCGTGACCGACACGCTGACGGGCGAGATCCCGGTGGGCGGCGGTTCGGTCCTGCGCATCGGGGGCGGCGCCTTCCACTCCTCCCGGAGCATCGGCCCCGGCCCGCTGTGGCTGGTCGAGGTCGAGGCACCGCGCAACAAGTTCGACCTGATCCGGCTGCGTGACAACTACGACCGGCAGGGCACGGCCTACGAGCAGCAACACGCCGAGGCACCCGAACTGCCGGCGAAGCCGGTGACGTATCTGCCGCAGGCGCGACTGCGGGACCGGTCCCCGGGCGCGGAGTTCGCGTTCTCCATCCGGGCCGGTGCGGACGTGTTCTACCGGCGCCAGGAGCAGGACCTGTTCCACATCCCGCTCGGTCTCACCGGAGTGGTCACCGGCGAGGTGGACATCCTCGCCCCCGCACAGGGCGACGTGCGCCGTCCCGCGCTGGACCAGTACTACCTCTCGCTCGCGCTCGCCTGACCGTCCGGGCCGGCCCCGACGCCGGAACCCGCACCGAACGCCCCACCCAGCAACCGCGTCCGAAGAAGGAGCACACGCATGCCCAGTGCCGTCATCATCACCGGCCCCGGATTCCAGGACCACGACGTGGTCTACACCTACTACCGGCTTCTCGAAGAGGGCTGGCACGTGGACGTGGCCACCCGCAACGGTGCCGATGTCGTCGGCAAGTACGGCGTCCCGCTGCCCATGGACAAGACCGCCAAGCCGCTGATCACCTTCGAGCAGCTGGACGTCGAGGCCTACGACGCGGTCATCCTGACCGGCGGCCACGAGGCACCCGACCGGGTGCGCCAGGACGCTCGTGTCCTGGACTTCATCCGCGCCATGGACGCGGCCGAGAAGGTCGTCGCCGGCCTCTGCCACGGCCCGTGGATCATGGTCTCCGCCGGCGTGCTCAAGGGCCGTCGCGCCTGTGCCTACATAGGTCTGCGCGACGACGTGATCAACGCCGGCGCCGACGTCGTGGACTCCGACGTGATCGTCGACGGCCACATCATCACCTGCTCCTACTACGCCTACGTGGGCCGGTTCATGCAGCAGGTCTTCGAGACGGTCGACAAGAAGCAGGTGGCAGCGGCCTGAGTGGCCGCCGCCACCCGCGCGGGGCGCGCCCCCATCCCCCGTACGGCGCGCGCCCTTCGCATCCTCGAGGCCTTGAGGAGACACCTTGCTGATACTCGACTTCGACGGCGTCATCGCCGACGCCTTCACCGAGTGCGCTGTCGTCACCCACTACGCCGACCACGACCCGGCCACGGTCGCGGCCAAGCCGATCGCCGAGCTGGCGGGGGCCATGCCCGCCGGGTTCGTCACCCGCTTCCGCACGGTCCGCACCTACGCGCGGCTGCTCGACGACTTCATGGTGGCGCGCGACCCCGCCGCCGCCTCGATCCGGGGACAGGCGGACTTCGAGGCCCTCGCGGCCCGCATTCCGGGGCCCAGGCTCGACGCCCTGGTGCGCGGCGCGACCGCGGTACGGGCCGCGCTGCGGGAGCGCCGGCGTACGGAGTGGCTGGACCTTCACACCCTGTATCCGGGAATCGCCGGGCTGCTCCGCCGCCACAGCGGCAGGGGCACGTCGATCGTCACGGCGAAGGACGAGGAGAGCGTGTGGGAGATCCTGGCCCATCACGGTCTGGACGTCACCGTGGCCCAGGTCGTCGGCTCGTGCTCGGACAAGCGGACGGCCGTGCGGCAGATCGCCGTGGCCGACGGACTCCCGCCGGACGCCGTGACGTTCATCGACGATCACATCACCAACGCGCTCGCGGTGCGCGACACAGGTGCCACGAGCCTGTGGGCGTGGTGGGGCTACCACACGCCCGAGCACGTGGAGCGTGCCGTCGCACGCAAGCTGCGGCGGGTGTATCTGCCCGAACTGGCGGAGCTGACCGCCTGATCGGCGCCTTCGCCCACCGCACCCCGCTTCACCGGACACACCTCACACTGGAGGATTGACATGCCGAAGGTTCTCTTCGCCCTCACCTCGCACGGCCGGCTCGGCGACACGGGCCGCACCACCGGCTTCTACGTTCCCGAGGTCGCCCACCCCGCCGAGGTGTTCCGGGCGGCCGGCTGGGACATCGCGTTCGTGTCGGTCGCCGGCGGGCAGCCGCCGCGCGACGGGATCAAGCCGGACGACACCGTCACGGCCCGATTCCTGGCCGACAACGAGGCCGCGCTCGCCGCCACCCCCACCGCCGCGGAACTCGATGCCGCCGACTACGACGCCGTCTACTTCGCCGGCGGCCACGGCACGATGTGGGACTTCCCCGACGCGACCGAGCTGGCGCGGCTGGCTGCGGCCGTCTACGAGCGCGGCGGGATCGTCGCCGCCGTCTGCCACGGTCCGGCCGCCCTGGTGAACCTCACCCTCGCGGACGGCTCTCACCTGGTCGCCGGCAAGCAGGTCTCGTCCTTCACCGACGAGGAGGAGGCCGCCGTGGGGCTGTCCGACGTCGTGCCCTTCGCGCTGGAGACGGCTCTGACCGAACGGGGCGCGAAGTTCACCAAGGCCGCGAACTTCACCGAGCACGCGGTGGCCGACACCCGTCTCGTGACGGGTCAGAACCCGGCTTCGGCCGCCAAGGTCGCCGAACTGGCAATTCTTCAGAGCACCAACTGACCAGTTGAAAAAGAAACGGATTGACGATCAGCGGGGCGGATTACCGCCCCGCTGATGCGATTTCGCAATTTTACAAGGGCTTGAACACCCCCGCGATGCCGAACGGTATCCTTCGCAGCGATGCGCGGGGTGGTCGCATAGCGCGGAACACCCCGGCCACTGCCGGTTGGGGGGCCGGTACGACTATGCAGCTGGGATGGCTACAGACCTTCATCGCCGTCTGTCACACAGGATCGTTCACCAAGGCGGCCCGGCAATTGGGCCTCACGCAGCCGGCGGTTACTCAGCAGATCCGCTGTCTCGAGAGCGAATTGGGTAAGCCGCTGTTCCTCCGCACGCCGCAAGGCGCGACACCCACCGCGGAGGGAAAGGCGCTGGCCTACGAGATCGAGGCGCACATGGCCGAGATCAATGCAGCCGTCTCCCGCCACTTCGGCGACACCACGGAGAACCGTCCCGTCCGCCTGGGCGGGCCGGCGGAGTTGGTGACCGCCAGGGTCATGGCATCCATCAGCCAGCTCATCGCCGCCGGCCTCGACGTCCGCATCAGCCTCGGCATGGCGTCGGACCTTCTGGAGGACCTTCGCGGCGGGCACCTGGACATCGTGGTGTCCACGATCCAGCCCCAGGGCCGCGGGGTGGACTTCACTCCTCTGACGGACGAGGAGTTCGCCCTGCTCGCCTCGCCCCGAATCGCCGCGGGGATCCCGGCGGACGCCCTGGACTGCGAGAAGTTGAAGGTCCTGGCGAAACTCCCGATGATCGCGTACGCGGAGACTCTTCCGATCATCCGCCGCTACTGGCGTACGGTCTTCGACGCCCCGCCACCGAGTCCGCCGGCGGTGGTCGTCCCCGACCTGCGCGCCGTGATCGCGGCCGTCACGTCGTCGGCGGGCATCTCGGTCCTGCCGACATATCTGTGCGCTGCGGAACTGGCCTCGGGGGCGCTGGTCCCCCTGATGGAACCGGAGATCCCTCCCATCAACACCCTCTACCTGGCCACACGCTCCGGCACCCTCTCCGAACCCCGGCTGGCGCGGCTCCACGAGCACCTGGTTCGCGACGCCCGGGGGTGGACGTGAGGGGGCAGGGGGAGAGCAGGAGCAGATGAGAGGAACGGCCGATCTCGACGGTGGTCAGCGCGTGAACGCCTTGCGGAGCCGTTCCGTCGCGTCCGCCAGCACCTCGACGCGTTTGCAGAAGGCGAAGCGGACGAACGGGGCACCGGCCTCCCGGTGGTCGTAGAAGACCGCGTTGGGAATGGCGACGACCCCCGCACGCTCGGGCAGGGCGCGGCAGAAGGCGAAGCCGTCGCTCTCGCCGAGGGGGCGGATGTCGGTGGTGACGAAGTAGGTGCCCGCCGGCCGGAACACCGCGAAGCCCGCCTGCGTGAGTCCGGCGGTGAGCAGGTCCCGCTTGGCACGCAGATCCGCCCGGAACTCCTCGAAGTACGTCTCGGGCAGCGCGAGCGCCTCGGCGACGGCGTACTGGAACGGCCCGGAGGACACGTACGTCAGGAACTGCTTGGCCGAGCGCACCGCGGTGACGAGGCCCGGTGCCGCCGTCACCCAGCCGACCTTCCATCCCGTGAAGGAGTACGTCTTCCCCGCCGACGAGATGGTGACGGTCCGCTCACGCATGCCCGGGAAGGTCGCGAGCGGTACGTGCTCGGCGTCGTCGAACACCAGGTGCTCGTACACCTCGTCCGTGACGACGAGCAGATCCCGTTCTACGGCCAGCTCGGCGATCGCGGACAGCTCCTCGCGGGTCAGCACGGTGCCGGTCGGGTTGTGCGGGGTGTTGATCAGCAGCAGCCGGGTGCGGTCGGTGACGGCGTCGCGCAGCTCGTCCAGATCGAGGCGGAAGCTCGCGTCCCCGTCCTGGTGCGGCCGCAGCGTGACCGGTACGCGCCGGCCGCCCGCCATGGCGATGCAGGCGGCGTACGAGTCGTAGTACGGCTCCAGCGCGATCACCTCGTCGCCGGGCTCCAGCAGCGCCAGCAGGGTCGCGGCGATCGCCTCGGTCGCGCCCGCGGTGACCAGCACCTCGGTGTCCGGGTCGTAGCCGAGGCCGTAGCGCTGCCGCTGGTGCTCGGCGACGGCGGTGCGCAGCTCGGGGACGCCGGGGCCCGGCGGGTACTGGTTGCCGCGCCCGCCGCGCAGCGCCCGCACGGCGGCCTCGCGGACCTGCTCCGGGCCGTCGGTGTCGGGGAAGCCCTGGCCGAGGTTGACGGCTCCGGTGCTCAGGGCTAGGGCCGACATCTCGGCGAAGATCGTCGTCCCGAACTCGGCGAGCCGGCGGTTGAGGAAGGGGCGCGCGCTGGAGGTCATGGCCGCCATCCTGCGCCGAAGCTCCGGAGTTCCTCAACCACCCGGCTGACACGCGCAGGGCGGCGTACGCCGACGGGGTGTCGGAGTGGCGGAGTCGCGCAGGGCGAGCGAGAGCCGGGTCGGGCGGGTGGGGGCCAGGGGTGCGCTCATCGGGCAGCCTCCTCAGGCTGGTGGGGGACGGCGCCGCCGCCGGTCAGGGCGAAGAAGACGTCGTCGAGGTCGGGGGTGTGCGCGGTCAGCTCGTCGGCCTCGATGCCGGCCGAGTCCAGCCAGTCGAGGATGGAGCGCAGCTCGCGCTGGCTGCCGTCGCTCGGGAGCTGCAGGGCGAGGGACTCGTCGTCCCGTGCGGCCTCACGCAGGGCGGCGGCGGCGCTTCGGTACGCGGCCGGGTCGGTGAAGCGGAGCCGGACGTGTCCGCCGGGGATGAGCCGCTTCAGCTCCTCGGCGGTGCCCTCGGCGGCGATCCTGCCGTCGTTGAGGACGGCGATGCGGTCGGCGAGTTCGTCGGCCTCCTCCAGGTACTGGGTGGTGAGGAAGACGGTGACGCCACCCGTGACGAGCTCGCGGATGATCTGCCACATGTTGTGCCGGGAGCGCGGGTCGAGGCCGGTGGTCGGCTCGTCGAGGAAGATGATCCGCGGGTCGCCGACCAGGGTCATCGCGATGTCGAGGCGGCGCTTCATGCCGCCGGAGTAGGTGGAGGCGGGCTTCTTCGCCGCCTCGGTGAGGTCGAAGCGCTCCAGCAGCTCGGCGGTGACCCGCCGTCCCTCGCGCCTGGAGAGGTGGTGCAGGTCCGCCATGAGGAGCATGTTCTCCTCGCCGGTGATCAGGCCGTCGACGGCGGAGAACTGTCCGGTGACGCCGATCGCGGCGCGCACGGCCTGCGGGGCGGTGGCGAGGTCGTGGCCGCCGACGTGGATACGGCCGGAGGCGGGGTCGGGGGAGACGAGGGTGGAGAGGATCTTGACGGCGGTGGTCTTGCCGGCGCCGTTCGGGCCGAGCAGGGAGAAGATCGTCCCTTCCGGGACGGCCAGGTCGACGCCGTCGAGGACGGTCTTGTCGCCGTAGGACTTGCGCAGTCCGTTCGCCGCGATGGCCAGGTCGGTCATGAGAGGTGCCCTCCTTTACAGGCTGCGGGCGGTGATGTCGCCGTGGGCGGTGGTCGCGTGGATGTCCAGGGCGGCGGTGCCGTCGGTGTTCCTGAGCGCGTTGTGGATCCGGCCGCAGGCGGTGCCAGCGTCCAGGGAGGCGGAGACTCCGGGGGCGGCGCCGACCGCGATGTCGCCGGCCTGGGTGCGCAGTGTGACGGTGCCGCGTACGGCCTCGGCGATGCGGAGGTGGCCCTTTTCGGTGCTGATCTCCGCGGGGCCGCCCAGGCGGCCGACGGAGATGTCGCCGGCGAGGGTGCTGAGCCGGGCGCCTTCGACCTCGTCGAGCTCGACGGTGGCCTGCTGGCCCTCGAAGACGACGTCGCCGAACCGTCCGACGCCCCGGAGTTCGGCGGCGGCCGCCTTCGCCTCGATGCGGGAGCCCTCGGGCAGCTGGACGGTCACCTCGACGGATCCGGAGTTGCCGAGGATCCGGTTCATCGCCGGGGCGGCCTCGATCCGCAGGACGCCGTCGTCGTACGCGACCTCGATCTGCTCCGCCGCCTTCACGTCTCGGCTCTTGGAGGCGTCCGCGGGAAGGACCTCGACCGTGCTGTCGGCCCGCTCGCCGGCGATGATCCGGATGCGTCCCGCGGGGATGTCGAGCACGGCCGAGACCGGGGCGGGGGTGTCGAACTTCTGCATCGTGCGCTCCTTGGACCCGTCGTTTCTGATAATGGAAACGCTACGTTGCATTCGGATATCTGGCAACACATTCGTTGCGCGAAGTCACCATAAAAGCAGGTGGGGCGTCAAAATCGTTGCGACGGCTTTGAATCTAACGCAACAGGCTCGACCTAGTGCGTTGCAATGAATAAGGGTGAACGCTATTGACCGACTCGTACCGGACCCTCTGCGAAAGCGGGCGGGGCGGATTCGCATGCCGGGCGCCAGAGTTGGCGCCCCGAATTGACCTTCTGTGCAGGTCAGAGGCCCTTTTCGTGGGGGGACCCTCAGAAGTTCCTCAACTCTGCTTTGGTCGATCGGGGGTGGGGGCATCCCTCGTGCACCCGGGTACACGGAGGGGCCCGCCGGGGCCGCCCGGGGACGAGGAAGAGAAGGGGGACAGGGGCATGATCTTCGGAATCGCTGTGGTGGTCGTCTGTGTCGGTCTCGTGGTGAGCCTCGTGGTGAACGCCCGCAAGCGGAGCCGGAAGGCGGCGCGGCGGCCGGTGGCCCGAGGGGCGCGGTCGCGTGGGTTCTCGCGGAGCGGCAACAGCAGCGACACCAGCTGGTGGGCCGGCGGAATCGACGCCTCGTCCGGCGGCGGCCACCACTCGGGGAGCCACTCCGGAGGACACCACTCCTGCGGCGGGGGGCACTCCTGCGGCGGCCACTCGTCCTGCGGGTCGTCGTGCGGCGGGGGCGGATGCGGCGGCGGGAGCTGACGAGGGGAGGCGGCCGACGGGGGAGCAGCCGAGGGGATGCGGCAGACGGGGGTCGGTTGAGGGGGCGCGGTTCTCGGGGGCGGGCATGCTGCACGGGCGTGCCCGCCCGGGGGCGGTGCGGGTGACGTGCGGGTGATGTGCGGGAGGGTCACTCCATCGGGGGAGCGCGTGGGTGTGTGGCTTCCGTGGCGCGTGCGGCTGCGCGCCCGGTCAGGGGCAGTAGTGGCGCATATGTCAGCCGCGCCAATGCCCCTGGCGTACGCCGTAGTTGAACAGATGCGCTGTGGAGCCCTCGGGGGGATGGAAACCGGGCGGTCTTGGGTAAAAACGCTGTGGCGACGCCACAGTTCATGATTCCCTCTCAACCACCGAAGCAGCCCGCGGACGTCCTTCGGACACCTGTCCCGCAAGCGTCCTCCCCACCGGGCCGACCGGGCGTACCACCCGACTGGCCGGGCCGGCCTCGTCCGCCGGCGCCATGACCGGGGTGCGCCGGACCCCACTTCTCACTTTGCGTGCTAGCGGAGCCGATCCATGCTCACGACCCTGAACACGTCCTACACCGACACGCGTGCGGCCGATCTCGCCTGGACCCTGGGCCGCGAGCCGCTGCCCGCGCTCGCCACGCTCGACCTCGAACTGTCCGGAACGCGGATTCAGTTGAGACTTCTCGGTGCGTCCCACCAGGTACTTCTCGAGGAGGAGCCGGGCATCTGCTCGGAGACGGTGGCGTGTATCGCGGGCTCCAGTTCCCCGCTGCCGCTGGGCGTGGCCAAACGGGTCGACGACTGGGAGTACGAGTTCGCGGCCCGGATCGAGGTCCTCTCCCCCCGTTCCTTCGCGGCCCGCGCCCAGGAGTTGCTGGCCCTGGTCTCCGACCATCCTCATGGCCTGGCCGGTGTCTTCCCGGGCAGTCCGCACGCGTTCACGGCGATGCTGGCCCAGCACCACGAGGGTCAGATCCACTGGCGCACCTGGCACGCCTACCCGCAGGACGGCCAGTTGGTGGCGACCCGGACCCGGGTGGGGGTGCGGACACCGGCGGCGCGGACCGACGGCGACCGCTCCCGGCTCAGCCCCTCCTGGGTGTGAGGAGACGGCAGTTCCACACGTGTGGGTGACAAAGCCCGCCACGACCCTGACGTAGCGTTCCCACGTGATCGAACCGCACGCGCCCGCACCACCCGGCGTACCGCGCTCCTGGAGCGAGGGCGGCACGGCCCAGGCGCGGCTGCCCGTACGCCCCGGCACCGGACGGTTCCTCGTCCTCGCCGGTGTGTTCGTGTGCGCGGCCTGCGGACTCGTGTACGAACTCGAACTCGTCGCGCTCGCCTCGTACTTGATCGGCGACTCCGTCACCCAGGCCTCCGTCGTGCTCTCCGTGATGGTCTTCGCGATGGGCATCGGCTCGCTCGCCGCGAAGCGGCTCCGCTTCCGTGCCGCAGCCGGTTTCGGCGCGGTGGAGGCGGTGCTCGCGCTGGTCGGCGGTTCGAGCGCCATGGCCCTGTACGCGGTCTTCGCCTGGACCGGTGACTGGGGCGGCGTCTGGTCCGGCGGCCCACGCTGTCTGCTGGTCGGCTTCTCGCTCGCGATCGGCCTGCTGATCGGTGCCGAGGTGCCCCTGCTGATGGAGCTGATCCAGCGCATCCGCCGCGAGGACGCGGGCGGCGCCGTCGCGGACCTCTTCGCCGCGGACTACGTGGGCGCGCTGGTCGGTGGCCTCGCCTTCCCCTTCCTGCTGCTCCCGCAGCTCGGGCAGCTCACCGGCGCCCTGCTCACCGGGGCGGTCAACGCGGTGGCGGGCGGCGCCCTGGTCCTCGGGCTGTTCCGGCAGGACCTGAGTCGCCGGGGGCGCTGGCTGCTGCTGGCCGCCAACGTCGTCGTACTGGCGCTGCTCGGTACGGCGGCCGCACTGGTGAGCGACTTCGAACGGGCCGCCCGCCACGCGGTCTACGGGGACCACGTCCGGGCCGCGGTGCGCAGCGGCGTCCAGGAGGCCGTGCTCACCGGCGGCACCCGGGGCCGCCCCCTGGACCTCTTCCTCGACGGCCGGCTGCGGGTGGACGGCAGCGACGAGCGCCTCTACCACCAGGCACTCGTGCACCCCGCGATGGACGGCGGACCGCACGCGCGCGTGCTGGTCCTCGGCGGCGGCGACGGTCTCGCGGTCCGCGAGGTGCTGCGCCGGTCGGGGGTGCTCCGGGTCGACGTCGTCGAACCGGACCCGGCGGTGGTCCTGCTGGCCCGCCGAGACCGCGCCCTGTCCGCGCTGAACGGCCACGCCTTCGCGGACCCCCGGGTCCGGGTGCGCACGGCGGACCCGTTCTGCTGGCTCAGACGCACCCAGGGACCGTACGACGTGGTGATCGCGGACCTTCCGGACCCCGGCATCGCGGCGAGCACGAAGCTGTACTCCCAGGAGTTCTACGGGCTGGCCCGCCGCGTTCTCGCGCCGGACGGCCGGCTGGTGGTGCACGCGGGCCCGGTGAGCTCCCGCCCGCGCGTCTTCTGGACGGTCGAGGCGACGGTCCGGGCGGCGGGTCTGCGCACGGTCCCGTACCGCGTCGCCGCCGGGGCGTCAGCGGGCGGCACGGACGGTACCGGGCGCCCCGCAGGACTGCCCCAGGCCCCGCGCGACTGGGGTTTCGTGCTCGCGGCCCCCACCCGCCCGGTGCTCACCCTGGACCCGCGCGAGCAGCTGCTGCCCGCCCTGAACCCCGCCTCCCTGCGGGCGGACGCCCGGGACGCGGCGCGCACCCGGCCGCCGTACCTGCCGCCCTCGACCCTGCTGCACCCTCGGTACACCCGCTGAGCCCCGTGTCCTTCCTTGCGGTGTGAATCCCGAGATGTACGGGTGCGGTTCGGGTTCTGCTGGGTAGGCTCGGGGGACATGGAGCATGAGGTGTTCGTTCCGGTTCCTGCCGATCGGCTCCGCCACGCGTTGGCGGACCCCGCGCGGGTGGCGCGCGCGATCCCAGGCCTGCAACAGGACGCCGGCACGGACCCCGTGGCCGGCCGGCTGAAGGTACGGATCGGCGGCCACACGATCACCTACCGCGGCACGCTGCGGATCGCGGGGCAGGAAGACGGCTCGTACCTGGTGGAGGGCGAGGCCACGGAGGCCCGCGGCAGCGGCGCGATGAAGCTGTCCCTGTCCCTGCGGCTGCGCCCGGCCGAGGGCGGCACCACGGTCGTGTTCTCGGGAGGGGCCACCGGGGACGGCCGGATCGCGGAACTGCCCGCGGACGCGGTGACGCCGGCGGGGGCCCGGCTGCTGGACAGGAGCGCGGAGAACCTGGCCGAGGCGGCCTCCTCGGGGCCCGGCTCGGAGGATGCCGTGGAGCCGGGCGAGGATGTGTCTCCGAAGACGGCGGACTCCACGGACTCCACGGATGTCACGGACGTCACGGACACCCCGGAGGTCGCGGACGCCACGGACGCGACGGATCCGGCGTCTCCTGCGTCCCCCGCGTCTCCCTCCTCCCCTTCCCCCACGTCCTCCCCCTCGTTGCACGACGCCGACATCCCCCCGTCGTCCCTCGACCCCTTCGCGGACGACGACGCCGGTTTCGAGGACGACGACGAGGCCGGTTTCGAGGGCGACGACGAGCCTCCGGCCGAGGCGGCGCACGCCCGGCGCACGATGATCGGCCGCAGTGCCGAGGAGGTCGACCACGCGCCCCCGCGGGGCCGCTACGCGCCCGTTCCGGCCCCGGAGACCACGACGGCCACCGCCACTCTCCGCTGGGCCGCCCCGGCCGCGGCCCTGCTCGTGGCCTCGGCCGTCGTGGCGGGCCGCCTGCTGCGCCGCCGCCGCTGACCGGCGACGGCATGTCCTCTTGATCGGGGAAGTAGGGTCGGCCTCGTGAGTAACGACGAGATCACGTTGGCCGCGGGAGACGCGGAAGTCGTACTGGCGCCGGCGAACGGCGGGCGGGTGCGGAGCCTGCGCGTCGGCGGCGCGGAACTGCTGCGGCAGGGCGAGCGGTACGGGTGCTTCCCGATGGTCCCCTGGTGCGGACGCATCCGGGACGGCATGTTCCGCGACGGCGGCACGGTCCACCAGATGCCCCTCAACGCCCCGCCGCACGCCATCCACGGCACCGCGCGCAACGGCGCCTGGCGCGTGGTCCGCGCCGAGCGGTCCGAGGCCGTCCTCACCTACGACCTGGTCGCCCCCTGGCCCTATCCCGGCCGGGTCACCCAGCTCGCCTCGCTCACCGACGACGCGCTCACGCTGACCATCTCGGTGGAGACGTACGACTCCTCGTTCCCGGCCCAGGTCGGCTGGCACCCGTGGTTCAACCGGAGCCTCGGCGGCGAGGACGCGCGCCTCGACTTCGCGCCCGCCTGGCAGGAGGAGCGCGGCGAGGACCATCTGCCCACCGGCAACCGCATCGACCCGAAGCCCGGCCCCTGGGACGACTGCTTCGGCATGCCCGGCGGTGTCGATGTCACCGTCACCTGGCCGGGACAGCTGGAACTGCGGGTCACCAGCCGCGAGGAGTGGGTCGTCGTGTACGACGAGCAGCCGGAGGCGGTGTGCGTGGAACCGCAGACCGGCCCGCCGAACGGCCTCAACACCCTTCCGCGCCTGGTCACTCCCATCGAGCCGCTGGAGGCCACGACGACCTGGACGTGGCGCCGCCCTTAAGCTGGCGGCATGACTGACGTACGCGGTGAGCTGTTGCAGGAGATCAAGGACAAGGCCGTGGTGCACGGCAAGGTGACCCTGTCGTCGGGCAAGGAAGCCGACTACTACGTCGACCTGCGCCGCATCACCCTCGACGGGGTGGCCGCCCCGCTCGTCGGTCAGGTCATGCTCGACCTGACCGCCGACCTGGACTTCGAGGCGGTCGGCGGCCTGACCCTGGGCGCCGACCCGGTGGCCACCGCGATGCTGCACGCCTCCGCCGCGCGCGGGAGGACGCTCGACGCGTTCGTCGTCCGCAAGGCGGGCAAGGCGCACGGTCTGCAGCGGCGTATCGAGGGCACCGAGGTCGCGGGCCGGCGCGTGCTGGCCGTCGAGGACACCTCCACCACCGGCGGCTCGGTGCTCACCGCCGTCGAGGCGCTGCGGGAGGCCGGTGCCGAGGTCGTCGCGGTCGCCACGATCGTGGACCGGGCGACGGGCGCGGCCGAGGCGATCGCCGAGAAGGCGGGGGTGCCCTACGTGTTCGCCTACTCGAAGGACGATCTGGGTCTGGACTGAGGCAGGGGTTTTCCACAGGCTGGACAGGGTGTCCGATGCATCCGGCTCCGTCTGCAAAGATGGGGCCGACGATGACGTCACCCCCTAGGTCAGGGTCCTCAGCACGCAGAACCCCACCCGCACAACAAGGAGCGGACAGATGCCCATCGCAACCCCCGAGGTCTACAACGAGATGCTCGACCGGGCGAAGGCAGGCAAGTTCGCCTACCCGGCCATCAACGTGACGTCCTCCCAGACGCTCCAGGCGGCGCTGCGCGGTTTCGCGGAGGCGGAGAGCGACGGCATCGTCCAGATCTCGACGGGGGGCGCCGAGTTCCTGGGTGGCCAGTACAGCAAGGACATGGTCACCGGCGCCGTGGCGCTGGCCGAGTTCGCGCACATCGTCGCCGAGAAGTACCCGGTCAACATCGCGCTGCACACCGACCACTGCCCGAAGGACAAGCTGGACGGGTATGTGCGCCCGCTGCTGGCGATCTCCGAGGAGCGCGTCAAGGCCGGCCGGAACCCGCTGTTCCAGTCGCACATGTGGGACGGCTCGGCGGAGACCCTCGCCGACAACCTGAAGATCGCCCAGGAGCTGCTGGAGCGCGCCCGCGCCGCGAAGATCATCCTCGAGGTGGAGATCACCCCGACCGGCGGCGAGGAGGACGGCGTCTCCCACGAGATCAACGACTCCCTCTACACGACGGTCGACGACGCGCTGCGCACGGCCGAGGCGCTGGGCCTCGGTGACAAGGGCCGCTACCTGCTGGCCGCGTCCTTCGGCAACGTGCACGGTGTGTACAAGCCGGGCAACGTCGTGCTGCGCCCCGAGCTGCTGAAGGAGCTCAACGAGGGCGTCGCCGCCAAGTACGGCCGCCCGGCCGGCAGCCAGCCGTTCGACTTCGTCTTCCACGGCGGCTCCGGCTCCTCCGAGCAGGAGATCCTGACGGCGCTGGAGAACGGCGTGGTCAAGATGAACATCGACACCGACACGCAGTACGCCTTCACGCGTCCGGTCGCCGACCACATGTTCAAGAACTACGACGGCGTCCTGAAGGTCGACGGCGAGGTCGGCTCCAAGAAGACCTACGACCCCCGCACCTGGGGCAAGCTGGCCGAGGCTGGGATGGCCAAGCGTGTCGTGGAGGCCTGCGGCAACCTCCGCTCGACCGGCAACAAGATCAAGTAACCGGCGTTCTCCGCAGGTTCACGCAGACTCCCGACGGGCCCGGTCACCGGGCCCGTCGGGAGTCTGGCCCTGACGCCGCCGACGCGGGATCATCGCTGCATGGCTGTCACCGCACGGGAGGCCCCCGCCATTCGGGTGGGATCCTCGCAGGGCACGTGGATCCTTGTGACGACGGTGCTCGGGTCGAGCATGGCGCTGCTGGACTCCACCGTCGTCAATGTCGCCCTCCCCCGTATCGGCCGTGACTTCGGTGCGAGCCTGTCCACCCTCCAGTGGACCGTCAACGCGTACATGGTCACGCTGGCCGGTCTGATCCTTCTCGGCGGTGCCCTCGGCGACCACTTCGGCCGCCGCAAGATCTTCGTCATCGGGGTGGTGTGGTTCGCGACCGCCTCCCTGCTGTGCGGTCTCGCCCCCAACCCGGGCATCCTCATCGGCGCCCGCGCGCTCCAGGGCATCGGCGGCGCTCTGCTCACCCCCGGCTCGCTCGCGCTGATCCAGGCCTCGTTCCACCCGGACGACCGGGCTCGGGCGGTCGGCCTGTGGTCCGGCTGCGGCGGAATCGGCGCCGCAATCGGCCCGTTCGTCGGCGGCTGGCTGGTGGACGGGCCGGGCTGGCGCTGGGTCTTCCTGCTCAACGTCCCGCTGGCGCTGCTGTGTGCGCCCATCGCTCTGCGGCACGTCCCCGAGTCCGCCGGCGGAGACGGTCACGGCCGCTTCGACGCCCTCGGCGCCGCGCTCGGCGCCCTGGCCCTCGCGCTGACGACGTACGCCCTCATCGAGGCCCGCTCCGGTTCCCCGGCCGTGCCCGTCCTGGGGGCCCTGGGCGTGGCCGCCGGTGTCGCCTTCGTCTACGTCGAGAAGCACCGCGCCGACCCGATGATGCCGCCCGACATCTTCGCCTCCCGCCAGTTCACGGCGGTCAACCTGGTGACCCTCTGCGTCTACGCGGCCTTCGGCGGCTTCTTCTTCCTCACCGCGCTCCAGCTCCAGGTGGTGGCGGGCTACTCCCCGCTCAGGGCGGGCACGGCGCTGCTGCCCACCACCGTGCTCATGCTGCTGTTCTCGGCCCGGTCCGGATCGCTGGCCGAGCGCATCGGACCACGTATCCCGCTGACCGTCGGCCCGTTGCTGTGCGCGGTGGGCATGCTGCTGATGACGCGCGTCGGCAAGGACGCCTCGTACGTGGTCGACGTGCTGCCCGCCCTGCTGGTGATGGGCGCGGGCATGGTCACCCTGGTCGCCCCGCTGACCGCCACCGTGCTCGCCTCGGTCGACACCGCACGGGCGGGCCTGGCCAGCGGCATCAACAACGCGGCCGCCCGCGCGGCCGGACTGTTCGCGGTGGCCGCGCTGCCGCTGGTGACCGGGATGGGCCCGGAGGCGTATCGCTCGGCGGACGCCTTCGACGCCGCCTTCCGCCGTGCGATGCCGCTGTGCGCGGCCGTCCTGGTGGTCGGCGCGGTGCTCGCCTTCGCGACCGTGCGCCGCCCGCGGGCGGGCTGCCCGCACCCCGAGTGCCGTGCCCACGGCTGTGTCACGACCCCGCCTCTGGAACCCCCGCGTGAGACCGGCGCCTCCGGTACCGGCGCGGTGGCATGACGGTGTGCCCGTCGCGGCCCTGCGGCGGGCGGCGGGCAGCCGGTGCCGGTCAGGGGTGATGGCGCACACTGGGTCCCATGACCCTTCATGAGAACCTCCTCGGGGGCCCGCCCCCGACCCATCTGCCCGACGACCCGGAGCCGCGCGAACTCCTCGCGAACGGCGTGGCGCCCGCCGAGGTCGCGGCCCGCTACCCGGCCTCCTCGCTCGCCTGGGCACAGCTGGCCGACGACGCGTTCCAGCGGGACTCCGTCGTCGAGTCGTACGCCTACGCCCGAACGGGCTACCACCGCGGCCTGGACGCCCTGCGCCGCAACGGCTGGAAGGGCCATGGCCCCGTCCCCTGGGAGCACGAGCCGAACCGCGGCTTCCTGCGGGCCCTGCACGCCCTCGCGCGCGCCGCGCACAGCATCGGCGAGCAGGAGGAGTACGAGCGCTGCTCGCAGTTCCTGAAGGACTCCTCGCCGACCGCCGCCCAGACGCTCGGCTGACGGTTCCGGGCGCCCGGCCGGCGGCGAGGACGTCCCGGCCGGCGGCGAAGACCACCCTGGTCGGCGGCGCGGACGACGCGGCCGGTGGCGAAAGGGTGGTCGAGGCCCGCCTGTGACCAGGCGGGCCTTGCGGGGCCCGAGTGCCTCACGCAGGATGCGGGTGGGGACCGGGGCCCCCGTGCCGGCATCGGCAGGGGCGGACCGCTACCCGGAGCACACAAACAGGAGACAGCGATGTCCCACCAGGCTCATCGGTCCGAAGAGACTCAGGAGCCCGAGACCCCGCATCTCGACTTCCAGGGCACGACGCCGTACGAGGACTACGTCAAGGCGGACGTGCTCACCCACCTTCAGCAGCCCCTCTCCGACGACCCCGGCGAGATGGTCTTCCTGGTCACCACCCAGGTGATGGAGCTGTGGTTCACGGTGATCGTCCACGAGTGGGAGACCGCGGCGCGCGCCCTGCGCGAGGACCGGGTCCCGATGGCGATCGACGCGCTGAAGAGGTCCGTACGGGAACTGCACGCCCTGAACGAGTCATGGCGGCCGCTCGCGCATCTGACGCCCGCGCAGTTCAACTCCTACCGCTCCGCCCTCGGCGAGGGCTCCGGCTTCCAGTCGGCGATGTACCGCCGTATGGAGTTCCTGCTCGGCGAGAAGTCCGCGTCCATGCTGGTCCCGCACCGGGGCGCGCCGCGCGTGCATGCCGAACTGGAGAAGGCGCTCCACGAGCCGAGCCTGTACGACGAGGTGCTGCGGCTTCTCGCGCGGCGCGGACACGCGGTCCCGGCCTCGGTGCTGAACCGCGAGGTGTCCCTGCGCTACGAGCCCTCCGCGCAGGTGGAGGCGGTGTGGACCGCCCTGTACTCCGGGGACCCGACGGACGAACTCGCCCGCATGGGCGAGGTGCTGACCGATGTGGCGGAACTGGTGTGGCGCTGGCGCAACGACCATCTGGTGGCGACCCGGCGCGCGATGGGCGCCAAGGCGGGCACCGGCGGTTCCGCAGGGGTCGCCTGGCTGGAGAAGCGGGCGCAGAAGAACGTGTTCCCCGAGCTGTGGACGGCGAGGTCACATGTCTGATCCGATCGAGAAGGCGAAGGACCTGGACGCGGCGGACGAGCTGGCCGCACTGCGGGCCGAGTTCGTCCTCGACGACGTCGTCTATCTGGACGGCAACTCGCTGGGCGCGCTCCCGGCGGCCGTGCCCGGCCGGATCGAGGACGTCGTCCGCAGGCAGTGGGGCCGGCTGCGGATCCGCTCCTGGGACGAGAGCGGCTGGTGGACCGCGCCGGAGCGGATCGGCGACCGGATCGCCCCGCTGGTCGGAGCGGCGCCCGGGCAGATCGTGGTGGGCGACTCGACCAGCGTCAACGTCTTCAAGGCCCTGGTGGCGGCCGTGCGCATGGCCGCGCGGGACGGGGACGGCCGGGACGAGATCCTGGTCGACGCGACGACGTTCCCCACGGACGGTTACATCGCCGGGTCCGCGGCGCGGATGACCGGCTGCACCCTGCGCCCGGTGGCCCCGGCCGAGGTGCCGGACGCCCTGACCGAGCGCACCGCCGCGGTGCTGCTGAACCATGTCGACTACCGCACGGGCCGGCTGCACGACCTGCCCGCGCTGACGGCCGCGGTGCACGCGGCGGGCGCGGTGTCGGTCTGGGACCTGTGCCACAGCGCGGGCGCCCTGCCCGTCGGCCTGGACGCGCACGGCGTCGACCTGGCGGTCGGCTGCACCTACAAATATCTGAACGGCGGCCCCGGCGCACCCGCCTATCTGTATGTGCGGCGGGAGCTGCAGGACCGCTTCGACTCCCCGCTGCCGGGCTGGAACTCGCATGTGGAGCCGTTCGGCATGCGCAGCGCGTACGAACCGGCGGCGGGCGCCGTGCGCGGCCGCGTCGGCACACCGGACATCCTGTCCATGCTGGCCCTGGAGGCGGCGCTCGAGGTGTGGGACGGGGTGTCGATCGACGCGGTGCGCGCCAAGTCCCTCGCGCTCACCGACTTCTTCCTGGAGTGCGTGGCGGCGTACGTCCCCGAGGGCCGGGTGGAGTCGCTGACTCCGGCGGCCCACGCGGAGCGCGGCAGCCAGGTCGCGCTGCGGTGCGAGGAGGCCGGTGACGTCATGAAGCGGCTGATCGAGAGCGGTGTGGTCGGCGACTTCCGCCCGCCGGACGTGCTGCGCTTCGGGTTCACCCCGCTGTACGTGGGCTTCGCGGACGTGGAGCGGGCGGCCCGGCTGCTGGCGGAGGTGGTGTCCTGAGCACCGGGTGATCACGGCGGCCTGTCCGGGGCCGTGCGGCGGCCCCGGACAGGCGCTCCCAGCGCCCTCACCGAGCGTGACAACCCCGTGCGTACGCACGTCACCCGCCTGATACCGTCCCCGCCAACGGCCGATTTCCTCGCGGCCACCGCGTACGCATCCCGTTTCGCCGCAGAGAGGTCGGAGCATGCCGGACGACGCCGCCCCCCGCGATCCCGCAGAGCCGGACGACGCGTCCGCTGCGGAGGAGGCGTCCGCCTTCTCGCACCCGCCGGTGGAACCGGATGCCACCGCCGCCTACGGCGGCCACCCCGACCAGGTGATCGACTTCTACGCCCCCCGGGAGGTGGACCCGGCGAGTCCCGTCCCCCTGGTGGTCGTCCTGCACGGCGGCGCGTGGCGGGCGCCGTACGACCGCCGGCACATCACCCCCTTCGCGGACTTCCTGGCCCGCCGGGGCTTCGCCGTGGCCAACGTCGAGTACCGCAGGGGCGCGCTCATCCCGTCCCAGGCCGAGGGCTTCGACGGCCCGGGCGGCGGTGCGGGACCGGTGGCGGGCCGCTGGCCGGACACCTTCGACGACATCGCGGCGGCGTTCGACGCGCTTCCGGCGCTCGCCCGCGAGGCGCTGCCGCAGGCCGACCAGCGCCGCACGGTGATCACCGGGCACTCCGCGGGCGGCCATCTCGCGCTGTGGGCGGCGGCCCGCCATGTGCTGCCGGCGGACGCCCCCTGGCGCACGGACGGCCCGGCTTCGCTGCGCGGTGTCGTGGCGCTCGCGCCGATCGCGGACTTCCACGTCGCCGAGAAGCTCGATGTGTGCAGTGGGGCGGCGGCCCAACTCCTCGGCGGGGCGGCCCTGTTCGCCGAGCGCCGGCCGTACGCGGACCCGGCGCTCCTGCTGCCCACCGGTATCGCCACGACCCTTGTCCAGGGCCGCCGGGACATCGTGGTCCCGCTCGCGGTCGCCGAGTCGTACGCGGAGGCGGCGGCGCGGGCGGGCGAGGTCGTGGGTCTGACGCTGCTGGAGGACGTCGGCCACTTCCCGCTGATCGACCCGGCGGCGGACGCGTGCGCGGTGGTGGCGGAGGAGATCGCGCAACTGGCGTGGTAGCCCCCGAACCCCGCCCGGGTCATACCCGTCATACCTGAGAGCCAGTTCCCGGATGGGTTCTCCGGCGTGACGCCGACGACGTATCACGCTCCGTAACTTCCTTCTCGTGACAGCCCGATGAGCGGGCCGTCGGGAGGGGAAGGGCACGATGGGCTTGCGGGGGAGAGGGGCGTCCGCGGTCGCGTACGCCGACGGGGCGGCGCGCGGCGACAGCGGCCGGGACCAGGGCGGGCACGGCCGTGCGGACGGGACCGCCCGTCCGGAGAGCCGCGGCCGGCCGCGGCTCGGGCGGCCGCGCCGGGCCCTGCTCGCCGTGCTGATCGCCGGGGCCGTCGTGGTGCCTCTGTCGGCCGCCGCGCGCCCCCGGATCCCGGCCCCGCCGCCCGCCCGGCTCGCCCCCCTGTCGACGGTCACGCTCGCCGGGACGTACGACGCCAACCGCGCCGACGCCGCCGAGGCGTCCCGGATGGCCGCGGCGCACGGCGACCGCAAGCGCGCCGCGGTGGACCGCGCCCTGGCCTCCCCCGCGCGTGACCTCCTGGCCTTCGACGGCCGGGGCGGCGGCCGCGTGATCGAGGTCCTCGGCGACCTGACGGCGGCGGAGCACATCGCGGTCCTGGTCCCGGGCTCCGACACGACCCTGGACACCTACGCCCGGTTCCGCGCGGGCGCGCTCGCCCTGCACCGCGCCACGGGTCCGCGCACCGCGGTGGTCGCCTGGCTCGGCTACGACACGCCCCGCATGCTCAGCACGGCCGCACTCACCACGGGCCGCGCCGGGCAGGGAGCGCGCGGGCTGGACCGGCTCGTGGCCGAACTCCGGGCGGCGCTGGGCCCGTCGCCGGACATCTCCCTCCTGTGCCACTCCTACGGCTCCGTGGTCTGCGCCCGGGCGGCCGCCACCGCAGAGGTCCAGGACATCGCCCTGGTGGGCAGTCCCGGAACCGGGGCGGACTCCGCCGCCGCCCTGCACACCCGTGCCCGCGTCTGGGCGGCCCGCGGCGGCGGCGACTGGATCGCGGACGTGCCCCATGTGCGCACCGGCCTGTTCGGCACGGCCGTCGGTTTCGGCACCGACCCGGTGTCCCCGGCCTACGGCGCCCGTGTCTTCGCCGCGGGCGGCGGCGGCCACGGCGACTACTTCGCGCCCGGGTCGGTCTCCCTGGCCAACCTCGCCCGGATCGCGCTCGGCAGGACGTCGGAGGTCACCCATGCGTGAGCGGACGCAACCGAAGCAGACGGCGTCGGGCCGCGTGCGTGCCCTCGCGCACCAGGTGGCCGCCGCCACGCCCGCCGAGCGGGACCGCGCGGTCGACGCCCTGCGCGCTGCCGCGATCCTCGGTGTCGTCCTCGGCCACTGGCTGGTGACGGCCCTGGTCGCGGACGGCGGTGCGCTGCACACCGCGAGCCCGCTGCACTTCATGCCCTGGCTGGCCCCGGTCTCCTGGGTCTTCCAGACGCTCGCCGTGTTCTTCCTGGTGGGCGGCCATGTGGCGACGAAGGGCCTGGCGTCGGCACGCGCGCGGGGCGACTCGTACGGGCAGTGGCTGCGCGCCCGGCTGGCCCGGCTGTTCAGGCCCGTCCTGGCCCTGGCGGCCCTGTGGACGGTGGCGGCCTGCGGCCTGCTCGCGGGCGGTGCCGACGCCGGGACCGTGCACACCCTGGTGAAGCTGGCCCTGTCCCCGCTGTGGTTCCTGCTGGTCCTCGCGGCCCTGACCGCGGCGACCCCGTTGGTCGGGCGCCTCAACCCGCTGTGGCCGCTGGCCGTCGTTCTCCATGTGGACCTCCTTCGGTTCGGACTCGGCGGCCCCGGCTGGCTGGGCTGGGTGAACCTGCCGGCGGGCTGGCTCGTGCCGTACACGCTGGGCGCGGCCTGGACACGCGGTGAGCTGGACGGCCGCCGCGCGGGCTGGGTGCTGCTTGCGGGCGGTGCGGCGGCGACGGCGGGGCTGGTGGCGTGGGGCGGGTACCCGGCGTCGATGGTCGGCGTGCCCGGCGCCGCGGTCTCCAACCTCGATCCGCCGACCCTGGCCGCGGTCACCTTCGGCATGGCCCAGTGCGGGCTGGCCCTGCTGCTGCGGACGCGGCTGCGCCGGGCGATGCGCCGGCCCCTCGCCTGGGCGGCGGTGGCCCTGGTGAACCTCTCCGCGCTGACGATATTCCTGTGGCACCAGACGGCCCTGATGGCGACCACCGCGACCGGTCTGCTCGCCGGCCGCCTGCCGGGGCTGCACACCGTCCCGGACGACCTGGGCTGGGCGGCGGCCCGCCTGGCCTGGCTCCCGGTCTTCGCCCTCGTCCTGACGGTGTGCTGGACGGCCTTCCGCGCCTGCGAACAGCGCGGCGCCCGGCGCCCTCCCCGGGTGGTCCGGTCCCACCGCCCGGGTCCAGCCCGCACCCCGGGTCCTAGGGTGGGCGCGTGATGCAAGGGGGGAACCGCGTCCGGCGAGGGCTGCGGGTGCTGCGCGACGACCTGTGGACCGTGCGGGCGGATCCGCTGCCCCCGTCCGTCTGGCTGCGCTGGGTGCCGCACGGAATCGTGTGGCTGGCCGCGCTCGGGGTGCTGATCGGCGCCGTGGCCCAACTCCAGACGCACGGCGATGTGTCCTCCGGATACGCCTTTCTCATCGGGATCGGCCAGAGCGGGGCCATGGTGCTGGCCCTGTGGCGGCCGATCCCCGCGTGGTGGCTGTCGATGACGGCGACGCTGCTCGGGGCGGTCGCGGTGCACGGCCCGCTGGTCGCCGGCCAGGCGAGCGACTTCACCTGGCCGTGGACCACGGCCGGGATCATCGCCCACCTGTTCGTGCTGCTGCTGCTCGCCCTGAGGGTCCGCACCCGTGTCACCGCGGAGGCACTGGTCCTGACCGTGCTGGTCACCTACCTCCTCCAGGGCCTGTGGGGCGCGGGGAACTATCAGTCCACCGGCGTCCTCACGGTGGTGCTGTCGGCGGTCGTGGTGGTGCTCGGCACCGCCCTGCGCGGCCGCCGTGAGGCCCGCGCGGAACTGGTGCAGCAGACGACGCTCACCGCGGAGGAGCGGTCCCGCCGCACCCTGCTGGAGGAGCGCAGCCGTATCGCCCGGGAACTGCACGACGTGGTCGCCCACCACATGTCGGTCATCTCCATCCAGGCGCAGGTGGCCGTGCATCTGACGGAGAACCCCTCCGACGAGCTGAAGGAGAACCTCGCGGGCATCCGGCAGAACGCCCTGGAGGCGCTCGCCGAACTGCGCCGGGTGCTCGGCGTGCTGCGCTCGGCCGACCCCGAGGCCCCCTACGGCCTCGGGGAGTCGGGCACCCGGGCTGCCCCGCAGGCCCCGCAGCCCACCCTCGACCGCCTCGACGCCCTGGTGGAGAACACCCGCGCCGCCGGGCTCGCGGTCACCATGGACATCAGCGACACCCGGCGCACGGTGCAGCCGTATCCGCCGGGGGTGGAGCTGTCGGCGTACCGGATCGTCCAGGAGGCGCTGAGCAACGCCCTGCGGCACGCTCCGGGTTCGACGGTCCGCGTGGAGGTGACCCATGTCCCCGACGGGCTGCACCTGAACGTCGTCAACTCCCGCCCGAAGCGCCCCGCCCCGCCGTCCCCGGGCGCCGGGCACGGCCTGCTCGGGATGCGGGAGCGGGCGGCGATGCTGGGTGGCTATGTCACCGCGGCCAGGACGTCGCGCGGTGGCTTCTCGGTCTCCGCGTTCCTGCCCCGCGACGGCAGCGCCCCGCTCGCCGACCCCGCGCCGTCCGCCCCGCGCGACGCCTCCGCCGACCCCGCCGACGCACCCGTCGTCCCCCTCGCACCACCGGCCGCGCCCACCGTCCGGCACGACGTCTCCGCAGCCGGTTCACCGCCCCCGACAGGAGAAGAGACCCCATGACGAGCGGCAGCATCCGGGTACTGATCGCCGACGACCAGACGGTGGTGCGGCAGGGCTTCACCGTGCTGCTCGACGCCCAGCCCGACATCGAGGTGGTCGGGCAGGCCGTGCACGGCAGGGACGCGATCGCGAAGGCCGCCGAACTCGCCCCGGACGTCGTGCTGATGGACATCCGGATGCCGGAGATGAGCGGCATCGAGGCGACCCGCGGCATCACCGAGGACAGCCCTCATCCCAAGGTCCTGGTGCTCACCACCTTCGACCTCGACGAGTACGTGTACGACGCGCTGCGCGCCGGCGCCTCCGGCTTTCTGCTGAAGGACGCCTCCGCCGACCAACTAGCCGAGGCGGTGCGGGTGGTGGCCGCGGGCGACGCGCTTCTCGCGCCCGGGATCACCCGGCGGCTGATCGCGGAGTTCTCCCGCCTCGGCCGCGCACCCCGGACCCCGCTGAAGAACCGCGTCGGCGACCTCACCGAGCGGGAGACCGAGGTCCTCACCCTCATCGCCCAGGGCCTGTCGAACGCGGAGATCGCCGGGCACCTCGTGGTGGCCGAGCAGACCGTGAAGACCCATGTGGGCCGCATCCTGGTGAAGCTGGGGCTGCGGGACCGGACCCAGGCGGCCGTGTTCGCCTACGAGTCGGGGCTGGTCCGCCCCTCGGGATACTGACTCGGGCCCCAGGGACGCCGTAGGGACACCGACTCCGCCCCCAGGACGGGGGCGGGCCCGGCCCGTAGTACTTGAGACGGATCCCCGAGGACCCCCCTCACTGCTGACGACTTGGCCCGTGTGCGGGCCTACCTTCTTCATGTGACCGAGACGACGCAGACGCAGACGGCGCCGGACGACGCGTTCCGCCCGTACATACCGCGCAGCCCGGAGTACCGGGCGGCCATGGAGGCCCTGAGCGGGCTGCGGCAGGACCTGTTCCACGACGCGTTCGCCTACCGTCCGCTGCCCCCGAAGACGATCGGCGGGCCGCTGGGCGGGCGGCTGTCCGGCCGGGTGCGCACGTACAAGGCCTGGAGCCGGCACATCGTGGTGGCGGCCGCCGGAGTGGCGGCGATGCTCCTCGCCATGGCGAACGACGAGGGGGGCGCGACCGGGGCGATGTGCGGTCTGCTCGCCCTGGCCCCCGTGCTGCTGACGCTGGTCCGCCCGGTCGGGGCGCTCTGGCTGTCCTTCGCGGCGACCTCGGCCACCGCCGTCCTGACCTCCTACTTCAGCGCCTGGCCCTGGTCGCCCGGCAGCTTCCTCTCCCATCTGACGGTGCTGACGGTGGTGGCCGTCCGCACCAGGCCGCGCACCGCGGGCTGGATGTGGCTGCTCACCGCGGCCTACGGGTTCGCCGCCCAGGCCGTGTCCGGCTGGGACCACTACGGCGGCGACACCTCGCCCATGCTGGTGCTCTCCGCCCTCGCCCTGCTGGCCGTCACCGTCTGGCACATCCGCCGGGACGCGAAGCAGGAGGTGACCGCCCAGCAGACGGAGACCGCGCACGAGCGCTCCCGGCGCACCCTGCTGGAGGAGCGCACCACGATCGCACGCGAGCTGCACGATGTGGTCGCCCACCACATGTCGGTGGTCGCCATCCAAGCGGAGGCCGCGCCCTACCGGGTGGAGAACCCGCCGCCGGAGCTGGAGAAGGCCTTCGTCACCATCCGGGAGAACGCGGTCGCGGCCCTCACCGAGCTGCGCCGGGTGCTGGGCGTCGTACGGGCGGAGGACTACGAGGCCCCGGACGCCCCGCAGCCCACCCTGGCCGACCTGGACGCCCTGCTGGCGAACGTGCGGGAGGCCGGCCTGACCGTGGACAAGGTGGTCACGGGCGCGGTGCGGGAGCTGCCGCAGGGCGTCGAGCTGTCGGCGTACCGCATCGTCCAGGAGGCCCTCAGCAACACCCTGCGGCACGCGCCGGGCGCCACGTCCCGGGTGGAGCTGGGCTATGTGCTCGGCGGTCTGGGCCTGCGCATCGTCAACGGCCCGGCGGCACATGTCCCGCTGACGAAGTCGACGCACGGCGCGGGACACGGCATCACGGGCATGCGCGAGCGGGTCTCGATGCTGGGCGGGGAGATGACGGCAGGGGAGACGGCCGACGGAGGGTACGAGGTGACGGTGTTCCTGCCGGTGGCCACGGCGGAGGACGCCGCGTGAGCTGTGGCACCATCCGCGTACTGATCGCCGACGACCAGATGATGGTCCGCGAGGGATTCTCGGTGCTGCTCGGGGCGATGCCCGACATCGAGGTCGTCGGGGAGGCGGTCAACGGCCGGGAGGCCGTCGAGCGGGTCCGTGAACTGGCCCCGGACGTCGTGCTGATGGACATCCGGATGCCGGAGCTGAACGGCATCGAGGCGACCCGGCGGATCGTCGCCGCGGACGGCACGGCGAAGGTGCTGGTGCTGACGACGTTCGACCTGGACGAGTACGTGTACCAGGCGCTGCGGGCGGGGGCCTCCGGTTTTCTGCTCAAGGACGCGTCGGCCCGCCAGCTCGCCGACGGGGTCCGCGTCGTGGCCTCCGGGGAGGCCCTGCTCGCGCCCTCGGTGACCAAGCGGCTGATCGCTGAGTTCGCGAAGCTGTCCGAGAAGCCGCGCCTGGTCACCACCGCGCAGGGGGCGTACGGGGATCTCACCGACCGGGAGACGGAGGTGCTGGTGCTGATCGCGCAGGGCCTGTCGAACGCGGAGATCGCCGAGCGCCTGGTGGTCGCCGAGTCGACGATCAAGACCCATGTGAGCCGCATCCTCGTGAAGCTGGGCCTGCGGGACCGCACCCAGGCGGCGGTGTTCGCGTACGAGGCGCGGCTGGTGACCCCGGGCTGATCCGGCCGGCCGCGGCACCCCTGGTCACGGAGGGGTCTGCCGGGCTAGCGTCCGTGCATGGCAGCCCCATCCGACCTCGCGTTCGACCCGTGGGACCCGGCGTTCCTCGCCGACCCGTACCCCGCCTACGCCGAGTTGCGTGCGCTCGGCCGGGTGCTCCACTACGAGCCCACCGACCAGTGGCTGGTCCCGCACCACCCGGATGTGTCGGCACTGCTGCGCGACCGGCGCCTGGGCCGGACGTACCAGCACCGCTTCACCCACGAGGACTTCGGCCGCACGGCGCCGCCGCCCGAGCACGAGCCGTTCCACACGCTCAACGATCACGGCATGCTCGACCTGGAGCCGCCGGACCACACCCGCATCCGGCGGCTGGTGTCGAAGGCGTTCACCCCGCGGACGGTGGAGCGCCTGGCACCGTACGTACGGCGGCTGGCCGGCGACCTGGTGTCCCGGCTGGTGGAGGCGGGCGGCGGCGACCTGCTGAAGGACGTCGCCGAGCCGCTGCCGGTCGCGGTGATCGCCGAGATGCTGGGCGTCCCGGAGGCGGACCGCGCGCTGCTGCGGCCCTGGTCGGCGGACATCTGCGGGATGTACGAGCTCAATCCGTCGCAGGAGACGGCGCACCAGGCGGTACGGGCGTCGGCCGAGTTCTCCGACTACCTCCGCGAGCTGATCGCGACGCGCCGGAAGGAGCCCGGCGAGGACCTGATCTCGGGTCTGATCGCGGCCCACGACGAGGGGGACCGGCTCACCGAGCAGGAGATGATCTCGACCTGTGTGCTGCTGCTGAACGCGGGGCACGAGGCGACGGTGAACGCGACGGTGAACGGCTGGTGGGCGCTGTTCCGGCACCCGGACCAGCTGGCGGCCCTGCGCGCCGACCACTCGCTCGTCCCGTCGGCGGTGGAGGAGCTGATGCGGTACGACACCCCGCTCCAGCTCTTCGAGCGCTGGGTGCTGGACGAGATCGAGATCGACGGCACGACCATCCCGCGGGGCGCGGAGATCGCGATGCTGTTCGGCTCGGCGAACCACGACCCGGCGGTGTTCGACGCCCCCGAGAAGCTGGACCTGACCCGCCGAGACAACCCGCACATCTCCTTCAGCGCGGGCATCCACTACTGCATCGGCGCCCCGCTCGCCCGCATCGAACTGGCGGCGTCGATGGCGGCCCTGCTGGAACAGGCCCCGACGCTGCGCCTGGCGGCGGGCCCGCGACGAAAGCCGAACTTCGTGATCCGGGGCCTGGAGGGGCTGAGCGTGGAGATCGGCTGATCGCCCGTTCGGCTGATCATGTGGCGGTCCGGGGCGACGGCCGTCGCCGGCTCGGCAGGCTGGTGCGGGCCTGCGAAGGGAGGCACCATGACGGTCATGGCAGAGCGCGCGTTGTCTCAGATGCCGGTGGACTTGTTCGAGCGCATCGCCGAATTCGCCGCCGGTGAGGACGAGACCGTCAGGTTCGAGCTCATCGACGGACGGATCGGACTCAAGAAGGTGACGAACGGCAACCACGGCGAGATCATCATGTGGCTGATCCGCCAGTGCATGCAGTCCCGGCCCGAGTTCAACCTCAACCCGACTCAGGGGTTGCAGGTGGAGGCCTATCGCAAGGGCCGGGCGTTGCCCGACGCGGTTCTGACACCGGTGGGGCACTTCACGGGGCAGGGCGACTGGGCGGATCCCGAAGGCGTACTGATGGCAGTCGAGGTCACGTCGTACGACTCGGACACGCACAATCGTGACCGCGTGGAGAAGCCGCGCGCCTACGCCGAGGCGGGCATCCCCGTCTACTTGCTGATCGATCGGGACTACCTCTCGGTTGTCGTGCACAGCCACCCCGACCCGGAGGACGGATACCGGGTCGCTCACACGGTGAAGTTCGGCGAGAAAGTGACCCTCCCCGCCCCCGTCGGCATCGAACTCGACACCGAGGAGCTGAAGCGCTGGGTCGACTGAGGCACCCTCAGCCGCTCACATCCCGCCTCTTCAACCCCACCAGCCCCCCGGCCACCAGCACCACCGCGAGCGCCGTCAGGACGAGCACCGGCGGCCAGTGCATCTCCCCGCCCGGCAGCTTCGGGAGATGGCCGAAGGGGGAGAGGCCCAGGACCGTCTGCGGAAGGTTCAGTGCCGGGCCCACCCAGCCGATCAGCAGGGCCGCGCCCGCCACGCCCCACGCCCCGACCGCGCCCTGCGGGAGCACCCCGTAGAGCAGGACCGCGAGACCGCCGATCACCCACACCGCCGGGAGCTGCACCAGACAGGCGCCCAGGATCGGGCCGGTCTCCTTGCCGTAGCCCGCCGCGAAGCCCAGGCCCGCCAGCAGCATGAGCAGTGCCGCGCCACCGAAGGCGATCACGAGATGGCCGGCGGCCCACCGCAGCCGTCCCACCGCGTTCGCCAGCACCGCCTCCGCGCGCCCCGAGGTCTCCTCGCCGTTCAGCCGCAGGATGGAGGCGACGATGTACAGGGCCGCGACCAGGCCCATGACGCCCACCATCGCGGCGAGGAACGTGTCCGTCAGCCCGGACCGGCCGCCCATCCGCTCGAAGATCTGGCGTGCCTTGTCGTTGTCGCCGACCAGCTTGGTCGCGCCGTCCGTCATCCCGCCGTAGACGACCCCGGCGAGGAAGAAGCCGATGCTCCAGCCCAGCACACCACCGCGCTGCAGCCGCCAGGCCAGGGCGGCGGCCGAGCCGAGGCGGCCGATGGCGGGACCCGGCCGCACGGTCAGGAAGCCCATGCCGATGTCCCGGCGTCCGGCCAGGGCGTACGCCACCCCGCACTGGACGAGGACCGCCGCGGCGAACAGCAGCAGCACCCACCAGCGTTCGCCGGCGTAGGGACGAAGGTTCTCCAGCCAGCCGAGCGGGGAGAGCCAGGTGAGCACGGACGAGCCGCCGTTCGATCCGGCGTCACCCGCGGCGCGCAGCACGAAGGCCGCGCCCAGCACCGCACCCGTCAGCCCGCGCGCGAGCCGTGCGCTCTCCGTCAGCTGCGCGACGATCGCCGCCATCGTGGCGAACACCAGCCCGGCTCCGGCGACGCCCAGCCCCAGCGCCATGGCTCCCGCGGCGCCCTGCCCCGCCAGACCGACGGTGATCACCAGGGCCAGGACGGCGTTCGCGACCGCCGCCGCGAGCAGCGCCGCCGTCAGCGGGGCGCGCCGCCCCACCATCGCCGACGAGATCAGCTCCTGGCGGCCGCTCTCCTCCTCGTCACGGGTGTGCCGTACGACGACGAGCAGGCTCATCACCGCGGCGAGCAGCCCCGCGTAGACGCCGATGCGCCAGGCGGTGAGCGCGCCGAGCGACTGGCCGAAGACCGGTCCGACCATCGCGCGCAGCGAGCTGTTGGCGGTCATCTGGTCCGCCAGATCGGCGCGTTCGGCCGCCGTGCCGTACAGCCCCTTCAGGGTGCCCGGCATCGACAGCACCATCAGCGCGTTGACCGCGATCCAGAGGGGGATCATCACCCGGTCCCGGCGCAGGGAGAACCTCAACAGGGTTCCGGTGCCGGCCAGCTGACGTGATCCTCCGGTCCGCGCCGCGAAAGCCGTCGTCGCGGCGGTCATCGCTCCCCCAGACTCTGCGGGGCGCTCGGACGGGCGGATGCCCCCACCGACTCTTCGCCGGGGGCCGGTTCGTCCTGGTAGTGGCGCAGGAACAGTTCCTCCAGCGTCGGCGGTGTCGACGTCAGCGACCGCACCCCCGACTCGCTCAGCGACCGCAGCACCGCGTCCAGCTTGTCCGTGTCGACCTGGAGCCTGACCCGGTGGCCCTGGACGTCCAGGTCGTGGACGCCGGGCAGACGGGCCAGTCCGTTCGGCGGCCCGGCGAGTTCGGCGGTGACGCTGGTACGGGTCAGATGGCGCAGGTCGGCGAGCGAGCCGCTCTCCACCGTGCGGCCCTTGCGGATGATGCTCACCCGGTCGCAGAGCTGCTCGACCTCGCTGAGGATGTGCGAGGACAGCAGGATGGTCCGGCCGCGGTCCCGCTCCTCCTCGACGCAGCGCTGGAAGACCTCCTCCATCAGCGGATCGAGGCCCGACGTCGGCTCGTCCAGGATCAGCAGATCGACGTCCGAGGCGAAGGCGGCGACCAGGGCGACCTTCTGGCGGTTGCCCTTGGAGTACGTCCGCCCCTTCTTGGTCGGGTCCAGTTCGAACCGCTCGATCAGCTCCGCCCGGCGCGCCTGGTCCAGGCCCCCGCGCAGCCGGCCGAACAGGTCGATGACCTCGCCGCCGGAGAGGTTGCGCCACAGGGTGACGTCCCCGGGGACGTAGGCGATCCGCCGGTGCAGTTCGACGGTGTCCGCCCAGGGGTCGCGGCCGAGGACCCGTGCGGCGCCCGAGTCGGCGCGCAGCAGACCCAGCAGGACGCGGATGGTGGTGGACTTCCCGGCGCCGTTCGGGCCGAGGAAGCCGTGGACCTCACCGGACCGGACGGCCAGGTCGAGGCCGTGCAGCGCGTGGGTCCTGCCGAACGACTTGTGCAGTCCGGACACCTCGATGGCGAGGTCGGAGCTCTTGGTCATGCTTTGGAACGTACGCTACTTTCAGAAATTTGTGAAGTTAAGGAAGCGTGTAAAGCATCGGTAGACTCGATGGCGGTGCTGACCAGGGGAGATGATCCAGGGATGACGGAGCCGAAGGCGGTGGAGCGGGACCCGGAGTCGGTCTCGCGGTTCGTGGAGCACTTCGCGGCGCAACTCGTCGAGGCGGGCGTGCCGCGTATGCCGGCCCGGATCTTCGGCGCGCTGCTCGCCTCCGACACCGGCACCCTCACCTCCGCGGAGCTGGGCGAACAGCTGCGGATCAGCCCGGCCGCGGTGTCCGGGGCGGTGCGCTATCTGGCGCAGGTGCATCTGGTGTCACGGGAGCGGGAGCCGGGTTCGCGCCGGGAGCGCTACCGGGTGCACAGCAACCAGTGGTACGAGGCCCTCACCAACCGCGAGGCCCTCATCAAACGCTGGGAGGAGGCCCTGCGCGAGGGGGTCACCAGCCTGGGCGCGGACACCCCGGCGGGCATGCGGCTCGCGGAGACCCTCGCCTTCTTCGAGTTCGTCGAGGGAGAGGTCGAGGCGATGATGGAACGCTGGCGCATACACCGGGACCGGACGTTCGGGCGCGACTGAACCGAACCGATCACGGAGACGTGAGGGGGCGACTGCTCTGCGTGGTAGCTGGTCTACGCCACGGGGAGAGCGCTCATGACGTCGATGACGGAGCGACCGACGACAAACAGCACGGAGCCCAGCAGCAGTTTCGAGGACCTGTTGGACCTCCTCGAAGAGCTGAACGTGCCCGACGGCTACAAGGCTGAGATCATCAGGGGGAACATCGGCGTGTCGCCGTGGTCGAAGGGGTACTACACCCGCGTCATGAAGCTGGTGTGCGCCCAACTCGAGCCCTACCTCCCCGAGGGCCACATCATCGGACGGCCCCCACCTGTTCGTCTTTCCGGGTTGTCGAGCGTGCGTACGGACCGGATATCCACGCCGCTCACGAGCAGACGTACGAAACGACCAGCAACCACCTGGACGGAGAAGGTCTCTCCCTCGTCGCCGAGCTGACCTCCAGGGCCACCAGGGACAATGACCTGACCGACAAGGTGGAGGCTTACGGGAAGGCCGGCGTCCCCGTCTATCTGGTCCTCGATATGCAGGAGAAGCAGGCCATCGTGTTCGGCTCGCCATCCGCACAGGGATATGAGGTGCGCTTCAGCAAACCCTTCGGCGAGAAGCTCCGTATCCCCGAGTCCTTGGGCTGCATCCTCGACACCGACGGCTTCCAGGCCCCCGACGGACCGGCTACGAAGAAGCCGGCACCGTGAGCACCCAGGCCCCCTCCCACACCGTCCACGTCCGGCTCCGCACCGGCCCGCTCACCACCGCGTCCGCGCGGTAGCGGAAGTCCGCCCCCGACACCGTCACCGTCCGCCCCCGCGCCGCGAGCGGTGACGCCTCCGCGCCCACCGACATCGGGCGGACCTCCACCACGGCCGCCCCGGAGGAGTCCGGCGTCACCGACACCCCCGCCACCGGCTGGTCCAGGTCCACCAGCGTCACCCCGTCGACCTCGACCCGCAGCCGGGACGGCCCGTCCGGGGGCGGGGAGGCGAGCCGGGGCGGGCGGGCCAGGGTCCGTACCAGTGACTGGCGCACCCGCAGCCACGGCCGCGCGGACGCGGCCTCCTCGCCGAGGTGCGCCCCGTCGCGCTGGGGCGGCACCGACGGCACGGAGGGTATGCGCAGTTCCCCGAGCACCACCCCGTCGCTGTCGTCGGCCAGCAGATCCAGCCGCCGTTCCGCCCCGTCCAGGACGGCCCGGGCCGCCGCCACCGCTCCCGTCGGCACCCCGAGGGTCCGCGCCAGCGACAGCGCGGCCCCGACCGGGACCAGCGACAGGGCCGTGGTGCCCAGTTCCCGCCGCCGGTGCAGCAGGGTCACCGCGCGCAGCAGCGCACGGTCGTCGCCCACCACCACCGGCCGCCGCGAGCCCCGGCGATCCAGGGCCCGGGCGAATTCCTCCGGGCCGTCCGGGAGGCACACCTTCGTCGCCGCACGCGCGCTGAGCACGTCCTTCGCGATCCGTACGGACTCACCGTCGCTGTGACGGGCGACCGGGTCGATGACCACGAGGAGCTGGTCGGAAGTCGCCACCTCGGTCCTGCCTCGCTTCCTCGGGTAGCATCTTTGTGCAAGAGCCCCTTGCGCTATTGCGCCAGGGGCTTCGTCTATTCCGGGGCATCCGGTCCGACGGTTTGCGGCCAACGACGGCCGCGGTGCACGCGGCGGTGGACCCTCCGCGTACGCCCCTGACCTTGGACATGCCCCGCCCGGAAGGGGTGTACGCGCGTGCCCGCACTTGTGCTGCTCGGTGCTCAGTGGGGTGACGAGGGCAAGGGGAAGGCCACCGACCTGCTCGGTGGCTCGGTTGACTATGTAGTGCGCTACCAGGGCGGCAACAACGCCGGCCACACGGTGGTCGTGGGTGACCAGAAGTATGCCCTGCACCTCCTCCCCTCCGGAATCCTGTCGCCCGGATGTACGCCCGTCATCGGCAACGGCGTCGTCGTCGACCCGTCGGTCCTGCTCTCCGAGCTGAGCGGTCTGAACGAGCGTGGCGTCGACACGTCCAAGCTCATGATCAGCGGTAACGCGCACATCATCACGCCGTACAACGTGACGGTCGACAAGGTGACGGAGCGCTTCCTCGGTAAGCGCAAGATCGGCACCACGGGCCGGGGCATCGGCCCGACCTACGCCGACAAGATCAACCGCATCGGCATCCGGGTCCAGGACCTCTACGACGAGTCGATCCTCACCCAGAAGGTGGAGGCGGCCCTCGAGGTCAAGAACCAGGTCCTCTCCAAGCTGTACAACCGGCGCGCGATCGCCGTGGACCAGGTGGTCGAGGAACTGCTCGGCTACGCCGACCAGATCAAGCCCTATGTCGCCGACACGGTCCTGATCCTCAACCAGGCGCTCGACGACGACAAGGTGGTCCTGTTCGAGGGCGGCCAGGGCACCCTGCTGGACATCGACCACGGCACGTATCCCTTCGTCACCTCGTCGAACCCGACCGCGGGCGGCGCCTGCACGGGTGCCGGCGTCGGCCCGACGAAGATCAGCCGCGTCATCGGCATCCTGAAGGCGTACACGACTCGCGTCGGTTCGGGCCCCTTCCCGACCGAGCTGTTCGACGAGGACGGCGAGGCGCTGCGCCGCATCGGCGGTGAGCGCGGTGTCACCACCGGCCGTGACCGCCGCTGCGGCTGGTTCGACGCGGTGATCGCCCGCTACGCGACCCGGGTCAACGGCCTGACGGACTTCTTCCTCACCAAGCTCGACGTGCTGACCGGCTGGGAGCGCATCCCGGTCTGTGTGGCGTACGAGATCGACGGCAAGCGGGTCGAGGAACTGCCCTACTCCCAGACGGACTTCCACCACGCGAAGCCGGTCTACGAGTACCTCCCGGGCTGGCAGGAGGACATCACGAAGGCCAAGACCTTCGCCGACCTGCCCAAGAACGCCCAGGGGTACGTCAAGGCCCTGGAGGAGATGTCGGGCGCCCCGATCTCGGCGATCGGTGTGGGCCCGGGCCGTGACGAGACGATCGAGATCAACTCGTTCCTGTAGTCGCTGAGTTATCCCTCCGTCACGCCCCCGGTGAGGCTTCGGCCGCACCGGGGGCGTTGTCATTCCATGGGGCATCCTTGACCTGTACATGGGGTCTTGGGGGTTTCGCACGCAACCGCGGTGCCGCAACCATCTACGCGTGTAGTTCCGTAAATCCCCGCACAACACGCACAGTTGACCCCCTGACCCCAGTCCCAGGAGCCCCGAATGCCCGTCAGTCCCATGAACCGCCGGGAGTTCATGCAGAAGTCGGCCGTCACCGGTGCGGCCGTCGCCGCCACGGGTGCCGTCGGCACCGGTACGGCCCAGGCCGCCGAGGCCGGTCACAAGCCCGGAAAGGCGCCCCGCACCTGGTCGTTCTCCATCCTGGGCACCACCGACCTGCACAGTCACGTCTTCGACTGGGACTATTACAAGGACGCCGCCTACAGCGACAAGGCCGGCAACTCCGTCGGCGTCGGCCGCGTCGCCACCCTCATCAAGCAGCAGCGGGAGGCGAAGGGCGAGGACCGCGTCCTGCTCGTCGACGCCGGCGACATCATCCAGGGCACGTCACTGGCGTACTACTACGCGCGCGTCGACCCCATCACCGGCACCGACGGCAAGCACGGCCCCCGGCACCCCATGGCCGTCGCCATGAACCACATGCGCTACGACGCCGCCGCGCTCGGCAACCACGAGTTCAACTACGGCATCGACACTCTGCGCAAGTTCGAGAGCCAGTGCCACTTCCCGCTGCTCGGCGCCAACGCGCTGGACGCCAAGACCCTGCGCCCCGCCTTCCAGCCGTACACCGTGAAGCGGATCTGTGTCCCCGGCGCCCCCGACATCAAGGTCGGCATCCTCGGTCTCACCAACCCCGGTATCGCCCTGTGGGACAAGGACAACGTCAGCGGGAAGATGGTCTTCCCCGGGCTCGTCGAGCAGGCGAAGAAGTACGTGCCCCGGCTGCGCGCCCTCGGCTGCGACATCGTCTTCCTGACCGACCACTCCGGCCTGGACGGCTCGTCCTCGTACGGCAGTGAGCTGCCCTACGTCGAGAACGCCTCCAACCTCGTCGCCGAGCAGGTCCCCGGCATCGACGCCATCCTCGTCGGCCACACCCATGTCGAGGTCCCCTCCTACACCGTCAAGAACGAGCAGACCGGCGAGGACGTCCTGCTGTCCGAGCCCTACTGCTGGGGCATGCGGCTGACCGTCTTCGACTTCGAGGTCGAACTGCACCACGGACAGTGGCGGGTCACCGGCAAGAAGGCCCAGACCCTCAACCCCAACGGCGTCGAGGAGGACCCGGAGATCACCCGGCTCCTCAAGGCCGACCACGACCTCGTGGTGAAGTACGTCAACACGCCGGTCGGCACCTGCACCCAGGACCTCTCGGCGGCGGAGTCCTGCTGGAAGGACGTCCCCATCATGGACTTCATCCACCAGGTCCAGATGGCCACCGTCGCCACCGGCCTGTCCACCGCCGACGCCGCCCTCCCGCTCATCTCGGTCGCCGCGCCGTTCAGCCGGACCGCGGACATCCCCGCGGGCAACGTGACGATCAAGGACATCGCGGGGCTCTACATCTACGACAACACGCTCTACGGCAAGAAGCTCACGGGCGCCCAGCTCAAGGACTACCTGGAGTACGGGGCGAAGTACTACCACCAGGTCCCGGCCGGCACGAAGGTCGACACCGCGACCCTCACCAACGCCAACAGCTTCTGGGACTACATGTACGACACCGCCGCCGGGGTCGACTACGACATCGACATCGCCCAGCCCGAGGGGTCGAGGATCAAGAACCTCAGCTACAAGGGCGCCCCGGTCGCCGACGACCAGGTCTTCGTCGTCGCCGTCAACAACTACCGCGCCAACGGCGGCAGCGGCTACCCGCACATCGCCGCGGCCGGCATCGCCTACAGCTCCACCAACGAGATCCGCCAGCTGATGATCGACTACGTGACGGCGAAGGGCTCCCTGAACCCGGCCGACTTCGCGGTCACCAACTGGAAGCTGACCCAGAACGGGACCCCCGTCTTCTAGACGGGACCCCTCTGGAGGAGATGAGGTGACCGCCGGGCGTGCACGCGTCCCGGCGGTCACCGCCCGTGGTTCCCGGGAGGGCGGTCAGCAGCCCATCGTCCAGGTGTGGGAGGCGCCCTGGTCGTTCGCGGCGGCGTTCCAGCCGACCTCCTCGCCGGGGGCCAGGCAGATGGTCACATGACCCAGCAGCTCCCGCGCGGAGTACACCTTCACATGGTCCTTGACGCCCGGGCCGGAGATGCCGTGATCGGCCCAGGAGGAGTCGTGCCAGGCCATGTCGCCCTCCCAGAAGTGGTCGTCACCGCTGTGCTCGATCTTCAGGCCCTGGAAGTTCGGGTCCGTCCACACACAGAAGTTGCCGCTGCCGCAGGGCACCGCCTGCGCGGAGGCCGAGGTGGCGAGGACGGCCCCGGCGGACAGGGCGGTGGCGGCGAGGAGGGCGGCGAGGCGCTTGCTCATAGGGGTGGGTTTCCCTTCGGTGTAGATGTCACTGGCGTGCTGTGAGGAGGGCGGTGGCCTCGGTCAGGGCATGGGCCCGCAGCCGCTGCCACTCGGCGATCTCGGTGCGGTGCCGGGCGCGGACCTCGGCCAGGGAGCGGTGGAACCGGGTGGCCTCCGGCCGGAGGTTGTCCACGACCACCGAGGTGCGGAACCAGCGGACCTGGTCGCCGTACAAACGTCGCTGGGCCGCCGCGAGACAGCCGCCGGTATGGGCGCGCACCACATAGCCGGTGGGCAGGCGCTGGGACAGCTCCGCCCGGCCCGCCCCGAACAGCGCGTCGTCGACCCGCTGTTGCTCGGCGGCCGACGGAACGGGCCCACCGGGCCGGGGCAGGGCGAGGCCCCGGCGGGCGAGGCAGTCGTCGGTGAGCTTGCGGGTCGCCGCCCTGACCAGGTCGTCGGGGGAGAACCGGACCGGTGTGCTCACCGTCGTCGCACAGCCGGTGAGGAACAGGCGCAGGTGAGGAGCGCGGCAGCGGCTCGGAAGAGGGGACGCATCGGTGACTCAGCCCGGCCGGCAGCCCATCGTGGTGTCACCGACCCCGTCGAACTTCTGCGCCCACTCCCAGTTCTCGGAGTGGTCGCCGGGCCGGATCGCGCGGTACAGACAGCCGTCGGACCCGTAGGAGATCGCGTAGACGGTCACGGAGGCGTGCGAGTCGAAGGAGTACGCGTGCCGTCGGACCCGGGGGTCGGCCTCCCTGTACCCGGGCGGCGCGTAGTCCCAGGCGCCGCCGGGGCCCATCTGGTTCGGCGCGGGCCAGAAGTACACGTGCCCCGGGAGCACGGCGGCGGCACGGGCCGACGGGACGGCGGCGGGCGTGGACGGGGCGGCGGCCGAGGTGAGTGCCGCGACCAGGGCGGAGACGAGGACGAGGGAACGCATGCGCGGGGCATGCCCGGGTGGTTATGCCCCTATGCGGCCCGTGTGTCCGATTCACCTCTTCCGGCGGTCATGGAGCGCGGGCGGGCCGGGGAACGCGCTCGCGTACGCGGGCGCCGCGCCGGTCCTCAGCTGAAGACGATCATCGAGCCCTGGGCGAGGCTCCGGGTCGCCGCCGCGTGCAGCCCCAGCCACACATGCCGTTCCCGGGCGAAGGGGCTCGGGTCGTGCGGGGCGGGCCGCGCCGGTTCCTCCAGCGCCGTGGGGGCGAGCGGCGCGGCCGGGGGCACGGGCGGGTTCGCCGGGTCGATGCCGATCGACGCAGCCACGAACTCCAGCTCCCGCAGCAGCGCCTGGGAGGACCCCAGCGGGCCGCCGCCCGTGAGGAGTTCGTCGTTCGACAGGGGGTGCGGGAAGTCCACCGGGACATAGGCGCCCGCATGGTCGTAGTGCCACACCAGATGCGACTGCTGGGCCGTCGACTCGAACATCTCCAGGAGCTGTTCGTAGTCGCCGCCGAGTTCGTCGACCGGGGTCACGGCGAGCCCGCACACCTGGAGCAGATAGGCGCGGCGCAGGAAGTGCAGCGCGTCGTAGTCGAATCCCGCGACCGGCGCCACCTCACCGGTCAGCCCCGGCATGTACTGGTACACCGGCACCGGCGGCAGTCCTGCCTCGCCCAGCGCCTTGTCGTAGAGGGCGAGTTCCTCGGCGAACGGGTTGTCGGGCGTATGGCACAGCACGTCGACGAGCGGGACCAGCCACAGGTCACAGGCCAACAGTAAGCTCCTCGGGTCATCGGTGTGGTGCAGGAAGCGTAGTGCGCGCGGGGGCCGGGCGCCCGACGTCGTGCAGGTCCCATACCCACACCCCGCCGACCCACTTCCCGGGCCGCCCCACCAACTGGTCCACGGCCTGGCGCAACCGGTCCTGGTACTGCTGCGGGGCCAGCACCAGCACCCCCGCGTGCCAGTAGGCGAAGTCGGTCCGTGCCTGCGCCCGCCAGTTCTTGCCGATCACGGGTGCCACCCCGGTGAAGCTGATGTCGCGCAGCATGCTGGAGGTGTAGCGGGGGGCGGCGCCGTAGATGCCGACCCGCTCGTCGCCGTAGGGGCCGTTGAAGTATCCGCCGGGCAGCCGGAACTTCAGGCCCGTCGCGGTCTGCCAGTGCAGGGCCTCCGCGTTGCCCGAGTCGGGCAGCGGGATCGGCACCAGCGTCTCGTCCTTGCCGACGTACGCCTGCCAGGTCCCGTCCGCGATGAAGGACGGCACCGGGGCCCGCTCCACCGACCGCAGCGGGGCCGGAAGGATCGGGATGAGGGCCGCGGCGACCGCCGTCAGGCCGATGAACTGGCGGCCTATGTGCGGTGTGCGCACCAGCCGCTCCACCGCCACGGCCAGCAGCATGCCGAGCGCGGGCGCGCACACCATCGCGACCCGGCCCTCGATGACCGACTCGAACAGGGGCTTGTCCGCGAGCAGCGCCCACGGTCCCGGGACCGTCATGTTCGTGAGGGGGATCTGGAACCGCGGGCCCAGAGAGAGCAGCGCGGCGGCCCCCGCCGTGAACGCCAGCGCCTTGACCAGCGCCCGCTCCCACAGCCGTGCGACGATCGCGAACGTCAGCAGGGCCAGCGGCCAGCCGTAGAAGGCGTTCTGCTCGGTGGGGTTCGGGGAGAGCGCGTCCGCCGTCGCCCTGTCGCCCGCGACCAGTGAACGCTCGGCGAAGGACAGCAGGGCCCGGGGGCTGTTGCCCATGTGGTCGGCGTGCAGCACCCGGGTGTAGCTCTGCGGGCCGACGAACTGCCAGTACAGCGGCAGCGCGACCAGCGGCAGACATACCGCCGCGGCGATCGCCAGGCCCTTCGCCAGCGGGGGCACGGCCGCCTTCGCCACCTGCGGGTGCAGCGCGGCGTAGGCGCCAGCGAACAGCACCATGCCGACGGACGCCAGCAGCAGCGGCTCCTCGCCCAGGAAGATCTGGTACGCCGCCATCAGGCCGAGGACCACCCCGTCCCGCACCACCCGCGTGCCCGCGCACAGCCGCAGCGCCCGCTCGATGATCAGCGGGATCATGAACAGCACGACGAAGTTCGGATGCGCGTTGGCGTGGCTGACCATCGGTGGGGCGAAGGCGGCGAGCGCCGCGCCGGTGAAGGCCGCGCCCCGGTGCCGGACGACCCGCCGGACGATCAGCCGGTACCAGGCCGTGGCGGTGGCGGCGAGCCCGAGCGTCATCACCAGGGCGAGGGAGATCGCGGGGCCGAGGGCGAGGGTGACCGGCGCGAAGGGGACGGTCAGCCCCAGCATCACCGTGTTGGCCATGAGGTTCACCCCGTCGGGGAACCCCTGGAGGGTGGTGAAGAAGGGGTTGCGGAGATGGGCCAGGTTGTCGGCCGTCACCGCGAAGAACCACTCCCACTGGTTCTGGTCCTGCAGCGAGTCCGGGAGATAGCGGTGGTTCGGGCCCGCCCAGCGGCCCGCGTACAGGGCCACCGCCATCAGCAGGAACGCGGCGGTGGCCAGCAGGTCGGCGGGGCGGACCGAGCGCAGTTTGAGCGAGGTCAGCTCGGCGAGGACACGGAGGTAGTCCAGCGGGCGGACCTTGGAACCGGGCTGGTGCGCCCAGCGCACCGGCACCTCGGTGACGGGCCAGCCCGAGCGCCGGAAGTGCTGGAGTATCTCCACGTCGATGCCCCAGCCGGTGAGCCGGGACGCGGCGAAGGCCTCGCGGGCCCGGTCGCCGTCGAAGAGCTTGAAACCGCACTGTGTGTCGCGGACGCCGGGCACGGCGACCCGGCGTATCAGCAGGTTCCCGGCCCGTCCGAGCAGCTCGCGGGCGAGGCTCTGGTGCCGCTCGATGGTGGCGCCCGGCGCCGAGCGGGAACCGACCGCCGCCGAGTGCCCCTGGGCCAGCGCCTTGTCGAGCAGTTCCAGCTGCTCGATCGGGGCGGCCAGATCGGCGTCCGTGACCAGCACCCGGCGGCCCGACGAGGCGAGCACACCGAGACGCAGGGCATGGCCCTTGCCGCGGTTGCGGGGGCTGGTGACGAGCCGGACGCGGCGGTCGCGGACCGAGGCGACGGTGACGACGTCCCGGGTGCCGTCGGTGGACCCGTCGTCGACGACGAGGACCTCCCACGCGCCGAAGCGGTTCTCGTTGTCGCGCAGATACCCGGCGATCGCGTCGAGGGTGGGGCCGAGCCGCCCCTCCTCGTTGTAGGCGGGGACGACGACGGACAGGTCGATGGAGATGGCCGGCATGTCCTCTATGACGTCCGCGGCCCCGGGCCGGCTCATCCTTCGGCCAGCCGCTCGACCAGAGCGAGGGAGTGCGCGTTGTACGCGGTGATCACGGCGTTCGCCGCGGCGGGGTCGCGGCGGGCGAGCGCGTCGACGACCTCGGTGTACCCGGACCACAGGTGGCCGCGGAGCCGGGTGACCCGGCGCAGATGCTGGGCCGCGCACGCCCAGGACTGCACCCGCAGCCGGTGCAGGAAGCCGGCGAGATAGGGGTTGCTGTACAGGGCGGCCAGCTCCCGCCAGAAGCGCAGGTCGTAGCCGATGAGGACGTTCAGCTCCCCGGCGACGGCGGCGCGCTGGGCCTCCTCGCCGCGGCGGCGCACCGCGGCCAGGGCGGCGGTGAGTCCGGGGCCCTCCAGCGCGGCCCTGCCCTCGTTGTCGACCAGGCGCCGGAAGAGCCCGTCGGTGACGAGGCCGCGGGCCTCGATCATGCCGCGGTAGTCGTCGAGGGAGTAGGCGTGCACCTCGAAGCCGCGGTGCTGCACGGCGTCCAGCAGGCCCTGGGCGGACAGATCCACCAGGGCCTCGCGGACCGGGGTGGCGGAGACGCCGTACTGCTCGGCGATCTCCTTGACCGTGAACTCCTGCCCCGGCTGCAGCCGGCCGCCCAGCACCTCGTCGCGGAGCGCGTCCGCGATCTGCTGCCGCAGGGTGCTGCGGGTCACGGCGCCGTTTCCGGTGCTGCCGGGCATGGTCCGGTCTCTCCCTCGTCACGTACGGGTGGCGTGCTCGTACAGGTCTACGAGCTCGCCACCTTACGCGTTCGGAGTCCCGGGAATCCCTTCTACTCCGTGTACTCGTCCGCCACCGACAGTGCCGCGTCCAGGGCCGCCAGCCCCTCCTTGAGCTCGGCTTCCGTCACGTTGCACGGCGGCACCACATGCGTACGGTTCATGTTCACGAACGGCCACACACCGTTCGCCTTCGCGGCGGCGGCGAACGCGGCCATCGGCGCGGCCGCCTCACCGGCCGCGTTGTAGGGCACGAGCGGCTCCCGGGTCTCCTTGTTCCGCACCAGCTCCAGGGCCCAGAACATGCCGACCCCGCGCACCTCGCCGACGCTCGGGTGGCGCTCGGCCAGCCGGCGCAGGGCCGGCTCCACGACGGACGCGCCCAGCTCCGCCGCGTTCTCGACGACGCCCTCCTCGGCCATCACGTTGATCGTCGCGACGGCCGCCGCGCACGCCAGCGGATGCCCCGAGTACGTCAGCCCGCCCGGGTAGGCTCGCTTCCCGAAGGTCTCCGCGATCCGCCCGGAGATGGCGACACCGCCGAGCGGCACATACCCGGAGTTCACGCCCTTGGCGAAGGTCATCAGATCCGGGACGACGTCGAACAGGTCCGCCGCGAACCACCGGCCGGTGCGCCCGAATCCGGCCATCACCTCGTCGAGGATGAAGACGATCCCGTACTTGTCGCACAGCTCACGGACGCCCGCGAGATAGCCGGGCGGCGGGACCATGATCCCGGCGGTGCCGGGGACGGTCTCCAGGATGATCGCGGCGATCGTCCCCGGCCCCTCGAAGGCGATGGTCGTCTCCAGGTGCTCCAGCGCCCGCTCGCACTCCTGCTGCTCGGTCTCCGCGTAGAAGCGGGAGCGGTACAGGAACGGCGCCCAGAAGTGCACCACGCCCGCGGCACCGCTGTCGGAGGCCCAGCGGCGCGGGTCACCGGTGAGGTTGACCGCCTGCTGGGTGCCGCCGTGGTACGAGCGGTAGGCGGAGAGCACCTTGGGGCGGCCGGTGTGGATGCGCGCCATGCGCAGGGCGTGCTCGACCGCGTCGGCGCCGCCGTTCGTGAAGAAGATCTTGTCGAGGTCGCCGGGGGTGCGCTCGGCGATCAGCCGGGCGGCCTGCGAGCGCGCCTCCACGGCGAAGGCGGGCGCGAACGTGGTCATCGAGGCCGCCTGCTCCTGGATCGCGGCGACGACCTTCGGGTGCTGGTAGCCGATGTTGGTGAAGACGAGTCCGCTCGTGAGGTCGAGATAGCGGTTGCCGTCGAAGTCCCAGAAGTACGACCCCTCCGCACCGGCGACGGCGAGCGGGTCGATGAGCTCCTGCGCTGACCAGGAGTGGAAGACATGCGCACGGTCCGCGGCCTTGACGGCGGCGCCGGCCTGGGGGTCGGTCTGAGGCGTCATGCGCCCGAGCGTAGGAGTCCGGTGCCCGGACGCGACACCGGCGTCCTGTCTGCGGACGGGCCCGGAACGCGACAGTCTGTCGACAGGGCGGGCCCGCTGGCGGTGTTCCGCGGCCCGTCGTGCCTGCCGGCGCGGCGGCCCCGAGGGCGCGGCGACGGTGGGGCGGGCCCGGTGGCGCGGCGACGGTGGGGCGGCCCCGAGGGCGCGGCGACGGTGGGGCGGGCCTGGGGGCGCGGCGACGGTGGGGCGGCCCCGAGGGCGCGGCGACGGTGGGGCGGGCCCGGGGGCGCGGCGACGGTGGGGCGCTCGTCCCAAGACGCCCCGTTCCGTCCCGTGACCGAACCGGGGCACTGCCGTGGCCGGCTCCTCGCGGTGCGGTGATGTTCTGCGGTTATTCTCTGGCTGTCTGTCGCACACGCAGGGGGTAGGTGAGGCGGCGATGGAGATGCCGGGGGGCGGGGATCCGCTGGGGATCCCCCCGGGCGTGCGGCTCAAGGGGAGTGCCGGGGCGTACCGGCTGCTCGCCCGGCTGGGGGCCGGCGGCATGGGGAACGTGTATCTGGCCCGGTCCGACCGGGGCCGTACCGTCGCCGTGAAACTCGTCCGGCGGGAGCTGGCCGAGCAGGAGGAGTTCCGGGCGCGCTTCCGGCAGGAGGTGCAGGCCGCGCGGCGGGTAGGCGGGTACTGGACCGCGCCCGTCCTCGACGCGGACACCGAGGCCGAGATCCCCTGGGTCGCCACCGGCTATGTCGCGGGCCCCACCCTCCAGAGCATCGTCTCCCGCGACCACGGCGCCCTGCCCGAGCGGTCCGTGCGGGTCCTGGCCGCCGGGCTCGCCCACGCCCTGCAGGACATCCACGCCGCCGGGCTGATCCACCGCGACCTCAAGCCCTCCAACGTGCTGGTGACCATCGACGGGCCCCGGGTCATCGACTTCGGCATCGCCCGCGCCCTGGAGACCCTCAGCGGCGCGGGGCTCACCCGCACCGGCGCACTGGTCGGCTCGCCCGGGTTCATGGCGCCCGAGCAGGTGCGCGGCGACCGCGTCACGCCCGCGTGCGACGTCTTCTGCCTGGGGTCCGTCCTCGCGTACGCCGCCACGGGCGCCCTTCCCTTCGGCAGCGGGGGCAGCGGGGTGCACGCCCTGATGTTCCGTATCGCCCAGGAGGAACCGGATCTGACGGGGGTGCCCGAGAACCTCGGCGACCTCGTCCGCGACTGTCTGCGCAAGGACCCGGCGGCCCGCCCGACCCCGGCGGAGATCCTGGAGCGGGCCGGCGCCGAGGACACGGTCTCCGGCGGCCGCAGCCGGGACCCCTGGCTGCCCGGCGTCCTGGTCGCCCAACTGGGCCGCCAGGCCGTGCGGTTGCTGGACACGGAGGACCCGGAGGAGAGCGCGGCGGAGACCGCGACGAGGGTGGCCTCGGCGAGGGGCGCGGGGCGCGCGCCGGGGTCGGCGGACCTCGGGGACTCGGTGACCTCGGCGGAATCGGCGGCTTCGGGGGAATCGGCGGCTCCGGGGGACGGTACGGGCCCTTCGGGCGCCGACGGAGGCGGGCGTGCCACGGATTCCGCCGAAGGCACCGCGGGGCCGGTCACGGATCCCGTCCGGTCCACCGCCGGCCCGGGTTCCGGGCTCACCCCGGTGCCCGGCGCGGTCGACCCCCGCGTCCCGGTGGACCTGGCCGAACAGGCCCCCGCGGCTCCCGAGGTGCCGCCCGAGCACGCGTCCGCCTCCGACCTGCCGTACGGCGCCGCCCCGCCCGGCGGTCCACCCGCCCAGGCCGGACCCGCCGGGCCGCCCCCGCCGCCCGCCGCGTACGGCTACCCCCAGCAGCACCCCCAGCCCGGATACGGCCACGGCGGCTTCGGCCCCACCCCCGGCCCGACCCGGCAGCACGGCCCGTACCCCTTCGGCGACCCGGACCCGGCGGAGCCGCGGCGCAGAAGCGGCCGCTCCACCGCCGCGCTGCTGGTCGCCGCCGTGGTGGTCGCGCTCGGCGCGGGCGGCTCGGTGTACGCGCTGATGCGCGGCGACGGAACCGCCACCGGCGGCGGTCACGGCCATGCGCACCGCTCCGCCACGCCCGCCACCTCCGCCCCGGGCACCCCCACGGGCTCCGCCCCGGCCACCGCGAACCCCTCCGGAGGGTCGCCCGCGGCCGGCGCCGTACCCGCTGCGTTTCTCGGCACGTGGACCGCCGCCATCGACAGCGCGAGCGGCCACAGCACCCGCCAACTGGTCATCGAGCAGGGCGCGGTGGGCGAACCGGTGCTCTCGCTGACCGCGGACGGCCCGCTGGACGGCGGCACGTACCACTGCGTCTTCCGGGCCGCGCTGTCCGGATCGCCCGGCGCGGAGGGCCCGTTGGACATCGGCCCCTCCACGGTCGCGTCGGGCCGTCCCGCGTCCGCCTGCACCCCGGGCGGCGCCACGGAGCTGACGATCCTGCCGGACGGCCGTCTGCGCCGTGTGAACACAAGCGGTGGCGAATCCCTCACGTACACCAAACAAGGCTGAACTCCCGTCACCTGACGGCAGATTGAACGTCACACGAACTTAGGCGCCCGTACCCTGTGTGCGGCCGCCGACGGCCGTACGGTGACCCCACATTCGGCTCCGGGGAGTTGTGGGGGACCCACGGTGCAATGGTTCAGTCCAGAGAACGTCGTGGCCGTGGGAACCGCGGTCCTCGGCATCGTCGCGTCCGTCGCCATGGTCTGGTACGAACGCCGGGTGCCGCGGCGCAAACGCATCGGCTACCGCGTCCAGATGGACAACCCGATCGGCGACCGCTCCGGCCGCGCCAACAGACGCCTCGGCCTCTTCGACGAGACCCCGGACATGGCGGACGCGACCCTCGTCCTGCTGCGCATCGAGAACGACGGCTCGCAGGGCATCGGCGGCGGCGACTACAGCGGCCCCGAGAGCCACGGTCTGACCGCGGTGTTCACCGATCGCATCGTCCGCGGTGTGTCGGTCACGCAGCCGACCAACACCGACCACCTCATGGACCACTTCACCGCGGAGAGCGGCTTCGGCTACGAGGGCAACCGGCTGCGCATCCCGCGTGTCCCGCTGAACCGGGGCGAGCACTTCAAGCTGCTCGTGCTGCTGTCCGGTGGCGACGTGGGCCGCGAGATACGGCTCATAGGCGGCATCCACGACGGTGAGGTGCACCCCAACCGCAGCGCCACCCCGGACGACCAGCCGCCCCTGTTCAGCCGGGCCGCCCGGCTGATCAGCATCACCCTCACGCTCAGCGTCCTCACGCTCGCCGGCATCGTCATCGCCCGCGACGACCACCCGCTCCCCATCGGCTGCGCCCGCGGAACCCTGACGGTCACCGGCTCGACGGCCTTCGCACCCGTGGTGCGGGATCTGGCGAAGCAGTACGAGGACAGGTGCGAGGGCTCCGACATCAGGGTGGACGCCCGCGGCAGCGAGGCAGGGGTCGGGGACCTCGTCTCCCTGGGCGCCCGGTCGAAGAGCGCCCCCGCCATGATCGCGTTCTCCGACGGTCCCACCCCGAGGGCGGGCGTGGTCTCCGATCTCGACGGGACGCGGGTCGCCGTGTCCGCCTTCACCCTGGTCGTCAACGAGGGCGTCGACCTGCCGCACGGGCTCTCCCTGGCGGACGTGCGCCGTATCTACCGCGGGCAGGTGACCCGCTGGAAGCAGCTCGACCCGCACCTGCCCGATCTGCCCGTGGTGCTCGTCAGCCGCAACGCCGACTCCGGCACCCGGCAGATCTTCCAGCGGCGGGTGCTCGGCACCTGGGAGCGGGCCCCCAGCACCTCGCTGGACTGCGTCCACCAGGACGACCGGTCCGCGCCGGTCATGCGCTGCGAACTCGACTCCACGCAGAAGGTGCTGGACACGGTGGCCAGGATCCCCGGCGCCATCGGCTACAGCGAACTCAACCTCGCCCGCCACAAGGGCCTGCGCCGGGTGCCGCTGGACGGCGCCGCGGCCTCCATAGAGGACATCGAGTACCGCCGGAGCAACTACCCCTACCGCGGCGTCGAGTACGCCTACACCTACCGGCGCCCACTCGCCGGCTCCCTCACCGCGCAGTTCCTCGCCTACGTCAGCCAGGGCACCGGCGAGAGCGAGATCCGCACGCACGGCCATCTGCCGTGCTCCGCGCCGGCGGTGCTGCCGCTCTGCGCGGACGACGACGGCTGATCGCCCCCGACGGCCGCCGCCCGCCTCACCGGGGGTCCGGCGGCCGTTGCCTCGGCATGTTGGGCCGGGCCCCCGTGGGCGGGGTGAACCGGCCCGGCGCCACCCCTTCGGCCCGGGACGCGGCCGCCCCCACCGACTGGAGCACCAGCGGGGCGGACCCCCGGCGGAACTCCACCATCCAGTCCGCGGTCTCCGCCCGCATCAGGTCCGTCACGTCCTCGCTGAACCGCCGCAGCACCGCGAGGCACCGCTCCGCCGCCTCGCCCGCGGTCCCCTCCGTCGGCCCGAGCACCTCCCGCACGCTCTCGGTCGCCCAGTCGAACTGGAGCGTCTGCAACCGCCGCTGCAGAGCCTGGGCGGTCGCCACGTCCCGCATCCACCCGGAGGTCACCCCGAAGAACCGGTCCCCCGCGACGCACGCCATGCCGAGCAGCAGCGACAGATACGCCCACGGCACGGCGCGGTCCGTGAGCCCGGTCAGATCGAGCAGCGGCAGCGCGGCCCCGCACACCACCCCCGCCGCCGCGCCCCCGCGCAGCGCCCGCGCGACCCGGCGCTTCCACACCCGGTTCGCGAGATACCAGGCCGCCGTCTCCAGCGCCCGCCGCTCCACCCACCGGTACAGCTCGTCCAGCCGCTCGGCGGGCTCCCCCCAGTCGCCGTGCGGGAACGGCCGTCCCCCGAGGTCGCCCGGCCGAAGTCCCGCCGCGCCGTCGTCCCGCCCGTCCTGGAGCGGACCCTCGGGCTGCATCTCCGGCTGACTCACCCGGCACTCCCTACGTACGGCTGTGACGTTCCGCGATGGTCACTTCGCGGTGTGCGCCCGCCCACGCGCGGCACACGCTCCGTGATGAGCTCGTGACGCATGGTGCCGAAGCGCCGGATCCTTCCTACCGTTCCCCGGACGACGAGGACCCGGGTTTCCCGGCTTTTCCGCCCGGAAGTGGGCCGTCACCGGGGGAGGCCGCTCCGCAATGCCACTCGAAAGAGTGCCGCCGCTTGCCCGGGCCCGGGTCCGGACGGACTACCGGAGCGGTCGTCCCGGTGACCACGTAGGCTCGTGCCAGGCGGCACATCCCGCCCAGACAGCGGTACGCGACCTGCCGTCCGTACCCGAACGAGACCAGGAGCTGATCGTGATTCCCGGTGGTGGCCAGCCCAACATGCAGCAGCTGCTCCAGCAGGCCCAGAAGATGCAGCAGGATCTCGCGCGGGCTCAGGAGGAACTGGCCCGGACGGAGGTCGACGGGCAGTCGGGCGGCGGCCTGGTGAAGGCCACCGTCACCGGCGCCGGCGAGCTGCGCGCCCTGGTCATCGACCCGAAGGCGGTGGACCCCGAGGACACCGAGACGCTCGCCGACCTGGTCGTCGCGGCCGTCCAGGCGGCCAACGAGAACGCGCAGGCGCTCCAGCAGCAGAAGCTCGGCCCGCTGGCCCAGGGGCTCGGCGGCGGTGGGATCCCCGGCCTGCCGTTCTGAGTCCACCGGCCCGTCCCTTCTGTGGAAGGCGAGGGCCAACTACCGTACGTACCAAGAAACCGGGCCCGGCTACGGTACGTACCGAAGCTCTTCAGGAAGGCAGTCCGTTGTACGAAGGCGTGGTCCAGGACCTGATCGACGAGCTGGGACGGCTGCCCGGCGTCGGTCCCAAGAGCGCCCAGCGGATCGCCTTCCACATCCTGCAGGCCGAGCCGGCGGACGTCCGCCGGCTCGCCCAGGCGCTGCTCGAGGTGAAGGCGAAGGTCCGCTTCTGCGCGGCCTGTGGCAACGTGGCGCAGGAGGAGCTGTGCGGCATCTGCCGTGACGCGCGCCGCGACCCGTCGGTCATCTGTGTGGTGGAGGAGCCGAAGGACGTCGTCGCGATCGAGCGCACCCGCGAGTTCCGCGGCCGCTACCACGTCCTGGGGGGCGCGATCAGCCCCATCGAGGGCGTCGGCCCGGACGATCTGCGCATCAGGGAGCTGCTCGCCAGGCTGGCCGACGGCACGGTCACCGAGCTGATCCTGGCCACGGACCCCAACCTGGAGGGCGAGGCCACGGCCACGTATCTCGCCCGCATGATCAAGCCCATGGGCCTCAAGGTCACCCGCCTGGCCAGCGGCCTCCCGGTGGGTGGCGACCTGGAATACGCGGACGAGGTCACGCTCGGCCGCGCCTTCGAGGGGAGACGACTCCTAGATGTCTGACGCCACGTTGCACTCCACGACGCAGGACCCGGACGACTTCGCCGTCCAGATCGCGGATCAGGTCGAGAGCTTCCTCGTCGCCGTCACGGAGGTCGCGAAGGGCGACGAGCCGGACTCGGCCGTCCCCTTCCTTCTGCTGGAGGTCTCCCAGCTGCTGCTCGCGGGCGGCCGTCTGGGCGCGCACGAGGACATCGTGCCCGAGGAGCGCTACGAGCCGGACGCGGGCCCGGACGCTGACGTGGACGAGCTGCGCGAGCGCTTCGCCGTCATGCTGGACCCGATCGACGTCTACTCGGAGGTCTTCGACCCGTACGAGCCGCGCACGGCTCCGGTCCCGGCCCGTATCTCCGACGATCTCGCGGACATCATCACGGATCTGCGCCACGGCATGGCCCACTACCGTGCGGGCCGCACCACGGAGGCGCTGTGGTGGTGGCAGTTCTCGTACTTCTCCAACTGGGGCGCGACCGCCTCCGCGACCCTGCGGGCGCTGCAGTCCGTGGTCGCGCACGTGCGGCTGAACCAGCCCCTGGCGGAGCTCGACGGCCTCGACACCGACCAGGACCTCGGTGACGAGATCCTCGCGGAGGAGGCGGGCCGGGTCATGGACCGGGAGATCGCGCGACCGCTCGGACTGCGACAGGTCAGGTAGCCGGCGAACGGCCGCTGTGACACGCGGCACGTTTCCGAGTACGCGGTGCGCGGCGGGGGCAGGTGCCGTGCGGAGCGCCCGGATTACCTGCGGAGGACGGCGGTGAAAACCGTCGAACGTCCGTCCTGGACCCGGAGACAACCGGGATGGTCCCGATGTGAGCGGGACATCTCACCATGCGGTATCCCGGAAGGGAAATTCGGTCGCTCGATAGACTGAGCCGACCGCACCGGCACTGCGCGGGTGCGGAAAGAGACGGATTGAGCGAGGAGCGCACGTGGGCCTTGTCGTGCAGAAGTACGGAGGCTCCTCCGTAGCCGATGCCGAGGGCATCAAGCGCGTCGCCAAGCGGATCGTGGAAGCGAAGAAGAACGGCAACCAGGTGGTTGTCGTCGTTTCCGCGATGGGCGACACGACGGACGAGCTGATCGATCTCGCCGAGCAGGTTTCCCCGATGCCTGCCGGGCGTGAGTTCGACATGCTGCTGACCGCCGGAGAGCGGATCTCCATGGCCCTGCTGGCCATGGCGATCAAGAACCTGGGCCACGAGGCCCAGAGCTTCACCGGCAGCCAGGCAGGCGTCATCACCGACTCCGTCCACAACAAAGCCCGGATCATCGACGTCACGCCCGGCCGCATCCGCACCGCGCTGGACGAGGGCAACATCGCCATCGTCGCCGGTTTCCAGGGTGTGAGCCAGGACAAGAAGGACATCACGACCCTGGGTCGGGGTGGCTCCGACACCACCGCCGTGGCGCTGGCCGCCGCCCTCGACGCCGAGGTGTGCGAGATCTACACCGACGTCGACGGCGTGTTCACCGCCGACCCGCGGGTGGTGAAGAAGGCCCGGAAGCTCGACTGGATCTCCTTCGAGGACATGCTGGAGCTGGCCGCGTCCGGGTCCAAGGTGCTGCTCCACCGCTGTGTGGAGTACGCACGCCGCTACAACATCCCGATCCATGTCCGCTCCTCCTTCAGCGGACTGCAGGGCACGTGGGTCAGCAGCGACCCGATCGAGCAAGGGGAACAGCAGGTGGAGCAGGCCATCATCTCCGGTGTCGCGCACGACACCTCCGAGGCCAAGATCACGGTCGTCGGCGTGCCGGACAAGCCGGGCGAGGCCGCCTCGATCTTCCGCGCCATCGCCGACGCCGAGATCAACATCGACATGGTCGTGCAGAACGTGTCGGCCGCGGCGACCGGCCTGACGGACATCTCCTTCACGCTCCCGAAGACCGAGGGACGCAAGGCGATCGACGCCCTGGAGAAGGGCAAGACCGCGATCGGCTACGACTCGCTGCGCTACGACGACCAGATCGGCAAGATCTCCCTCGTCGGCGCGGGCATGAAGACGAACCCGGGCGTCACGGCCTCCTTTTTCGAGGCGCTGAGCGACGCGGGCGTGAACATCGAGCTGATCTCGACCTCCGAGATCCGTATCTCGGTCGTGACGCGCGCGGACGACGTCCCGGAGGCGGTGCGCGCGGTGCACAGCGCGTTCGGCCTGGACTCGGAGAGCGACGAGGCCGTCGTCTACGGAGGCACCGGGCGATGACCGGCCTCCCCCGCGGGGGCGAGGACCGTACGGGGTCCGTGTGCGTGGGCCGTGCGGGCTCCGCGCGCGCGGACCGTGCGGGATCCGGTCGTGCGTACCGTACGGGCTGCGGGCCGGCCTCGGGTCCCGTACGGCGGGCCCATCTGCCGGAACCGGGCGTGCCCCGCGGGGAGCGCCGGTGACGGCCCGCACCGGGCGGCCGACGCTCGCGGTCGTGGGAGCGACCGGGGCCGTCGGCTCCGTCATGCTCCAGATCCTGTCCCAGCACGCGGACATCTGGGGCGAGATCCGTCTGATCGCCTCGCCCCGCTCGACCGGCCGCAAGCTGACCGTCCGCGGCGAGGAGGTCGAGGTCGTCGCGCTCGACGAGGCGGCGCTCTCCGGCGTCGACGTGGCGATGTTCGACGTACCGGACGAGGTCGCGCGGCAGTGGGCGCCGGTCGCCGCCGCGCACGGCGCAGTCGTGGTGGACAACTCGGGTGCCTTCCGGATGGACCCGGACGTCCCGCTGGTCGTGCCGGAGGTCAACCCGCACGCCGCCCGGGTGCGCCCGCGCGGCATCATCGCCAACCCCCACTGCACGACGCTCTCGATGATCGTGCCGCTCGGCGCGCTGCACGCCGAGTTCGGGCTCAGCGAGCTGGTCGTCTCCTCGTACCAGGCCGTCAGCGGCGCGGGACGCGCGGGCATCGACACCCTCCGCCAGCAACTGTCGCTGGTGGCGGGCACGGAACTCGGGACGAGTCCCGGTGACGTACGGCGCGCTGTGGGCGACAACACGGGACCCTTCCCGGAGCCGGTGGCGCTGAACGTCGTCCCCTGGACCGGGACGCCCGACGAGGACGGCTGGTCCTCGGAGGAGATGAAGATCCGTCACGAGTCCCGCAAGGTCCTGGGGCTGCCCCGGCTGCGGGTGGCGGTCACCTGCGTCCGCGTGCCCGTCGTCACCGCGCACTCCCTCACCGTCCACGCCCGCTTCGAGGACGACGTCACGGTCGACCGTGCGCGGGACATCCTCGCCACCGCGCCCGGCGTCGTCCTCTTCGACGACCCGGCCGCGGGCGAGTTCCCCACGCCCGCCGACGTGGTCGGCACGGACCCCACCTGGGTGGGCCGGGTGCGCCGCTCCCTCGACGACCCGACCGCGCTGGAACTGTTCGTGTGCGGGGACAACCTGCGCAAGGGCTCGGCACTGAACACGGCGCAGATCGCGGAACTGGTCGCGTCCGAGTGGGAGGCTCCGTAGGGCCGCAGATGCTTCGGCCGTCGTCCCACCCGACAGAAAATCCGCTGGTCGTCGGCCGGATCGTTTGTAGGATCCCTGTCGGTTCCAACGGCCCGTCATGTGGTCCGGACCACTTGAATCGAAGCCTTCGGGTGTTCGAAGATTTCTCTCCCCGCCCCGCAACCGCTTGCGGAGCGGGGAGCGTCTTTGCGGTCGCCCTCCGGGGGGCGGGCACCATCACACATGGGGCATAGGGGAAGAGCTGGTACGCATGAGGGCACTAGACGCACGGTCCGCTGCGCTGGGGGGCGCACGAGGGCATGTGCAGACGGACGTGCTGCCTGACACGAAGGTGTTGCCCGTCGCGTACAACCCTCCCGGGGGGAGACGTGTCCAACTGGCGTGGCAGAGGTACTCGAATTCACCGCCGTACGAGCGAGGGGCACAGCCCTGCGTCCGCCCCGCCGCCCCCGCATGTCTGGCGTGCCCGGCGGCATGCCGGTGATCGCCCCCATGCCCGCAGCGCGGCCCGCCCGCATACCCAGCCAGCGTGAGAACGCCGAGGAGACGACGGCCGCCGGCACCACGGTGGACCATCTCACCGAGACCTACCGCGCCCACTACCGCTCCCTCCTCGGGCTCGCGGCACTCCTCCTCGACGACACCGCCTCCTGCGAGGACGTCGTCCAGGAGGCGTTCATCCGCGTCCACTCCGCGCGCAAACGCGTCCGCGACCCGGAGAAGACGCTCGCCTATCTGCGCCAGACGGTGGTCAACCTCTCCCGTTCGGCGCTGCGCCGCCGCATCCTCGGCCTCAAGCTGCTCTCCAAGCCGATGCCGGACATGGCGAGCGCGGAGGAGGGCGCCTACGACCAGCTGGAGCGCGACTCGCTGATCCGGGCCATGAAGGGCCTGCAGCGCCGCCAGCGCGAGGTGCTGGTGCTGCGCTACTTCGCGGACATGACCGAGGCCCAGGTCGCCGAGACGCTGGGGATATCGCTCGGGTCGGTGAAGGCGTACGGATCGCGTGGCATCGCCGCGCTGCGTACCGCCATGGGAGCGCCGGCATGAGCGAGCACGAGGAGCGGCGGCGCCCTGCCGTCCCGGGACGCGACTCCCACGAACGACACGAGCCCGATGTGTGGCACGAGCCGACGGACCGGTCCGCGCCCCACGAGGACGACCACGAGCAGCATGCTGGGAACGGAACTGTGAACCACCGCCCCGACGACCAGGGCCGCCAGGAAGCCCGGCCGGAGCACACCGCTCCCGACGAGCCCACCGCCGACCGCTTCGCAGGGGCGCCCGGCGGCCTCGAGAGCCGCACGGGCGGGCCCGGCGCCGGCCCGGACGGCCCGGAGACCCGGTTCGGCCCGGAGGAACTGGCGCTGCGGCGGATGCTCCACCACGCGGTGGACGACATCGAGCCGCGCGACGGCACCCTGGACCATCTGCGGCGCGCGGTGCCCGCCCGGCGGGCGCGCAAGCGGCAGGCCCTGGTCGGCATGGCGGCCGCCGCCCTGTTCATCGGCACGGCGATCCCCGCCCTCGTGCACGTCTCCGACGCCACCGGCTCCGACGCCGATCCCTCGATCGCCGGTCAGGCCTCGCAGGCCCAGCAGGGCACCGAGCAGGGCAAGGGCCCGGACGGCGGCTCCAGCGGCTCGGTCGGCTCCGGCGGCACCACCAAGGGCACGGACCAGGGCGGCCAGAAGGACAAGGGCGACAAGAGCAAGGGCGCGCCCGGCGGAGCCACCGGCGGGGTCAACCCGACGGCCTCCGCGGCGAGCGCCCCCGAGTGCACGGGAGCCCAGCTCGGCGGCGCGACCGCCACCGCGGGCGCACCGGACTCCACCGGGACGGTCTACGGCGCGTTCCGCGTCACCAACGTCTCCACCACCCCCTGTACGGTCTCGGCCGGCGGCAGCGTCTCCACGACCCCGCAGGGCGCGGCGGAAGCCTCCAAGATCAGCGTGGCGAACCATGTCGCGGGCGACGCGGCCACCGGGCTGCCCGACCCGTCCCAGCAGGCCACCTCGCTGGTGCTCAAGCCCGGCGCGGCCTACGAGGTCAAGTTCGCCTGGGTCCCGTCGGAGACCTGCCCCACCACGGGCGGCGGCACCGGAGGACCCTCACCGGACCCGAGCCCCTCGGACAGCACCGGTACGAGCGGCGGCACGACCCCTGAGGGCGGCGGCACCGGAGTGGCACCGCAGCTGATGACGGAGGACGGCGCCGTGGCCGACGGCAGCGTGGTCGTCTCCCACACCCCGGAGACCGGCTCCGGCACCGCCACGACGACGGTCCCCAACGCCTGCGCCGGCACGGTCTACCGCACGGGGATACTTCCGGCGTCCTGAGCCTGTCGCGGGCGCCCGGGACGCCCGGGGCGGCTGGTCCCGCCGGGGTCCCGTGGCCGGGGGCTGACCGGCTCGGCTGGTCCGGCCGCCCGGAGCCGACTGGTCCCGGCTGCTCGGGCCTCAGGTCGCGGCGGTCCGGGGCTCGCTCTCGGCGGCGGCCTTCTCGTCCTCGGCGGCCTGCTCGTCCTCGGCCGTTTCCGGCTCCGCCGGGGACGTCGGGCCTCCGGCCCCCGGCCCCTCCGTGACGAGGCCCAGTTCCGCGTCCCGGGCGTACTCCACCTCGCGGCGCAGCAGCCGGAACCACATGAAGACCGTGAAGCCCGCGAAGACGAACCACTCGCCCGTGTAGCCCAGGTTCTGGAACGCCTTCAGATCCAGTCCGGTGTTCTGGGGCACCGTCGCCGGCACCGCCCGCATCCCGCTGTCGGCCGTGTCGAGGGTGATCCAGGCGTCGTAGAGGCTGTACGGCACGAGGTTGACCAGGGACGCCGCGCTGATCGCGGCGGTCTCGTCCGGGGGGAGCCCCCCGCCCCCTCCCACCCCGTTCGACCCCGGGCTCTCCGACGCCTGCAGCGCACCCGTGACGGTGACCTCGCCGGTCGGCGCGGCCGGCGCCTTCGCGGAGCTCGCGTCACCCGGCAGCCAGCCCCGCACGACCGGCAGGGCACGGCCCCCGTCGGTGCGCAGCAAGGTCAGCACATAGAAGCCCTGCTTGCCGTCCAGCACCCGGTCCGGCACCAGCAGCTGCTTGCCGTACCGCCCGGTGGCCGTGGTCCGCTTCCCGGACGTGCCCTGGTCGACGGGCAGCAGCTCCTGAAGCGGCCGGGCGGCTTCCTTGCGGTCCGCCGAGACCTGCTCGCTCGCCCTCTGCTGCTCGTGCATCCGGGCCTCGAACCGGCTCAGCTGCCATGACCCCATGAAGATGCAGAAGGGGATGGCCAGCAGCACGAAGACGTTGATCCCCCACCAGCGGGGCGTCAGCAGAAACCGGTACACGCCCTCCACGGTACGGTGCCGCGTTCGGGCGCCCGCCCGTGGGGCCCGGCGTACGAGGCTCGCGCGCCCTCCTCGTACGCCGGACCGGGCACCTGAGTCCCGCCTGTCAGCCCTCCAGATGGCGCTGCGCGAAGTCCAGTTCCAGCCGCACCTGCTTGATCCGCTCGTCGACCACCAGGGAGCCGTGTCCCGCGTCGTACCGGTACACCTCGTGCACGGCCTTGCGTGAGGTGAGCCGGGCCACGTAGTTCTCGACCTGGCGGATCGGGCAGCGCGGGTCGTTCACCCCCGCCGAGATGTACACCGGCGCCTGCACCGCGTCGACGTACGTCAGCGGCGACGACGCCTCGAACCGCTCCGGCACCTCCTCGGGCGTGCCCCCGAGCAGGGTCCGGTCCATCGCCTTCAGCGACTCCATCTCGTCGTGGTATGCCGTCACATAGTCCGCGACCGGCACCGCCGCGATCCCGATCGTCCATGCCTCCGGCTGGGTGCCGAGCCCGAGCAGGGTCAGATACCCGCCCCAGGAGCCGCCGGTCAGAACCAGCCGCTTCGGGTCGGCGAGTCCGGACGAGACCGCCCAGTCCCGCACCGCCGCGATGTCCTCCAGCTCGATCAGCCCGACCCGGTGCTTGAGGGCGTCCGTCCACTCGCGTCCGTACCCCGTCGAACCCCGGTAGTTGACCCGCACCACCGCGTATCCGTGGTCCACCCAGGCCGCCGGGCCCGCCGCGAACGCGTCGCTGTCGTGCCAGGTGGGACCGCCGTGGATGTCGAACACCGTCGGCAGCGGCCCGGTCGCCCCGGCCGGCTTCTGCACCAGCGCGTGGATACGGCCGCCCGGGCCCTCCACCCAGACGTCCTCCACCGGAACCGACCCCGGCGACTTCATCCCGGGCGGATCCAGCACGACCTCGCCCGACGTCGACCGCACCACCGGCGGCTCGGCCGCCGACGACCACAGGAACTCCACGGTCCCGTCGGGGCGGGCCGTCGCGCCGGACACCGTGCCCGGCGGCGTGGGCACCCGCACCAGCTCGTGCGTCGCCAGGTCGTACCGCAGCAGTTCGCTGCGGGCTTCGAAGCTGTGCATGATCAGCAGCGCGGAGCCGTCCGGATACCACTCGGCGGCCACGTCGCCCGGAAGCTCCAGCGCCAGGTCCGTCTCTTCGCCCGAGGCGACGTCCCACACCAGCGGCTCCCACCGGCCGCGCCGCTGGTGCCCGACCAGCAGGCGGGTGTCCCCGTCGATCGGCGCGAAGCCCAGCACCTCCAGGCCCAGCTCGACCCTGCCACCCTTGGTGTCGTCGAGCTCTCCCACCGACGAGCCGTCGGGCCGCAGCACGCGCAGGGCCGAGTGCATCGCGTCGCCGTGCTCGGTGTGCTCGACGGCGATCAGCGCACCGTCGTGCGAGAGGGCGCCCACGCCGGCCGACTCGCGGTGCCGGTAGATCTCGACCGGGTCCTGGCCGGTCCGTGCCAGATGGATCGTCGAACCGTCCTCGTCGGTCGAGCGGCCCACGACCGCCGTCCGCCCGTCCCGCGCGATCACGAGCCCGGCCGGGTACGACGGTGCGAGACCGGGAGCCGCCGGCTCGTCGGGCCCGGAGTCCGCACCCGAGGCGCCGGGGGTGAACCGCTGGCGTCTCCAGATGCCGAACTCGTCCCCGTCGGTGTCGTCGAACCACCAGATCCACTCGCCGTCCGGTGAGAGCGCCCCGTCCGTCGTGCCGTTCGGCCGGTCCGTGACCTGGCGCTGCTCGCCCGTGGTGCGGTCCCACGCGTACAGCTCGTACGTCCCCGTCGCGTTGGAGACGAACAACGCGCGGTGCGGCGCGTCCTCCGCCCAGTCCGGCAGTGACACCCGCGGCGCCCGGAAGCGCTTCTCCCAGTCCGGCATGTCCTCGCCGCGCTCGGGCGAGGTGGACCCGTTGCTCTCAGTCATGGCCCCATAGTGCCTGGCTCGGGCGGCATCGTGCGGCCGAGGTCCCCAGCCTGTGGAAAACTCTTCGGGGGAACGCTCTGACCAGGCACGACCGCACGACTGCATGGCCGCACCACCGAAGCCTCCCGGCCGCCGCCCCGACCCCCTCGTGCCACCCGGCGCCCCCGCCCCGCCGGACCGCGCCCAAGCCCCGCCCGGCGCCCCCGCCCCGCCTAAGCCCCCGCCCCCTCGCGCCGCCTGCGCCCCAGGAGCTCCGCCAGGCCGCGGCGCGTAGCGGCCAGGACCACCCGGTCCTCCGGCCGCAGGACATAGGTGGGCGGCAGGTCCCAGACCAGCCCGGAGGGACGGCCCGGACCGCCCGTCTCGGGGTCCGGCGCCAGGGCCCGCTCGCCGGGTGCCGCGGTGTCCAGGGCGAGCACGCGCCAGGCCCCCGCCCGGAAGGCCTGCGCGACCGTCCGACCCTCCAGCTGCGGATGCCGGGCCACGTCCACGGCGGCGAACAGCAGCACCCGCCGCTCGACGGGGATAGCCCCCAGGATCTGCCGCCCCAGCATGGCCCCCGCGAACGCGGGCGCGGCCAGGTGCGACACGCTGCGGCTGCGGGTCAGGGCGTGCGGGTGGGCGGCGCGCAGGGTGCGGTACACGGCGGTCGCGAAGTCGTCGTCGTACAGACGCAGGACGACCCGCAGATCGGGCCGCACGGAGCGGGCGTAGAGGACGGCCTCCAGGTTGGTGGTGTCGGCGCTGGTCAGCGCGAGCAGCGCATGCGCCCGGTGGATCTTGGCGGCCTCCAGGACGCCTTCCTGTGTCACGTCGCCGAGTACGACCGGCACCCGCAGCCGCCGGGCCGTGGCGAGGCCACGCGCCTCCGGATCGCCCTCCACGCACACCACGGGGATCTTCAGCTCCCGCAGCCGGGTGAGCACCCGCGTGCCGATCTTGCCGACGCCGAGCAGCACCACATGGCCGGACAGCCCGCGTGGCGGCCTGCGCAGCGCGGTCCCGCTGCGGAAGGTGCCGAGCGCCTCCAGGACGGCCGCCACCAGCACGGGCAGCAGCAACAGCCCCACGAGACCGGACAGCAGTTGCAGGATCTGACGTCCCGCGGGCTCCCCGATGGCCGGGTTGTTGATCGCGAACAGATCGAGCAGCGTCAAGTACGTGGCACGCAGCGGACGTTCCCCGGTGACCGCCATCGACGCGATGGCCAGCGCCACGACACAGCCGACGATTCCCGCGAACGACCAGCGCAGCCGTCGTGAGACCAGCGAGCCCAGGGGGACGACGCTGCGTCCGGTGGGCAGCGCGGGACCCGCGTAGGAGACGGTCTCCAGGACGACCGTGCCGCGTCCGGTGGCCCCGGCGATCGCCCGTTCGTCGGGCAGGAGTTGCGGCCCCTGCTCGCCGCTGCCCTCGGAGCCGTCGGCACCGGCGGGATCGCTCGCCGTCGCCGACAGCAGTGCCAGGGTGCACAGTCCGGGGTCGGCGACCTCGCCGGGGCGCGGCGGCGGGCGTTCCACGGCCCGCAGCATCAGCCCGTCGGTCTGCACCACCTTGGTGGTGCCGGCCACCGCCGTCGCCGCCAGCGCGGGCGCGGCGGTGTCGGCGTCGGACAGGACGGTCGTGGACGTGTCGAACGGCTCGGCCTCCCCGTCGGTCCCGCCGGAGGCCAGCGTCGCCGCCTGGTCGAGGAGCGCCTCGATGTGCTGCCCGAGCCGCCGGTTGTAGAGCCGCAGCACGAGCCGGAGGCGCGGGTTGAGGCGGCGGGCGGTGAGCGCGGCACGGATGTTGGTCTCGTCGTCGTCGTAGACGAGCGCGAGGGCCGTCGCCCGCTCCACCCCGGCCTCGGCGAGCACGGCATCGGAGGCCTCCGAGGCCTCCAACAGCCGTACCGCGCCGGGCGGCTGGGAGGTGCGGACGCCCCCGGCGCCGGCGGTGCGACCGTCCGCGCCGTTGCCGTTGCCGTTGCCCGCCGCGCGCGTCACGGCGGCGGAGACCCGGTCGAGCAGCGCGGAGGCGCGGGCACGGCCCACCACCGGCTGCCGGGCGACCCGTGTGGCGGGTGGCACGACGAGTGTCACCTGCTCGTCGTACACCCCGCGCAACTCGGCGGCCAGCCGGTGCGCGAGTCCGTCGTCCCCGCACACCACCATGTGCGCGACCGCGTCGCTCGACCCGTTCTGTTGCGGAACGCCTGCCACGAGGAGAAAGACTGCCCTATGGACAGGCCGGTTCCACAGGGGCGGGGGAGCTTCCGAGCAGGATCTCCCCATGAGCCCCTCCGTGGCGGGTCTTTCGGAGCGCCCCTCCCCGAAAGGCTTCGGCGCCTTTCCTGAAAAGGCGGCGACCGCCCCCGCGATCCGGTGTCATCCGAACGGGTAATCGTGCTGGACAAGGCAGCGATCCGTGCATTTTCTGAGTCATACTCGTGGTGTTCCCGCTCTGTGTCGTGCTGTGTTCCGTGCGAGGAATGCGGAGGTCGTCACATCCGAATACGCAGGCCCGGATGGGTGGCATCGGCTCCACGGGCCGGACCGTTCCCTGAGGGGGTCCGTCATGGCCGTGGAAATTCCGCCCCTGGTAAATCCCTCACGGCTCAGGAGCCGAGGGGGCCTTTTCGGTGAATGCCTCGCGGAATTCCTGGGGACGTGCGTCCTTGTGTCGTTCGGGTGCGGTGTGGTGGCCATGGCGGTCGCCGCGCTGCCGGGTTCGGGCCGCACGGCCGGTCCCACCACCTTCTTCCTGGGCGCCGGTGACTGGCTCCTCATTTCCTGGGGCTGGGCGCTCGCCGTGACCTTCGGGGTGTACGTGGCCGGCGGCGTCAGCGGCGCGCACCTCAACCCGGCGGTGACGCTGGCCTTCGCGGTGCGCCGCGGGTTCTCCTGGCTCAAGGTGGTTCCGTACATGGCGTCGCAGCTGGTCGGCGCGTTCGCCGGGGCCGCGCTGGTGTACGGCGTCTACCACGACGCGATCAACACCTTCGACCGCGCCATGACGGGCCCGAAGACCAACGGGCACACCCTCGCGTCCTTCTCCATCTTCGGCACGTTTCCCGCGGCCTACTATCAGGGCGGAATCTGGGGCCCGCTCGTGGACCAGATCGTCGGTACGGCCTTTCTCGTCATGTTCATCGTGGCGGTCGTCGACCGGCGCAACACGGCCGTGCAGGCCAATCTCGGCCCCCTGGTGATCGGCTTCGCGGTCGCCGCCATCGGCATGTCCTACGGAGCGAACGCCGGCTACGCCATCAACCCCGCCCGGGACTTCGGCCCGCGTCTGTTCACCTGGCTCGCGGGCTGGCAGGACCTCGCGTTGCCCGGCACCCTCGCGGGGTCCTTCAGCGACTACTTCTGGATCCCCGTCGTCGGACCCCTCATCGGCGGAGTGACCGGGGTGCTCGTCTACGACCTCTTCATCGGCGACATCCTGCACACCCGGTCGCAACTGGCCGAACCCCCGGAGATCGGCCGGACCCGCCCCGAGACGGACTAGGTGTGCTGCGAAAGTCCCGCCCCGAGACGGACTGGGTGTGCTGCGAAAGTCCCGCCCGCGCCCCCGCCCCTTGCCGCCGCCGTAGGTGCCGTCTACTTTTGAATCTGACGCTCCGTCAGATTTTGAGGGGGAGAAGCAGTGGGAACGGAAGGCAGCACAAAGGACCTGCCCAAGGTCATCAGCGTGGACGATCACGTGATCGAGCCCGCGCACCTCTTCGAGACCTGGCTCCCGGCCAAGTACCGGGACCGAGGGCCGAAGCCCCTCACCGCCGGCATCGGTGACCTCCAGTACGTCGGCGGCAAGTACCGGTTCACCACCGACCCGGAAGGCCAGATCACCGACTGGTGGCAGTACGAGGGCGAGCTGTTCCCGTACAAGCGCATCATCGCGGCCGTCGGCTTCTCCCGGGACGAGATGACCCTCGACGGCATCACCCGTGAGCAGATGCGGCGCGGCTGCTGGGACCCCAAGGCCCGGCTGGAGGACATGGACCTCAACCATGTCGAGGCATCGCTCTGCTTCCCGACCTTCCCGCGCTTTTGCGGACAGACCTTCGCGGAGGCCGGCGACAAGGAGGTCGCGCTCGCCTGTGTCCGCGCCTACAACGACTGGATGGTCGAGGAGTGGTGCGGCGACAGCGGAGGACGGCTGGTCCCGCTGTGCCTGATACCGCTCTGGGACATCGACCTGGCCGTCGCGGAGATCCGGCGCAACGCCGCACGCGGCGTCCGGGCCGTGACCTTCAGCGAGATCCCGACCTATCTGGGCCTTCCGTCGATCCACTCCGGCTACTGGGACCCGTTCTTCGCGGCCTGCGAGGAGACCGGGACCGTCGTCAACATGCACATCGGGTCGTCGTCGCAGATGCCCGCCGCGTCCCCCGACGCCCCGCCCGCCGTCCAGGCGTCGCTCAGCTTCAACAACGCGATGGCGTCGATGATGGACTTCCTCTTCTCCGGGGTCCTCGTGAAGTTCCCCCGGCTCAAGCTCGCCTACAGCGAGGGGCAGATGGGCTGGATCCCGTACGCCCTGGAGCGCGCCGACGACGTGTGGGAGGAGCACCGGGCCTGGGGCGGGGTCAGGGACCTGATCCCGGAGCCGCCGTCGTCGTACTACTACCGGCAGATCTTCTGCTGCTTCTTCCGCGACAGGCACGGCATCGAGGCGATCGACACCGTCGGCGTGGACAACGCGACCTTCGAGACCGACTACCCGCACGTCGACTCGACCTGGCCGCACACCCGGCAGGTGGCGGCGGAGCATGTGGCCGGACTGCCCGCCGACGTGACGTACAAGCTGCTGCGCGGCAACGCCATCAGGATGCTGGACCTGCCCTTCGACCGATGAGCCGGCTACCCGTCCACCCGGCTCACCACCTCTCCAGGGGCGTGGTGAAGACCAGCTCCGTGCGGTCGCCGGGCAGCGTGACATCACAGACGTCCACCACCCGGCCGTCGATGTCGTACGACGTCTTCCGGAGGAGGATCACCGGCGTGCCCGGCGGCAGCTCCAGCTCCTCGGCCTCCTGCGGAGTCGGCGGGCGTGCCGTGATCCGTTCCTCGACCCGCTCCACCTCGATGCCCACCGTGAACAGCTGGTTCTGGGTGCTGCCGGGCCAGGGCTCGTTGCGCTCGTCCAGGAGATCCGGGTTCGCGGCGACCAGTTCGCGGACCAGATACGAGGTCACCAGGCCGAACGGGGCTGACCCCGACACACACCGCGTCCGGTAGGTCCGTTCGACGAGCGCGGTGCCCTCGGGCACCCCGAACGCCTCCGCCAGCTCCGGGGGCGCCTCGATCTCGCGGTATCTCGCCCGGATCGTGAGGTCCTGGCGCCTCAGGCCGGTGTCGTGTTCCGTGGCGCCGGTCCGGGCGCGCTCGGCCAGGGGCTCGCGCGCCCGGTTCTTCTCCCACTGATGGCGCCCGTTGTCGCGGACGACCGCGATGCGCGGGCGGCGCCGGAGATCGTCCGCGATCCCCTCGTACGGCTTGGGCACGGGTGCTCCCCGATCCGGGGTCTGGGGCCCGGCGCGGCGGCGGGCGGGGCCGGCCGACGGCCGGAGATCAGCGTACGACCGCCCGAGGGCCCGGCCGGTGGAGCGCGCCGGTCGTCGGGAACCGCGTCCTCGGAAGGGCCCGCACCCGGGCATGGAAGCGCCCGACCGCTGGCGACGGGGGATGCACCAGCGATCGGGCTGTGGTCCAGCGTAACAACGCCGCTCGGGCAGCGGGAGCCGACTGCTCGGCCGTAGCGGCGAGTTGTGAGCGGGATCACGTGACATCCGCCCGTGGGCCGCCCGGCACCCTCACCCGCCGCAGGGCGGTCTGTACGAGAGCCGGGGCAGATACTCGTGCCACCGCTGCGGGGTCAGCACGCCTCGGGTGACCGAGCAGATGTGCTGGATCGCCTCGTCGGAGTCCAGGCGCCACAGACGGATCGTGTCCGAGCCGCTCGACACCCCGAGCACATGGCTGTTGGGGCTGAAGGACAGGAAGTTGCCCGTCTTGGCGTAGGGACTCATCGACTGGCCGATGGGGGTGGCCGACTGCGGCCGGGCGACGTCCCACAGCCGTACGGTGTTGTCGTTGCCGCCGCTGGCCAGGGTCTGCCCGGACCTGCTGAACGTCAGCGACGTGACCGCCTCGGTGTGGCCGGTGAGCGGGGGACCCAGCTCGCTCGCCGTGTGCGGGTCGGTGACGTTCCAGAGCCGTACGGTGTCGTCGTCGCTGCCGCTGGCCAGCGTATGGCCGTCGGGGCTGTAGACGAGCGCGTTGATCGGCCCGGAGTGCTCGGTGAGCGGTTCGCCGAGCGGTGCCACATGAGCGGGGTCGGTCACGTCCCAGAGCCGTACGGTGCTGTCCGCGCTGCCGCTTGCGAGCGTATGCCCGTCCGGGCTGAAGGAGAGGGCGTTGATGAAGCCCCGGTGCCCGGTGAGCGGCTTGCCGAGCGCGACGGCGCGGGAGAGGTCGCTGACGTCCCACAGCTGGATGGTGCGTTGGTCGTAGGCGGTGGCCAGGACCCGTCCGTCAGGGCTGTACGCCAGGGCGTACGACCCCATGAACCGGGTCCTCAGGGGCAGGCGCGGCCCGGTGGCGACCGGACGGGTCGGATCGGTGACGTTCCACAGGTACACCGACTCCTTGTCGGTCAGCACCACGAGCGTGCGGCCGTCGGGGGAGAACACCAGCGACCGCTGGCCGCCGTCGGCGGGCATGAAGGGCTTGCTCATGAGCTGGGGGTGGCCGGGGACCGCCACGTTCCACAGCCGGATCCTGCCGTCGCTCGCGACCGTGGCGAGCAGTTTGCCGTCCGGGCGGAACACCCCGTTGCGGCCGGCCATGTCCGAGGCCGGGATCGACCACAGACGGACCTTGCTGTCACCGCTGCCGGTGGCGAGCGTACGGCCGTCCGGACTGAACCCCAGGGCGTACATCTCGCCGCTGCCGCCCGCGAGCGGCTCCCCGACCTGCGAGGGCCAGTTCGGGTCGCTGACGTTCCACAGACTCGCCGTGCTGTCCGCGCTCGCGGCGGCGAGCCGCCCCCCGTCGGGGCTGAAGGCCACGGACCAGATGGCCCCCGTGTGGCCGGTGAGCGGCGAGCCGATCGACTCCGCGTGCCTGGGGTCGGAGACGTTCCACAGCCGGATGGTGTCGTCGGCGCTGCCGCTGGCGAGCGTGTGCCCGTCGGGGCTGAAGGCCACCGAGTGCACCAGGTCCGTGTGGCCGGTGAGCGTCCGCAGCCGCACGGGGTGGCGTGGATCGGCCATGTTCCACAGCTGGATGGTGTCGTCGTCGCCCCCCGCCGCGAGCATGCGCCCGTCGGGGCTGAACGCCACGCAGCGCACGGCGGCCGTGTGACCGCCCAGCGAGGCGAGCGGCTTCGGTTTGCGCGGGTCGGCCACGTTCCACAGGCGTACGGTGCGGTCCTCGCCGGCGGAGGCCAGCGTGTGCCCGTCCGGGCTGAAGGCGATCAGATAGATCGTGCCCTCATGGCCCGTCAGGGGCGCGCCGAGAGATGTGGGACGGGCGGGATCGGTCACGTCCCACAGCCGGATCGTTCCGTCGTCCCCGGCGCTGGCGAGGGTGTGCCCGTCCGGGCTGAAGACGGCACTGCTCACCCAGCTCGTGTGACCCGTGAGGGGCTTGCCCAGCGGCTCGGGGCGGCTGCGGTCGGCCACGTTCCACAGCCGGACGGTCCGGTCGTAGCTGGCCGTGGCCAGGAGCTTGCCGTCGGGGCTGAACGAGGTGAGGTAGACCGCGCCGTGGTGACCGAGCAGGGGAGTGGCCAGGGGCGCGTTCACGATCGAGATCAGCCTGCTGTACGTGCCCTTGTCGTCCGGCCGCAGGTCGTGCGCGACCAGGTCGAGCTGGGCGGCCAGCGACGGATCCGTGTGCTGGACCCGGTCCGCCTCCGCGAGCACCTGCTCGAACACGGCGTCGTCCCGCTGCCGCCACGCGACCACCGCAGAACCGGCCGCGAGCACCGCGAGCACGACCAGCGCGGCTACGGCGGCACGGCTGATCAGGACCGTACGCCGGCGCAGCCTGACCGAGGCGGCCAGGAACTGCACGGCGCTGCGGGTCAGATAGGTGTCCCCGGCGGACTTCGCCCAGCCGCGGGCCTGTTCGAGCCGGGAGCCGCGGTAGAGCAGCGAGTTGTCCCGGTCCGAGACCTCCCAGGCCCGGCCGTCCTCCTCCAGCCGCTGCCGCAGCAGATTGCCGTTCCGGTCCTCGTCGATCCAGTCCCGCAGCCGGGGCCAGGCGTGGAGCAGCGCCTCATGGGTGATCTCCACGGTGTCCGCGTCGAGGGTCACCAGCCGGGCCTGCACCAGCGCTTCGAGGGACTCCTCCGTCTTGCCGGGGTCCGTCGACTCCTGTGACAACTGGCGCCGTGTGCCCCGGCGACGGGTGGCCTGGGTGTCCTCCCCGAGCCGCACCAGCCTGAGCAGGAGCAGCCGCGCGGCCGTGCGTGCCGCCGGGTCCAGACTGGACCAGGCCCGCTCGGCGGTCGCCGCCACCGCGCCCTGGATCCCGCCCGCCGCGCGGTAGCCGGCCAGCGTCAGCCGTACCCCTTTGCGGCGCTGCCAGGTGGCGAGCAGGGCATGGGACAGCAGCGGCAGAACCCCCGCGTTGTGGGCGCCGCGCGGGCCGTCCGCACCCACCTCACGGAGGATCAGCTCCGCCAGTCCCGGTTCCAGTTCGAGTCCCACGGCCTTGGCCGGACCCGTCACCGCATCGCGCAGCTCCGCGGTGGTCAGCGGGCCGAGCAGCATATGGCGGTGCTGCAGGGCGTCGGACAGTTCGGGGTGGCTGAGGCACTGCTCGTAGAAGTCGGCGCGGATGCCGAGGAGTATCTGCACCGGGGCCCGCTCGCCGGGACCGGCCGGTGAGCAGGCGGCATGGAGCAGATGGATGAAGATGCGCCGGTCCACCTCGTCGGCGCAGAGGGTGAACGTCTCCTCGAACTGGTCCACGATGAGGACCGGCCGGGCGGACGGGGACGCCGTACGCCCAGCCCAGGCCGCGACGGCCTCCCGCACGGCGTGCGGGAAGTGCGGAGCGCAGGCGTCCTTGAGGGCGGGGCCCATGGTCGCGGGGTCCTTGGTCACGGGTTCCCTGGAGGCCGCGTCTCGCGCCGCCGCTTCCCGCGCGGCAGCTGACGACGCGACGTTCGCCCTCGCGTCGGCTATCACGGGCGCAAGTTCCGGGACCTGCCGGACCAGTTGCCCGAGCGGATCGCTTCCAGGTACGAGCTGCAGGACCTCTCGCGCCCGGCTGCCCTCGTCGCTCAGCACGCGGTTCTGCAACGCGGGCACCAGACCGGCGTTCAGCAGGGACGATTTTCCCGCTCCCGAGGCGCCCACGAGCATGACCAGCCCGCCGGACTCCTCCGCCGCGCCGAGCTGGGCGACGAGCGCCTCCGTGCACCGCTCCCGGCCGAAGAACCATCCGGCGTCCTGCCGCCGGTACGCGGCCAGACCCCGGTACGGGCACACTCCGCTGACGTCCGGGGCCTCGGCCGGAGGCCGTTCCTCCCCTTCGAGGGCCGTCTCGGGCCGTTCGCCGGCCGGATCGGCCACCGCCCGCTCCCACAGACGCTGCCACTGGGCCACGTCGTACAGGCCCTTGGACACCGGAGCGGGCCGCGCGCGCCGCGCCTGGGGTATCAGGACGTGCAGCACCGCGGCGAGCACGGCGAACTGGGCCGGCACGTTCTTGGCCCGCCGCCAGTCGCTGATGCGCTGCGCCGACACCCGTACGGGTCGCCCCCGTTCGTCGGCCCGCTGCAGTCGGTAGACCGCTTCGGCCACGCGCTTGAGAGGAGGGTTGCCAGCCTCCTTGTACAACAACGCGAGACGTTCCGCGAAGGCTGTGCGTGCCCCTGAGTCGGAGCTCAAGGCCTTCTCTCCTTACTTCCCCCGCAGCTGGACATCCGGACCGGAAAACTCACTTTATACGGCTGACCTGCGATGAAGCTGCCGGTTTGACATCGGAGCCTCCTCGGGGGGACCTACCGACTGGCAGGATCATGACCCAGAGCGCACCAAAGCGCATCGTCAGGAACAAGCCACTGGCCCGGCGTTCGAGAGTCACCTCACGACGCACGTTCTCGGTCGCCTCCGCCGCAGTGACGGGGTGGAGGCGACGGTCTGGCCGCGGGAGCCGAAGCGATCCGTGGAGCCGGGATGCATCCCGGACACCGCTGTCGCGTCGGTCACGGATCCGGCCTCCCGCCGATCCGCGCCGTTCGGTACCGGTCCCCACGAGGGGAGGGACCGGTACCGAGCGCCGCGATGCACATGGCTTCGGCCTCAACTCACCGCTCACCCTGGCAGCCACCCCACTTCTCCGTCTCCGGACCCGCCCACGTCGTGGCCGGCCCCCGGCAACCCGGCGCCGACCGGAGCCGACCGCTCACTGAGTTGGACGCCTACGGAGGCCAGAGGTTGATCGGAGCCAGTGCCCCGCCTGTTGGGGTACTAGAGGTCGAGCACGACTTCGGTGGTCGGCTCGCTGCAGCAGACGAGGATGGTGCCGGCTTCGGGCAGTTCGAGGGGCGGGGTGGTGTAGGTGATGTCGCCTGACACAAGGTGGGTGATGCAGGTGTGGCAGACGCCCGTACGGCAGGACCAGCGGGTCGGGATGTCACAGGCCTCGGCGAGGTCGAGCAGCGAGCCGTGAGCGGGTGTCCAGGGGGTGGTGACGCCGCTGCGGGCGAAGGTGACGGAAGGGCCGGTGCCCGGCGGCCCGGGCGGCTGATGGGGCCGGACCGCGGCAGTGGGCGCCACGCCGGGATTGATGGCGGGGAGCGCGCTGAACCGTTCCGTGTGGATCCGCTCGGGACGCAGACCGTGATCCCGTAGATAACCGCCGAAGTCGTCCATGAAGGCGGTCGGTCCGCAGAGGTAGGCGTCGGCGTCGGTGGGGATGCCCACGGCCGCGGGCGACGAAGGGGCCGGGCGGCCCTGGGTGACGTCGGGCTCGCCGGGACGGAGGGCGGCCTCCGCGGTGTAGTAGATGTGCTGGTGGGCGTGGGGGAGTTGGGCCAGCAGCGCCCGGACCTCGGCGGCGAAGGCATGATGGGCGCGGTCGTGGGCGATGTGGATCCACCAGACGGGGCGTGTGTCCCGTGCCGCGGCGAGCTGGTGCAGCATGGCGAGTACGGGAGTGGCGCCGATCCCCGCGGAGACGAGGACGACCGGGCGGGTGCCCCCTTCGAGCACGAACGTCCCGCGTGGGCTGGCGACGTCCACGAGATCCCCGGGGCGCAGCGTGCTGTGGATGAAGCCGCTGACCTTCCCGTGGGGCTCGTGTTTGACGCTGATGCGATAGGTGCCCGCGGTGGGGGTGGAGGACAGGGAGTAGCTGCGCACGGCGGGGGCCGCTTCGCCGACGGCGAGACGGAGGGAGAGGTACTGTCCGGCGCAGGCCTCGGGCAGGGGCCTGTCGTCGGTGGTGTCGAGATATAGCGACGAGACGGTGGGGGTCTCGGAGACGATACGGGCGACGCGCATGGTCTTGAAGCCCGGCCATCCCGGTTCTTCCCGGGGCTGCCGGCAGGCGGTGAGTTCGCCCGGCCATCCCGGTTCCTGCTGGGGCTGCCGGGTGGCGGCGAGTTCGCGGAAGGACTGCTGCCATCCGGGGCTGAGGGCGGGGATGTTCAGCGCCTTGCGCAGCTTCGCGGGGTCGCGGTCGGGGAGGTAGAGCAGCGCGTCGGTGTCGGCGACGCTGAGTTCCTCGGGACCCTTGCGGATCAGGGTGATCTCGTCACCGGCCTGGACGCGCCCCTCGCTGAGGACACGCAGATAGAAGCCGGGGCGGTGGCGGGCGACCAGCTGGGCGGCCATGGTGGGTTCGCCCAGGCGCATCCCGACGCGATAACAGGTGACGCGCGGCTGGGTGACCTCGAACTCGGCCTCGCCGATGCGGTAGCGGTCACCGATGCACACCTCGTCGTCGGGCAGGCCGTCGACGGTGAAGTTCTCCCCGAAGACGCCGAACGTCAGGTCGTCCCGGCCGAGTTGCTTCTGCCAGTACTGGTAGGACTGCAACTGGTAGACGAGAACGGCACGGATCTCGCCGCCGTGCCCGGCCAGATCGCCCTGCCCGTCACCCTCGACGTTCAGCCGCCGCACCATCCGCGAGCCGTGCACGGGCGACTTCCAGGCCCCGGTGTGGACGGTCCTGCCCTGCCAGGGGACGTCCTTGGGCATTCCCACGTTGACGGACAACAGCGTCGCCATTGCGGACCTCCTGCGCCGAGCCCCCACTTTTCCTGAGGGAACCCGCTCCTTGCGCACGGCGCAAGGCGACGGACCGTGCCGTGCCGCACCCGGACGATCACATGGAGTATCCGGCGGAGGCCCGTCCCGGAGGCGTCACTCGCCCGCGGTGTCGCGGGTCCGCTGATAGTGGCGCCGCGCCTTCATGCGGTTGCCGCAGACGGCCATCGAGCACCAGCGGCCCTTGTTGGTCTTGCTGCGGTCGATGAGGAACAGCCGGCACTCCGGGTTGGCGCACGCTCGCAGCCGGCCGGGCATCGCCTCCTGGAGCCCGCTCCACGCCATGACCGCCTCCACCGCCATCCGGCGCTCCGCAGGGGTGTCCAGCTCCCACGACACCCCTGCGGGCATGAGGTGCGGACGGGACGTGACGTCCTTCAGGAGCGGGGCCAGCGACGCGGCGGGCCGGGTGCCGCGCACCACGTCCTGGAGGGCGTCACGCGCCTGAAGAAGGTGCCGGTGCTCCTCTGCCGTACCGCTGCCGCCGTGGGCCTGCTGCCAGGACCTGGCCGCTGCCGGATCCGCCAGCTGGTCCTGGACCACGCCGTTGACCACCGGCGTGCTGTTGAGGAGCTCCAGCAGAACGTCCTGCCGCGCCCGCTGCTCTTCCCGGTCGTCCGTCACCGCGCCTCCTAACCGCACAAGCCTGCTAGACAGGTTACCCGGCCGCCGGGGCTGCGCCGACTGCGCTGGCTGCCGACCGCCCGCGGACGGAGGCTTGAGAGAGGAGATGGCACCTTCAGTCTAACCTCGATGTCCATCTTGACAGGTTAGAGGGGGCGTGCTCGACTGGATGGGATAACCAGTAAAAACTTCCAGAAGGGTTAGGGATATGGGCTCCCCAGTCCACCACCGCCCCGCCACCGTCAACGGTCTCGACGTCTTCTACCGGGAGGCCGGCGACCCTGCGGCACTCGCCGTCGTACTCCTCCACGGCTTCCCGACCAGCTCGCACATGTTCCGCCACCTGATCCCGGCGCTCGCCGACCGATACCACGTGATCGCCCCGGACCACATCGGCTTCGGCCAGTCCGCGACGCCCGCTCCGCAGGACTTCCCGTACACCTTCGAGGCCCTCACCGAGGTCACCGCCGGCCTGCTCCAGCACCTGGGCATCGACCGGTTCGCGCTGTACGTGCAGGACTACGGCGCCCCCATCGGCTGGCGGCTCGCCCTCCAGGCCCCGGACCGCATCACGGCGATCATCACCCAGAACGGCAACGCCTACGAGGAGGGGTTCGTGAAGCCCTTCTGGGACGGCGTCTTCGCCTACGCCAAGGACCCGGCACCGGAGAACGAGGCCGCCATGCGGAGCGCCCTGACACCCGAGACCACCCGCTGGCAGTACCTGAACGGTGTCGCCGACCCGAGCCTGGTCAGCCCCGACAACTGGGTCCACGACCAGGCACTGCTGGACCGCCCCGGCAACGCCGAGATCCAGCTCAGGCTCTTCCGCGACTACCCCGCCAACGTGGACCTCTATCCGCAGGTCCACCGGTACTTCCGCGACTCCCGGGTCCCGCTGCTGGCGGTCTGGGGCGCAAACGACGAGATCTTCGGCCCCGACGGCGCCACGGCGTTCGCCCAGGATCTGCCCGATGCCGAGATCCATCTGCTGGACTCCGGGCACTTCGCCCTGGAAAGCCACCTCGACACCATCACCGAGCACATCCGCGGCTTCCTCGCCCGCGTCCTCCCCTGACTCCTGACGACCACCCGCCGTCCCGCACCCGGAAGGAACCCGCCATGGGACTGTCCTGGCAGCAAGGCCCCCTCTCCACCGGCGCGATCGGACACTTCCTCACCCCTGAGCCCCTGCCCGAACGCCTCCTGTTCGCCGAACCGCTGCGCCGCCGTGTGCGCGTGAGGTTCAACGGCACCTGGATCGCCGACAGCGAACACGTCCTCCTGCTGCATGAACCGGGCCGCTACCCCGTCGCCTACTTCCCCCGCGAGGACGTCGACGAACAGGCCCTGGTCGCGTCCGAGAAGGTCACCCACCACAAGGACCTCGGCGACACCCGCCTGGTACGCGGCGCGCGCGGGTGACCGCACCACGGAGCGCGCCGCCTGGGAGTTCACCGCTCTGCCCGGGCACGCCGCCGAACTCCAGGGCCGTATCGCCTTCGCCCGGCGCGCGATGGACGCGTTCTACGAAGAGGACGAACGCATCCTCGGCCACGCCGCGGACCCCTACCACCGCATCGACATCCGCGAGACCTCCCGCACGCTGGAAGTCCGCCTGGACGACACGGTCGTCGCCCGCTCCGAGCACCCCGTGGTCCTCTACGAGTCCGGATTCGCCCCACGCTGGTACGTCCCCCGCGCCGACATCGACGAGACCCGGCTACGCCCCGTGGAAGGCCAGACCTTCTGCCCCTGCAAGGGCCTGTGCGACTACTACGACATCGGCGACGCCCACCGCGCCGCCTGGTCGTACCCCGACGCCTACCGGCAGGTCGAGCGGATCACCGGCCTGGTCTCCTTCGAACCGGACAAGACCGAGGTCCATCTCGACGGCAAACGCCTCGAACCGGAACCGGGCCAGTACGTCATCCCCCACGACGCCGACCGCGGCCTGGACGCCGACGAACTCAAGTCCCGCTGACCGAAAGACCGTCGGACCGCGTCAGTCGGCGACGCGCGCACCGATGGCCCGGGCACGCCGTCGGACTTCGGGGCTGATGCCCTTGCGACGCGGCGAGGTCCTGGGGTCGTACGCGGTGGGCTGGACCGCCTGGCTGACGGCCGTCAGGTCCGGCCCGGCGACGACGCAGGCGAAGCGGGGATCACCCGCGTAGCAGAGTTCTCCCTCGAAGCCCTTGCGAACCTCGCGCCCACCGGGCTTCGTGGTGAGCCAAGTTGTCGCCCGTCAAGGAACGTTGTTGTCCCCTGCCGCACAACCAATCACGCTCATCGGCTGTCACACCCATGACATACGCTGCCGCTGGCAACCGCGCCCCGGTCATCACCGCACAGTTTCGGTCACGTCCGGGCGATGCGTGGCGCCATCGGCTCCCGGTCTCAGGCCGGGACTCCTCGTGGGGGTTACACAACTATGCGTAGGCGCAGTATCTCAACCGCGACGGCGCTTGCGGTTCTCTTCAGCTCGGCAGCGCTGAGCGTCGTCGCAGCCGGTACGGCCTCGGCGGCTCCCGCCCCCGTGTACGCGGTCGGCGGCTTCGTCGTCGACGGCGCGATAGGCCGGGTCTTCGTCGGTGACGCCGAGACCGGCAAGGTCTTCGCCGCCGACTACAGCGGCAACCAGGTCGGCGAGGCGGACGGCATCACCGACGTCACCGACCTCGCCCTGTCGGACGACGGCAGCACGCTGTACGCGGCCGCCTCGGGCAACCACCAGATCGTGGCGCTGGACGCGGCCACCCTGAACGTCAAGACCCGCTACACCGTGCCCACCACCACCGGTCCGACCCATGTGGCCGTGTCCGGCGGCAAGGTGTGGTTCACCTACGGCGACCAGTGGGACGGCAACCTCGGTTCGGTCGACCCGGCCGGCGACGGCACGGTGACGACGGGCCAGTACTCCGGCAAGCTCTGGGGCCAGGCGCTGCTCGACACGGACCCCGGCCGGCCCGGCGTCCTCGCCGTCGGTGAGACCGGCCTGTCCACCGACTCGATGGCCGTCCTCGACGTCTCCTCCGGCGCGCCGCAGCAGGTCGCGTACTACAACGGCGACTACTCGCTCAACAGCGGCATCCAGGACATCGACCTGGTGCCCGGCGGCACGCACGTGCTGGTCAACGGCACCGAGCGGCAGGCGTACGCGAACGGCAAGTTCACCGCCGACGGCGCCTACCCGAAGGGGACCGACGCCGACATCGCCCCGAACGGGCTGGTCGCCCAGGCGAACGGCGGCACCGTGTCGGTCTACCGGCCGGACGAGACCGTGCCGATCCGTACCTACGACACCGGCTCCAACGGGGCGAAGACCCCGCTGGCCTGGTCCCCGGACTCCACCGAGCTGTTCGCCCTCGTCGGCACCAACAACGGCTGGGTCGTCACCCCGCTCGGCAACCCGGCGCTGGAGCAGCCCACCCTGACGGTGCACGCTCCGTCCACCGCGACCGGCGGCAAGCAGCTCACGGTCTCCGGCACGCTGTCGACGTCGACTCAGCTGCCCGCCGGCACCGGGCTGACGGTCGTTCGCACCGACGCGGAGAGCCCGAAGGGCACGGTGCTGCCGGCCGTCACCGTGCAGGCCGACGGCTCGTACTCCTTCACCGACACCCCGCACGCCGGCGGCACCGCCACCTACAAGGTCTCCTACGCGGGCGACGGCACCCACGCGGCGGCCACCGCGACCGCTCAGGTCAAGGTCTCCTTCGCGACGCCGAGCGTAACCCTGAGCAACAACGGCAAGGTGTACGACTACAACAAGGCCGTCACCTTCACCGCGCACCTCGGCTCGACGTACAAGAACCGCACGGTCGAGATCTGGGCCAACCCCTACGGCGCCGACAAGCCCAACAAGCTGGTGAAGAGCGGCACCGTCGACTCGGGCGGCAACCTCTCCGTCACCATCAACATGGTCCGGGACACGGACGTCACCGCCGTCTTCAAGGGCGACACCCGCACCGCGGCCAAGACGGTGAAGTCCACGGCGTACGCGCACGTGGCCGACTCCCTCGCGGTCTCCCGGCAGTACAAGACGGCGAAGATCGGCACGACCCTCTACTACTGGTTCCACAAGAACGTCGAGCCCCAGTTCACCACGACCATGACCTACTACCCGGGCCGCAAGCAGCGCCTCGAACTGCAGGTCTACGTCAACGGCAAGTGGGAGTCGGGCGGTTCCGGTTACTTCAGCCTGGGCACGAACGGCAAGTCCGTCGTCCACATCCCGGCTCCCGGCAGGTCCGGCGTCAAGGCGCGGGTGCGGTCCTCGTACATCGACGGCACGTCCGGCGACACCGTGAACACGACGACGTACGGGTCCTGGAAGTACCTGTACTTCACCAACTAGCCCTACACGGCACCACGTTTGACCCGCCGCCCCTCGTGCGCGAGGGGCGGCGGGAAGGCCTGCCGGAGCACCGGCCGCTCTTCAATCGTCCGATCGCGGCTCTGCCTCGGGACCCGTGTGCGTCCCGAGGCAGAGCCGCTTTTGGGGTGCCTCTCCGCCGCGCGCTACGGGTGGTCCGGGTCGAGCGTGCCGTCGAACTCGAACACCGGGTTGGGGACGTCCTTTCCGGACTTCTTGTCGGTGATGGTCGCCATGCCGATGAGCTTGGAGGGCCCACCGGCGACGTAGGTGGAGTCGGCCCTGATCTGCAGTTCGAACTTCCCGGTCCGCACCTGGTGGGTGTCGTCGTGGAAGGTGACCATGCAGATCCAGTCCGTTCCGGAGCCGACATCGGCGACCTTCGGGCCGCCGCGGTCACAGGTCGCCGAGGCGTCGATGCCGGCGACGGTGATACCGGGGATCCCGAGGACGGCAGCCTGCTGGACGTACAGGTTCGCAAACGTCGGGGCCAGTGCTCGCTCGACGCGGGCCTTGGTGACGTCGGGCGTGCTGAAGGCGGTGGACACGGCCACGGCGGCGACCGCCGCGGCGACGATCAGGGCACGGGTGAGAATTCGGGTGCGGATCACGGTTCAGCCTCCGGTGATGTCGCGGCGGCGCAGCGAGACGTAGGCGCCCGCCAGGCAGATGACGGTCCAGGCGGCGCTGACCGCCAGCCCGAATGTGAGCGGGCCGTAGAAGGGGTGCTCGGCGAGCAGTCCGTGCCACGAGTCCAGCGGTGTGGTCAGCAGGAACCGGCGAGTGAGGTCGATGCCGCCGAGGGTGCCGACCAGTTGCATGACCAGTCCGAGGGCGACCGGCACCGCGACTCCCGCGGCGGGGTTGCGCGTCTTGACCGACAACAGGATGGCCAGGGCGGTGAACCCGATCTGCGGCGCCAGGGCGGTCGCCCAGGAGGCGATGACCAGGGGAAGCGCCGTGCCGGAGGGAATGAGCTGGCCTCCGAGTCCGACCAGGGGCCGTGTGCCGATGATCAGCAGGCTGGAGCCGATGGTGCTCGCTTCCAGAACGGCCAGCGAGACGACGGTGAACAGGGTCGCGGTGAGCGTCTTCGCCCAGAAGATCTGGCCGCGGGTGACCGACCGGGTCAGGATGGTCTTCCAGGTGCCGTGCTGGTCCTCGTTGGCGAAGATGTCGCCGGCCACGAGGGCTGCCAGCATCGGGAAGATCCACTGAGAGCCGAAGGCGAGGATGAACAGCGGTGCTGCGTATCCGCTGGTGTGGATCTGCCGACCGTAGATCGTGTCGCTGGGCGACTGCTGCTGCCCGTTGAACACGAGCACGATGGCGATCGGCGCGATGAGGCAGACGAGCAGTGCGTAGCGGCTGCGGGCCTGTGCGACGAGCTTGGCGATCTCCCAACGCAGGACGGTCCCGGTGCCGGGGCGCCGGGTGGTGCGCCCAGGCGCCGCGGAGGCGGTCGTGGCCGGAGTGCGGGGAACCCCGGTGGTGGTCGTGGTCATCGGTGCGCTCCGCTGGTCACTGGGGTGTCGATCTCGGGGGAGGGTGCGTCTGGCGTGGGCTCGGTGAGCATGAAGAACAGCGATTCCAGGGGCGTCTTGTCGAGGCCCAGTCCGCGCAGAAAGATGCCGGCTCCGAGGATGTCGGTGATCAGAGCGTCGATGTCCCCATGCGATCCGTGGACGGCGAGACCGTCGCCCGTGCGGTCGACCTTGAGGCCGCGCGCGCGGACGAGTTCCTCGGTGGCGGCGTCGTCGGTGGTGGTTATGCGATGGGCCTGCGCGGGGGCCTGCTCGCGCAGGGCGGCGATCGACCCGTGGTACGCGACCGTCCCGGTGCGCATGATCGTGACGTCGTCGCAGATCTGCTCGACCTCGCCCATGTCATGGCTGCTGAGCAGCACGGTCAGGCCACTGGAGGCGAGGCGTTTGACCAGGGCACGCATGTCGCGGATGCCGGCCGGGTCCAGCCCGTTGGCGGGTTCGTCGAGAATGAGGAGTCTCGGGTCGCGCACCAGGGACGCGGCGACGCCCAGGCGCTGGCGCATGCCGAAGGAGTAGCCGCCCACCTTGTCGCGCTGCCGCTCGGTGAGATCGACGATGTCGAGGACTTCGTCGATGCGGTCGGATGCGGCCCCGCCGTCGAATCCGGCGAGGAGCTGCAGGTTCCGCCGGCCGCTGAGGCCGGGATAGAACTTCGGGCTCTCAATGAAGCCGGCCACTCCCTCGAGCACTGCGACACCGTGCTTGTCCCACGAGCGGCCGAAGACTTCCAAGGTGCCGCTGTCCGGGCGGATGAGTCCGAACAGCATCCGCAGGAACGTCGTCTTGCCTGCGCCGTTGGGACCGAGAAGACCGTAGACCTCGCCTTCGGCAACCTTGATCGAGATCCGGTCCAGCGCAGTCAATGTGCCGTACGTCTTGGTGAGTTCGGCGGCATTGACCGCCAGCACTTCGCTCATGAGCGGGAACCATAGGGACGACGCATGAAGCAACCATGAAGCCTGATGTCAGTACTGACCGAAGGGGCTCTGGAGGCGACGTCGAAGGAGTGGACCCCGCCGCCTGTGGCTGGGTCACACGTCCGCCGACGGGGCACGGTCGGCGCGCTTCGTGCGGCGCCCGCGCAGCACTTCCAGCGCCACCGGGACCAAGGAGACGACGACCGCGGCCACCGCGGGCACAAGGCAGGCGTCCGGATGACGTACGGAGTCGCCCAGCCAGTACCCACCCAGTACGAGCGACTGCGACCAGGCCAGGCCGCCGATCGCTTGCCACAGCGTGAAGGCTCGCACCGGCACGCCTATTGCCCCGACCACTGGATTGAGAACGGTGCGCACCACTGGGATGAACCGTCCGAGCACCACCGCCTTCGCGTAGCCGTAGCGTGTCAGCAGCAGCTCAGCACGGTCCGCTCCCGCGCGCAGGCGCCGATTGCCGACCCGGGCGAGAGCGGCACGGCCGGCTCGCCGTCCGGTCCAGAACCCGGCCTGCGCACCGGCGATGGTGCCCGCCGCGGCGCAGAGCAGAACCGGGAGCAAGGGCAGATGCGGCCCGCCGCGGGCGGTGGAGGCGCACAACAGTCCGGCCGGCACCAGCAATGTGTCGCCCGGCAGGAAGAAGCCGACCACGAGCAGCCCGGACTCGGCGAAGATGCAGACCAGAACCCCGAACGCGCCGAAAGTGGACAGCAGCCAGGTGGCGTTCACCATGGCCACCGCGTGCGGCCACCAGGACGCAGCAACCCCCAGGGACATGGGTTTCCGATTCCTCCCCCGCTTCTCACCACACCGGTCACCCCACCGTTCGTGCGCGGGCAACGCGAAAGGTCCACGCATCCGCGAGGAGCCGCCCCCGCGACCGGACTACCCCTAGTTCTACATCATGTAGTAGCTTACGGTGTGCCCGCCCAGCCCACTCCCGAGCCGGAGCACGTCGGATGAGCCCCTCGATCCCCCATACCGCCGCTTTCGACGCGGCGATCCTGCTGGATCTGAGCGTCGAGTTGGTGCTGCCGTCCGTCATGCTGCTCGGGGTGGTGGCCTTCGTCTCGGAGAAGGCGCGCGAGAGACTCGCGACCCGCGCCGGACTGCTGGCCGCCACCTTCCTGGCGCTCGGACCGGCTGCCGCCTACGTGGCATACCGACTCATCGCCCTGACCGGGTGAGCGGCCGACCGGAACGCCTGAGGCGCGCACCCTGTCAGGCATCGACATGAAAACTTCCCATCCCGGGGTCTGAGTTCTACAAGATGTAGTGCGTTCCTGGCTGGCCGGAGCCGCCGCGAGCGTCGCCCCAAGCCTCAACCCTGCATTCCGAGCCAAAGGCCATCCATGTCCCTTCTGACCTACCCCGAAGCCATAGGCGTCGGCCTGTTGCAAGGCGTCACGGAGCTGTTCCCGGTCTCCAGCCTGGGGCACAGCATCCTGATCCCCGCCCTCCTGGGCGGTCACTGGAAGCACGACCTGGACGTCTCAGCCGACGGGTCCCTGTACCTCAACGAACTGGTGGGCCTCCACCTGGCCACCGCGCTCGCGCTGGTGGTGTTCTTCTGGCGCGACTGGGTCCGGGTGATCCGCGGCCTGGCGACGTCGATCACGCAGCGCCGCATCCAGACCGTGGACCAGCGGCTCGCCTGGCTGATCATCATGGCCTGCATCCCGGTGGGCATCGCCGGTGTCGCGCTCGACAAGGTCTTCCGTACGACGCTCGGGCGCCCCGTTCCGACCGCGATCTTCCTGGCCCTCAACGGCATCGTGCTCTTCGTCACCGAAAGGCTGCGCCGCGGTGGCACGGGCCGCAGGCGGGCGGAGGACGCCGTCGCGCCGGACGAGGAACACCTGAGCCCGGACGAGTTGTCGGACCTGCGGATCACCCGGATGACCATGCGCCAGGCCGTGACGATCGGCGCGGCCCAGATCCTCGCTCTCCTCCCCGGCATCAGCCGCTCCGGCTCCACCATCAGCGCGGGCATCTTCAAGGGCCTCAACCACGAGGACTCCGCCCGTTTCGCGTTCCTGCTCGCCACCCCCGTGATCGGCGGAGCCGCACTGCTCAAGCTGCCCCCGCTCCTCGGCTCCGAGGGCAACGGCCTGCGCGGGCCTCTGCTGGCGGGCAGTGTCGCCGCCTTCATCGCGGCCTACCTCGCGACCCGCTATCTGGTGAAGTACTTCGAGAACCGGACCCTCATCCCGTTCGCGATCTACTGCACCCTGGCCGGCCTCGGCAGCCTGGCCTACTTCACCATCGGCTGACCGAGAGCCGGCTCACGCGCCCGCACACGGCCGAGAGTCCCGTACCCCAGACCATGAAGGCTTCCCGCGGACCGGGCCATGGCCGATGCTTGGCTAGTCTGCACGGCATGCACTGCCTGGTCGTCGACGACGAGACCCGCCTGACCGATCTGGTCGTCCGCTACCTGACCGAGTCCGGACACACCGCCCAGGGCCGTTACGACGGCCCCTCCGGGCTGGCCGCCGCTCGCGACCCCCGGCTGGACGCCGTACTGCTGGACGTGATGCTGCCCGGCCTGGACGGCGTGGAGGTGTGCCGGACGCTGCGCGGCGAGGGCATCGACGTGCCCGTGATCCTGCTCACCGCCCGCGGTGCGATCAACGAGCGGGTCGCCGGGCTGGACGCCGGAGCCGACGACTACGTGGTGAAGCCGTTCGCCATGGAGGAACTGCTCGCCAGGCTGCGCGCGATATCCCGGCGCCGCCCCGATCCGGCCGGCCGGCTCCAGGTCGGCGACCTCGTCCTCGACCCCGAGCGGCAGCGCGCCTGGCGCGCGGACACCGAACTGGAGCTGTCGCGAAGGGAGTTCGCCGTGCTCCAGGTGCTGATGGAGAACGCCGGGTGCGTGGTGTCGCGGCTACGGCTGCTGGAGGAGGTGTGGGACGGCGAGGCCGACCTGCGCAGCAACGCCATCGACGTGCATGTCTCCAAGGTGCGCGCCAAGGTCGACCGGGCCTTCGACCGTACGACCATCACGACGCTGCGGGGCCGCGGCTACCGGCTGGAGACCGCTCCGTGACCCTGCCCGGCCGGCTGCTGCCGTGGTTCAGGCGGCTGCCCGTGGTCACGCGTCTCGTGCTGGCTGTGGCCATCACCATGTCGCTGGTCCTGACGGGCGCGGCGGGCTTCGTCTACTGGCGGGTCAAAACAGCCCTTGACCAGCAGCTCGACGACGACCTGACCACCTACCAGCGAAGTCTCGACCACGCCGTACGCAACCGGGCGCAGCTCCCGCCCGGCCCCAGGGGCAGTCTCCAGCAGGTCCTCGACGCACACGGCCGGGTGCTGGACTCCAGCGACGCCGTCCGCCACCAGATCCTGCTCACTCCGGACGAACTGGACTCCGTCGCGCGCGGAGCCACGGTCCGGCATGACGTCGGCTCCCTGCTGCCGATCACCTCGGACACCCTGCGCCTGCAGGCCCATCACGTCATGGCTGGCGGCCGAAGGCGGATCGTGATCGCCGCCGTCCGGCGCGGCCACCGCGACGAGGCGCTGCGTGAACTCCTCGCCCAACTGGCCACCGCCTCGGGCCTGACCCTGATCGCCGCCTCCTACGTCGGCTACCGCACCGCCCGCGCCGCTCTGCGCCCCGTCGAGCGCTACCGCAGCGGAGCCGCCACCCTCGCCGACGGCACCCAGAACCTGCGCCTGGACGTGCCCACCGACCGCGACGACGAGATCACTCGCCTCGGCCACACCCTCAACCACATGCTCGACCGCCTCCAGGCGTCCGCCGACCGCGAGCGCCGGTTCGTCGCGGACGCCAGCCACGAACTGCGCACCCCGCTCACTCTGATGCGCGCCGAACTCGACGTCGCCCTGCACCGCCCCCGCTCCACCGGGGAACTCACCGAGACCCTGCGCTCCGTGGACGCCGAGGTCCAGCGACTGATCGACCTCTCCAACGCGCTGCTGGGTCTGGAGGAACTCGGCAGCACCGGCCACGTCACGCGCGCTCCCGCGGGTCTCGCGGACCTCATCGACGCCGCTGTCACCCCTCATCGACGTACCGCCGAGCGGGCCGGTCGTGATCTGACCGTCGACTCCACCGACGTGGTCGTCGACATCGACTCCCGGTGGCTGCGGCCGGCCGTCAGCAACCTCGTCGACAACGCCATGCGGCACGGGCACGGCAGCGTCCGCGTCGAGGCGACCGTCCACGAGGGCGTACTGAGTGTGTGCGTCACGGACGAAGGACCGGGCTTTCCGCCGGAGTTCCTGCCCAGGGTGTTCGACCGCTTCGCCCGCGCCGAGGCCAGTCGGACCAGTGACGGATCCGGCCTGGGACTGGCCTTCGTGCACGCGGTGGCCACCGCGCACGGCGGCACCGCTCATGCCGACAACGCGGGGCATGGCGCGGCTGTCACCCTTCGCCTGCCCTGCTGACCGGCACGGGGCTCTTCCCTACTTCACCGCGCTCGGTGTCCGTGCTCGCGCAGGGGACCGACCTGCCAGCCATGCTCCTGGCAGACGTCGAGGATGCGGGGCAGTGCCCGCAGGGTGGTGCGCCAGGAGCCGGTGGCGGAGGTGCAGTCGGAGTCGTGCAGCAGGATGGTGCCGCCGCCGCGCAGGTCCTTCAGGACGGTGTCCTCGACGGATCGGGGCGTGGCCCGCTTGCGCCAGTCCTCGCCCCAGGCGGTCCACAGCATCGGGGTCAAGTCGAGGCGGCGGCAGGCCAGATGGGTGGCGGCGGTCATCACTCCGTACGGCGGCCGGAAGAGCGTCGGCGGCCGGCCGGTGACGTCGGCCACGGCGTCGCGGGCGCGGGCGAGGTCGTCGTAGGTGGCACGGGGGCCGCGCACCAGCAAGGGGCGGTGATGCCAGCCGTGGACGGCGATCTCGTGCCCGGCGGCGGCCATCTCCCTCGCCAGCCCGGGCGAGCGGACGAGCATCGATCCGAGCAGGAAGAAGGTGGCATGGATCCCGCGTGCTTCGAGAAGTGCGAGGAAGTGCGGGGTGGACAGGTGGTCGGGGCCGTCGTCGAAGGTGAGGGCGACATGGTCCGGGCGGCCCTGGCCGGCCAGGCGCGGCATGGCCGTGTTGCGCAGCGGCCCGAACGTGGAGATCACGGGTGCCGCGTGCAGGGCGGCGAGCGCGGGCAGGACCGCGGCCGAAGCGAGCAGGGCGGGGCGGGCCGGGGTCATCGCCTGTCTCCGTCCAGGTAGTGGGCTACGGCGGTGAAGCGGGCGGGGACTTCGGTGTAGGCATGGGCCAGCGGGGCGGCGACACCCAGCGACACGGCCGCCGCCGCGGTGACGGCGGTCAGGGCCAGCCGCCGCCCGCCGGCGTGACGCACCGTCGGGGACGGTGCGGTCGGTGTGAGCCCGTGTCCGGTTCGTTCAGTGATGGCGGGTAGCGGGCCAGGGGCGGATTCGTGCAGGGCGATTCCCGTCGCGCGTTGGGCCTGGCCGCGCGGCCCGTGCAGGAGTTCGGTGAGCACGGGGCCGAGACGTGCCGGTTCGCGGATCCAGGCCGCGAGACCCGCCTCCTCCAGCGCTTGGGCGTTGGTCTGGCCATGGCCGGGGATGCAGCGGTAGCTGGCCACCGGCAGACCGGCGGCCAAGGCCTCCAGTGAGGTCAGCCCGCCGGCGTTCTGGACCAGCACGTCGCAGGCGTGCATCAGTCCCGGCATGTCGTCGACCCAGCCGAAGGCGTGCTCGATGCCGTCCTGCCGCAACTGCTCGGCGAGGGCCTGGTTTCGTCCGCACACCACCACGGGGACGGCGATACCCGTCTTCTGTATCTCGACGGCGGCCTGCCTCACCGGGCCGACGCCCCACGAGCCCGCGACCAGCAAGGCCAGCGGCACGCGCGCCGGAAGACCGAACCGGGCACGTGCGGCGGGCCGTTGCTCCGTGGTGGCGGGAGTGAAGCGCGGATCGGTGACGGGACCGGCGACCGTGACCCCGGCCGCGCCTTGTGCGTGGGCCTGGGCTGCCGGAACCGGGTGCACGGCCAGGTGCGCGTCGACGCCGGGGGCGACCCACATGGCATGAACGGAGAAGTCGGTCAGGTAGGTGAGGGCGGGCACGGTCAGCAGCCCGCGTCGCCGCAGCGTGCCGAGGACCTGGCTCGCCCCCGGATAGGTCGAGATGACTGCGCACGTGTCGGGGGGCAGTGCCGCGAGCGTGCGGCGTTCGGCGGCGCGGAACAGTGCCCGCCAGAGCGCGCCGGGGCGTGATGAACCCTGATCGGTGGCCTTGTAGAGGCGCTGGTAGCCCTCCGGCGCCCAGGTCAGCAGGCGGTGGTAGCCGCTGCACAGCAACCTGCCGGCCCGCGCGGGCAGCAGGTCGAGGAAGTCGTACCGGTCCACCAGGAATCCGTACGCGGTCAGGCGGCCGGCAAGCCCGGCGGCGGCCCCGTCGTGTCCCGCGCCGACACTCGCGGAGATGAGGACGATCCGCCTGGGGCCCGAGCCCAGCGGGAGCGCGGAGGGCGCCGGCTCGGACGCCAGGTCATCACGGTGGGGCACGTTTGTTCAGCCTCCTGACGGAACAGCGCACAGCCGGAGATGCCCGAAGTCCCGACGGTGTCGTGCGCAGAACGGGGCCGCACACCTTCACGGCCGAGTGCGGCTACTCGGTCTCGGCGGACATCGAAGGCCGAAGCTACTACATGATGTAGAAATTGGGGAGCGGTGGCCGGAACTCATCAAGACCTTGCGCCGCCCAGCCCGCCGCGCGAATCGCCACTGGCGTCAAGGCATACAGAGCCAGCGTGAACAGATGTCCAGCACAGCCGAACTGGCGGCGCACTCTGGCCGAACTCATGGCGGCGGTGGCCGCGACGATCGGGCTGGGCACGGCGACGGCCTGCACTCCGGCCTCAAGGGCGGCGGCAAGGGTGCATGCGAGGGTGGCGATCACAGGGGCGGGCCCCAGCCGTACGGCCGGCGGAGGAACGGATACCGGCAAAGCTACTACACGACGTAGAAGTTCGGTGGGGGTGTGGCGAAAGAGGTGGGGGGACTCGCCGATGACGCAGTACCGCCCCGCCTCTGCGGGCTGCCGCGGCGGCAGGTGGCAGACCGGGCGCCGGAACGCACACAGGGGCCCGCAGCGCAATGCACCGATGGAAGCCCCTCGCGATCCGGCGCTGAGCCGCACACCGCGGGCGGACCGTGAACTCCTACAACATGTAGTAGGTTGAGTGGACGGCCACCCCTGATTCACCCAGATGTCACCAACATGCCATCGCGGGCGGGGGATCGGCCGACGGCGCCGGGCCGTTCCACGGCGCCTCGTGCTCACATGGAAGGACGTCTCGCTATGACCGCGGCCGCCACCGCGCAACTGGCTTTCGACGGATCCGGCGTCGACGGCTCGCTGTTCACCTCCGTCACCGGCTTCGCGCGCGACACCAAGTGGCTCAACACCCCGATGGAGGTTTGGACCAACCTCGGCCTGGGCGTCTTCGCGGTCCTCATGGTCATGGGCTGGTGGAATGCGCGCCGCCGCGGCACACAGGCGATGACCGTCGCGCTGGCCGCACCGGTTGCGGTGGTGACCGCCTTCGCCGTCGCCGAGGTGGTCAAGAAGATCGTTGCCGAGGCACGGCCCTGCCGGTCGATGCCCCACGCCTACCTGGTCGATGCCTGCCCGGCGCCGTCGGACTACGCCTTCCCCAGCGGACACTCCACCGTGGCCGCCGCGACCGTGGCCGCGCTGTTCCTGCTGGACCGCCGCCTGAGCGCGGTCGCCGCGGTGTTCGCCGTCGTGGAGGGCTTCTCCCGGGTCTACGTCGGCGCCCACTACCCCCACGACGTCCTCGGTTCCGCGCTCCTCGGCCTCCCCGTCGCCTACCTCACCAGCCTGGCCCTGCGCCGCTGGGCCACCCCGCTGGTCGCAGCCCTGAACCGCGGCGCGCTGCGCCCGGTGCTGACCGCCGAACCCCTTACCGTCGCCCAGCGCGCGCAGTGATCGGCGACCGAAGGAGACCCGCGACGAGCATTCCTCAACCGCCCGGCGCGTGCACCGGCCTCCCGACTGTCCCGGATCAGCCGCTCAGGCCATCCGGCGCTACGAGCCGTACCGGTCCGCGCTGACGGGCATCGCGTTCGCCGCCGCTTCCACGCCCCAGCCTTCCTCGGACGCCGGCTGGAGCGAGGACGGTTTCCCTCAGCGGCGGCCGACCCGCTCCTCGGCGCCGATCCCGGTCCGGTAGGCGCTCAGCGTGCGCGACGAAGCCGACCAGGGTTGTGGGAAGGGGCGAAGCCTTCGCCAGTCGTACGGAGGATGTCCGAGCTTCGGACGGCGCCGGTCGTACCCGTTGATCAGCATCCAGCCTGCGACACACGCGACGATCAGCACGCGCCCGGCGCCATCGCTCGGACGCGCACCGGGCGCCGGCAGGCCACCCACGCCGGCCGTCCACAGCCAGTACCCGAGCAGCGGATGGACCACCAGCTGGTGCCAGATCTTGGTCGGAGCCACCGCCTGCTCGCAGGTGAAGATCCTGCCCGCAGCTCTCCCCACCACTGCACCAGGCCGAAGCACAACCAGACCTCGCCGCAGGCCAGCCCCCACCACTGCCCCGCCGGCCCGTCCGGCGCCGCCGCCCCCATGCGCCACACGCCCAGCGCGACGGCCAGGGCCTCCAGCGGATCGCCGAGCAGCACCGCCGCGAACCCGGTACGAAGACCCATCAGCCGGCGCTCCAGCACCAGCGCCAACAGCCACAGGCCACCCGGCGTCACAGCGAAGACCGCGAACGCGGCGCCCCAGGGGCCGTGCTGCAACGGCGCGCCCAGCCACGGTGGATAGCGTCCGCTCACATCGGACACGATCCCCCGGCAGCCGGCACTCATGCCCGACGGCCCGGAGTCCGGTGCCAAAGGCCCCTGGGGAGAGCGGTCAGCGCGTGCGCAGCTGCGCAGCGGTGGCGTGAGCGCGCATCGCGGCCTCGAACAACCGCTCTGTGTCGTGTGCCGTGACGGCCAGACTCGCGCAGCAGGCCCCCATCAGGACGACGAACGCCGCCATGATCATGTTGGGGCGGGGGAGCGGCGGAGCCAGCAGCGCCTGCACACGTTGGGGCACCGGCCCGCCGGTCGCGGACAGAGCGGCCTGCTTGGCCCGGCTCGATGCCAGTGCTGCCCGCGCGATGGCCCTGGCGACCAGCCGTCGGTCCCCCACCACGGCCCCGGCCTCCTCATCCGCCCACCGCTCCACGGCGAACGCCCCTGCCCGCTCCAATGGCCGCAACAGCGGGTTCACCACCGCTGTCAGATGCAGCACCAGCGAGAACAGATGGTGCCGCTGCCGCAGATGCGCCCGTTCATGGGCGAGCAGAGCGTGCCGCTCCGGGCCGTCCAGCAGCCGCAGCATCCCGGAGGAGACGACCACCCGCCCCGGCATGCCCAGCACGGCGAACGCCGCCGGCACCGGATCGTCGAGCACGGCCAAGTCCCCGCCTGCCGCGATGTTCCGGCATTCCCGCCAGGCATCGACCAAGGCACGTCCGCGGCGCCAGGAGGCCACGGTCAGGCTGACCACTACGAGCAGGACCACCCCGGCACACACCGCGGCTATGTTCCGGCTCACCGGATCCTCCGCCGCCAGCACACTCACCGACCACGGCCCCTGCTCCGCCACCAGCGGCACCTGGCCCACCGCGGTGAAAGCCAGAATCGCCAGCTCGGTCACCCAGGTTCCGGCCGCAACCACCGCCGCGCACACCATCGCCCACACACCCACGCGCGGGGGCATCCGGCGCCCCACCCATGGCGCAACCAGCGCCAGCACCGCGCTCACCAGCAACGGCAGATACATCGGCACCGGCCAGAACACGCCTCACCCCCGGTCAGGAAAGTCGCCGTGCAACAACTGCTCCAGCAACTGCTCGTCCTCCGACGACAGATCCGAGACGAACCGGGCCAGCACCGCCGCACGGTCCCCACCCTCGTCCAGCAGCGAGTGCATTCCCGCGGCAGCGTGCCCGGCCTGGTCGTCCACCGGGGCATAGACATGGCTGCGCCCCTGCCGCTGCCGGGTCACCATCCCCTTGTCGCACAGCCGAGTCAGGATGGTCAGCACCGTCGTATACGCGGTACCGGGCACCTGTTCCTGGACCACAGCCGCGGGCACCGGGCCGCCGACGGACCACAAGGCAGCCAGAACCTCTGCTTCCAGCTCACCCCGCGCACGCCGCCGGGCCTCGCCCCGCTCGTCCTTACCGCCCGCCATCTGGCACCTCCCTCGCTGCTTCGGCCAGGCCATCGTCCACCGCTCAAGCTACTACGAGACGTAGAAAAACGGCTATCTCGACCGACAGTCAGCCACGGTTGCGGTGGTTGATGTACTTCGCTGCTGTACCGCAGCTTCATCCCGTCCCTGGACGACCGGCTTGAGACCTACCGCCTCCACCTCTGCCTTCCCTGCTGGGTGGCGGCGGCCTGCTGGTGCTTGTGGACGGGGTGCGATGCACCCGTTATCACGAAGTCCCCTCAGGAAATCGCACACGCGAGATCACTGGCGGTCTCCGCGACCGCCGGCGCCGCCCTGGTTCAGCGCCGCCAGCGCGGCATGGGCACGCCCGGCCACCGGCTGGGCAGGCTGCCTTGGGTAACAGAGAAGCGACTGGCTGCGCTGCAAGTGTGAGGTGTGCTCTCACTCTGAGAGGCGAGACGGCGAACGAGGCCACTTTTGACAATTGTTACGTTTGTCAGGCTATAAAGTTGCTGTAAACGTCTGGGGTTGAAGGAGTGCACAGGGGTACGGTTCCGGCGCTCGGCAGTAGGAGATCCAGTGCGGCCGTAGGGGCGGCCGCGACTTACGCCGAAGAAGCCGGAGACAGTCCATGCGTGTGTATTCCGCACGGCGCAGACCGCGCCGCGGGGCGGAGAGCGGCGGCAGAACGGCACTCGCCGTCATCGCCGCGGCACTCCTGATAGCGGGGACGGGACCCGTCGCCGCGTACGGGGCGAGCGATACGGACTCCAGCCGCCATGACACGGCGGGCGAGGAGTCCCACGAGCTGATGGAATCCGTCGACGCGTTCAACGAGCCGAGACTCTCGCCCGGCGGCCAGATCGCGCCGGGCGCGTACGCCGACGCCTGGGCGCACATCAAGAACATGCCAGTTGCTTCCGGTAGCTGGAGCGAGGTCACCACCTCGCCGTACAACGAGGACGCGCTGCACTATCGCGATCACTCGGCCTCCAACTCCGGTGGCGGAGCGGGCCACTCCGCGGGCCGTATCGCCGCCCTGGCCACCGACCCGACCCACCAGGGCGTGGTCTACGCCGGCGCCGCCGGGGGCGGTGTGTTCCGTTCCACCGACGACGGCAAGACGTGGACACCGATCGCCGACCGGCTGCCCGCTCTGTCCGTGGGCGCTCTCACGGTCGCGCCCGACGGCTCGCTGTGGCTGGCCACCGGCGAGGCCACCACCGCCTCCGACAACTACCTGGGCAGCGGCGTCTACCGTCTCGCGGACCCGGTTACCGGCACCTTCAGCGAGAACGACAAGGTGGGCGGTACGGAGCTGGACTCCGCCTCCATCCACACCGTCACCTTCGACAAGGCAGCCGGGTACGTCTTTGCGGCTTCCTCGCACGGCCTCTTCCGGCGTCCGCTGTCGGCCGGCCAGTCCACCGCCTGGACCAAGGTCCTGGCACCTTGCGCGGGCGTCGGCATCAGCGGCGTGAGCTGCGGAGTGGACAGCCACTACGCGGACATCGCCAACGACATCGCCGTGCAGCCCGGCAGCGATGGAACCAAGCTGCTGGCCAACGTGGCCTGGCGCAGCGGCGCCGACTACAACGGCTTCTACTACTCCGACGACGCGGGCAGCACCTGGAAGCGCGCCAACCCGACCGGTGCGATCAATCCCGCCGAGATCGGCAACGCCGCCTTCGCCTACGCGGCCGACGGCAGCAGGCTGTACGTCTCGATGGAGTCCCCCAAACTCCTCAACAAGTCCTCCGGCTCCGGGGTGTACTCGGTCCTCGCCGGCGTGTATGTCAGCCAGAGCGGCAACGCGAACGGCTCGTTCAAGCAGATCGCCACGTCCTCGTCGCTGTCGACCACCGGCTCCGCGATGAAGATCCACGAGATCGGCAGCGGCTACCAGCCCGGCTCCCAGGCCTGGTACGACCAGGTCATCGCGGTCGACCCGAGCGACCCGAACCACGTCTACCTGGGCCTGGAGGAGATGTTTGAGTCCAGGAACGGCGGCGCCACCTGGAAGGCGGTCGGCCGCTACTGGAACTTCGGCATGCCCTGTTTCAGTTACGACCCGGCGCAGAACACCTGTGACGGCGACGTGATGCACTCCGACCAGCACGCGATCGCCTTCTCGCAGTGGAAGGGCAGCACGCCGGAGGTGTTCGTCGGCAACGACGGTGGCGCCTACGCCCGCCCGACCACGCAGACCACAGCCGGCTGGCGCAACCTCAACGAATCGGGCACCCTGCGCAACCTCCAGTACTACTCGGTGCGCGCGGGGAAGATGACCGACGGCAGCGGCGACGCCGTCTGGGGCGGCCTGCAGGACAACGGCGTCTCACTGCTCGCGCCCAAGGGCGCCACCTACCAGGGGCAGCAGCTGAACCCGGACGGTCAGATGGTCTCCCCCTACGGCGGTGACGGAGGCGACCAGCTGGTCAACCCCGACAACGGCTGCCAGACGGTAGGCGAATACGTCGACCTCGCGCTGCAGATCACGAACAACTGCGGCTACACCGCGAGCGACGACGGCTCCGAGGACGTGATCGCCGACATCGCGCCCGGCGACCCGGGAGCCCGCTTCACCGCCCCGTTCAGCGCGGACGAGACCGACCCCAACGGCCTGTGGGTCGCGGGCGGCCAGTACGTCTGGGGCAACACCAAAACCTGGAAGAGCACATCAGGAGCCGACTGGACCAAGCTGTACGACCTGGGCGCGGGACACTCCGCCTCGGCCGTCGCCAGCCGCAACCACGTGACGTGGGCGGCCTGGTGCGGCCCCTGCTCCTCGGTCAACGACTCCTTCGGGCGGGGCATCGCCACCAACTACGGCGGCACCTGGCACCAGGTGAACCTGCCCACCGCCTTCCCGAACCGCTACATCTCCGGTCTGACCATCGACCCGTCCGACGCCTCCGGCAAGACGGTCTACGCGGTGATCAACGGCTTCTCGCGGCACTGGAACGAGGGCCCCGGCGCAGGCTACGGCCATGTCTGGAAGACCACGGACGGCGGCACGACCTGGACGGACATCAGCGGCGACGCCTCGGCCACGGACTCTTTCCCCGACACCCCGGCCAACGCGGCGCTGGTCACCAAGGATGGCACCCTCGTAGTCGCCACCGACCTGGGCGTGTTCACCAGCACCTCGCCCGGCCACTGGGCGCGCCTGGGCACGAACCTGCCCACCTCGCCGGCGGTCTACCTGTCGCCGGGCCCGGACGGCAACCAGGTCTACGTGGCCACGCACGGCCGCGGCATCTGGAAGACCCAGACGCCATAACGCCACACCCAATCCCTCAGTGTTGTCCCGGCAATGGCCGGGACAACACTGAGGCCCCCGGACCTACCCTTGGTTGCGTCCAGGCAAGTGGTGTACGGGTTCGACCTGATCCGGGGGTTTGCTCCGGCGTCGGGATGGTGCCCGCATAGATGAACGGCCACCGGCTGATCTTCGAGGTTCGAAGCCCGAAGGAGATCAGCGCGATGACCGCACCCGACAGTCTGCCCTTGCACGCCACCTCGCCGCGGCGAGTCCCGATCTGCTCCGAGCGATGGTCAAGACGTTCGCCGACGCCCTCATGTCCGCGGAGGCCGACGCCCTCTGCAATGCCGAATACGGCCAGTTCAGCGACGAGCGAGTCAACCACCGCAACGGATATCGCCCGCGGGAGCGGGACACTCGCACGGGCACCGTCGAGCTCGCCGTCCCCAAACTGCGCCAGGGCAGCTACTTCCCGCACTGGCTCCTCGAACGCCGCCGGCGGGCCGAGCAGGCCTGCGCCCGCAGTGCCCTGACCGCGTCGCGTGCGACCAGTCGCGTGCTGCGCGTTCCGCAGCGATGCGTCGCGCCCATGCGGGCCTGTCGTCGGTCATGTGCCCTCCTCCGAGTGCCTACTCCGAGTCTCGCGCGCCGGCCAAAGGGACAGGGAAGGAAACCGGCCGGACGTTGTAGCCGCTGGAGGCCGTTGAGGCTCTCGGATTCATCCGTGGTGGCGGCGCCGTCGACCAGGCGGAGCACTGGCGACGGAACGGATTCGCCACGTGGCTTTTCACACCGGCTGCCTCAGGCTGGTATCCGAGGAAGGCGCCGCAGGAGGCGCGGCCCGTGCCAGTCCTTGCCAACCCCTGGCCCGGGGTGCCGGCGCGGGGCAGAGGCGCGCAAGCGCGAGCAGACACATGCTGGGTGCCGGTCGCCAACGGGCTCACCCCCCATGGGCTGCGCCCCACGCACAAGACGCGCATGGAAGGGTTCCGCACCCCGCCGAAGCTCATGGACGAGCGCATGGGGCATATCGATGGGTCCGTGCAGGCGCGTTACTCGCACATCACCCGTGACATGCGTCAGGACCTGTTGCAGAACCTCACGGCTGAGTGGGAGACATCCCTTGATAGCCGGCTCGTGATGTGCCTGACATCGCCGGTCGCGGTGCTCAACGGCCTGTTGCAGGAACGTCAGAGAACGTGCCGATGAGACCCAGCGACGCGGCCCTACCTGCTCACGTGAGTAGGTGGGGCCCTACTGCTGCTGCCGTTCCTAGCGTTCTGAGCAGACTTTGAAGATCAGGCCTTCCTGTCCGGGCCAGGCAAGCATCACGCCCACGCGGTCACACAAGTCATCGCCGGCCGCGACATCAGCCCTGTGACGTGCGATGGTCCAAGAGAGTCGAGTACCTGACCATCGCTACGGAGGCGCCCGATGTCGAAGACGTCAGGATTGCAGGTCAACAGTCACGCGGCCACGGTTCCCCCCAAGGCCAACAGGCAGGTGCGCGAACACTATGACACCCCTCTGACAATCAGGCGGAGCCGCTCAGGGGAGCGGTGCGCTCGAACTTGTCGATCCAGCGCTCCTGGACCTCGTGCAGCGGCACCGGATTGAGGTAGTGCAACTTCTCCCGTCCGCGCCGCACGTTGCTGACCAGGTTGGCGGCCTCCAGCACGGCCAGGTGCTGGGTGACCGACTGACGCGTCATGTCGATGTGTGCGCACAGCTCGCCGAGCGTCTGCCCGCCGCGCTCGTGCAGCCGGTCCAGCAGCCGCCGGCGCGTGGCGTCGGCCAGCGCCTTGAAGACCTGATCCAGCTCGGAGTCGCTCCCTGATCGCACACTCAACGTTATGCAGGCAAATACTTGCATGCCAAGGAGAGCGCCCACCCGCACACTGGCCCGGTGAGCCGAACCGTCAGTGCGTGGGTGACCGCGGGTGAGGACGTCCTGGGCGTCGTCGGACCCTTTCCCGTGGAGGTGCCGTGGTGGCAGGAGGTCGAGCCGGTCATCAGCCGCCTCGAGGGGATGCTGGGTGTGCAGGTGCTCGTGCTGCGGCTGCTGACGGTGGACGGAGGTGAGGGAGGGCGGGACGGTCACGCGACGTACCACGTCGAGGCGTCGCGGCGTCCGGCGCCCGGACTGCTGGAATCCCGTACCCTCGACGAGGGTCCGCTGACGCGGGACGACGCGCTCCGCGCCCCGTGGGCCCGCGCCGAGGGCCTGCGGGAACTCATCGACTGGGCAGGCCGCACCCTGGAGGCGGCGGGCCGTCCCGTCACCGGACGTGTCGAACAGCGGCGGACCTGGAACCTGGCCGGCCTGTTCCGGTTACCCACCGCGAGCGGACCGGTCTGGCTCAAGGCGACCCCGCACTTCGCGGCGGACGAGGCGGCCACCGTGCGCGCGTTCGCCCGTGTGGATCCCGGACTGGTGCCGATCCTGCTGGGCGGGGGCGAGCGGCGGATCCTCATGGAGCACATACCCGGCGAGGACTGCTATGGCGCTTCATCCGGGACGGTGGCGGCGGTGATGGAGCGGTTCGTCGCGGCACAGGCATCCCTCGCGTCGAACCGGCCCGCCGGTCTGCGGGACTGGAGTACCGCCGTGCTCCCGGACCGGGTGGAGGCCTTGCTCGACGGCCCGGTCGCGGCCGAGCTGACCTCTCAGGAGCTGGCGAGGGTAAGGGAGTTGGCAGGCGGCTGGCGGCAGCTCGCGGAGTGCGGGCTCCCCGACACGGTCGTGCACGGCGATTTCCACCCGGGCAACTGGCGCAGCGACGGCTGCCGTCCGGTTGTCCTGGACTTCGCGGACGCCCACTGGGGCAACCCGGTGGTGGACGGCCTGCGCGCCCATGACTTCCTCCCCGAGCCCGCCCGGACCACGGCGGCCCGCGCCTGGGCCGAGGCCTGGAAGGCCCACGCCCCCGGAAGCGACCCGGTCCGAGCCCTGCGGCTTGCCGAGCCGCTCGCCCAGCTCATGTACGCCGTGCGCTACCAGGAGTTCCTCGACGGCATCGAGACGTCGGAGCGGCTGTACCACGAGGGGGACCCGGTTTCGGCGCTCCGCAGTGCGGCGCGACGCGCGACGCACCCGAGCCCGTCCCTCACGGACCTTCGCCTCGGGCAGTCCGGGGCCGGGCAGCCCGGGGAGTTCCGCTATAGCTAGCGGTAGCCCTGCGCGTCACACCAGTTCAGGGCAGGCCCCCACGCGCTGATGTCGCCGCTGGGATCGCCACTGAAGAGGGCATCAGTGTCCGCGAGCAGGTGTTTTGCGTCGTCGCGGCGCTGGGCGAGGCGTTCCGCTGAACTGCGTAGGACCAGCTTGAAGCCTTCGGCGGACTGCCTGGTCAGGGTGCCGTGGGTGGCGTCGTAGGTCATGTGGGACAGGCCGACGCAGTACTCACGGATGTCGCCGGCCTCCTTCGCGCTGGTGTACTCGGACGGGTCGTAGGACATGCAGCCAGCGAGGGCGAGCGCGGCAGCTATGACGGCGGCCGAGGCGGTGGTGGTGCGCAAGGTGTCCCCCAGGGATGGTGCGGTGGTGCTCCGGCTGCCGTGGAGCGGCTGGGGCGAGGGTGAAGGTGCAGGTGCAGGGTTGGTCGTGGCCAACACATCCGCGTCCGCTGCTAGGCGGAGTGCTTCGACGTCTTTGTCTCGGTCCCCCCGCACGCTCCTGCAGCTGTGCTGAAGCACCTGCTACGGGGGCGGCCGCGCCCGTAGGCCCGCCTGCGAGCGCGATTCCAAGATCTTCTCCCAGATTTCTCCCAGGAGACCCCAACAAACCACTCAGGGGCCCGACCCGGGATGCGGATCAGGCCCCTGACCTGGTGTTTCACTGTCGGGGTGGCGGGATTTGAACCCACGACCTCTTCGTCCCGAAGCAACTTGGGTGGGTGCCGGACCTTGGGCCGATGTACCTCTCACCTGCTGGGATCGTCCGCAGGCGTCCGCGCTCGTCCGCTGCTGTCTGTCGACGTTGTCACGCAGTTAGACACT
>NZ_JBIARC010000028.1:0-118381 GCF_042889625.1 Streptomyces sp. NPDC002573 | reverse complement strand
TCGCCAACGCCGTGTACTGGTGCGAGGAGTTCCACATCGACGGCCTGCGGGTGGACGCGGTCGCCTCCATGCTCTATCTGGACTACTCACGCGAGTACGGCCAGTGGCGGCCCAACCGGCACGGCGGCCGGGAGAACCTGGACGCCGTGGCGTTCCTGCAGGAGATGAACGCGACGGTGTACCGGCGGAATCCGGGTGTGGTGACCGTCGCGGAGGAGTCGACCGCCTGGGACGGCGTCACCCGCGCCACCCACCACCCCGGCCCGAGCGGCTTCGGGGGGCTGGGCTTCGGCCTGAAGTGGAACATGGGCTGGATGCACGACTCGCTCCAGTACATGGCCCATGAGCCGGTGCACCGCAGCTACCACCACAACGAGATGACGTTCTCGATGGTGTACGCGTACAGCGAGAACTATGTCCTGCCCATCTCGCACGACGAGGTGGTGCACGGCAAGCGGTCGCTGGTGTCGAAGATGCCCGGCGACTGGTGGCAGCAGCGCGCCAATCTCCGTGCCTATTTGGGCTTCATGTGGTCCCATCCGGGCAAGCAGCTCCTGTTCATGGGGCAGGAGTTCGCCCAGGGCTCCGAGTGGTCCGAGGCGCGCGGCCCCGACTGGTGGCTGCTCGACCCGGGCTACGGCGCGTCGGCCGACCACCGGGGTGTGCTTGATCTGGTCCGCGAGCTGAACACGGTCTATCGCGGGACTCCGGCGCTGTGGCAGCGGGACACCGAGCCGTCCGGGTTCCAGTGGGTGACGGGGGACTCGGCCGACGACAACGTGCTGGCGTTCCTGCGCCTCGACGCGGACGGCACGCCCCTGCTGGCCGTGTCCCACTTCTCGCCGGTCGTCCGGCACGACTACCGGCTGGGTGTCCCGGACGACGTACCGGCCTGGCACGAGGTCCTGAACACCGACCTCGCGCGCTACGGCGGCAGCGACGTCCACAATCCGGACCCGCTGAAGCCGGAGCCCACCCCCTGGCACGGCCGCCCGGCGAGCATCCGGCTGACGCTGCCGCCGCTGTCGACGGTGTGGCTGCGGCCCGCCTGACGCGGGACACCGTGCGGGCGCCTCCGGGGGCGGCGGCTCCCGGAGGCGGCCACCCCTATGCCGTCGGCGCCTCGGCCAGGGCCTGTGGCAGCGGGTCGCGGTGCAGGATCCCCAGCCGCTGGGTCGCCCGGGTCAGGGCCACATAGAGGTCGCTCGTGCCGTACCGGCCGGGCTCGACCACCAGCACGGAGTCGAACTCGAGGCCCTTGGACTGGCGCGGGTCGAGCAGGACGACGGTCCGCGTCAGATCGGGCTCCGCACCCGCCGTCACCCCGTCCAGCCGAGCGGCGAGCGACCGGTGCAGAGCGCGCGGGGCGATCACCGCGAGCCGGCCCTCGGACGGAGTCAGCTCCCGGACCGCCTCGGCCACGGCTCCGGGCAGGTCGTCGGTGGCACGCACCCAGGGCGGTACCCCCGTGGACCGCACCGAGCTCGGCGGCTCGAAGTCCGGGTCCTCGGCCCGTACGACCGCCGCCGCGACCTCCATGATCTCGGCGGGGGTGCGGTAGTTGACGCCGAGGCGCGTGTGTTCGAAGCGGTCCTCGACGTACGGCGCGAGGATCCCCGACCAGGAGCCGATCCCGGCGGACTCGGCGGTCTGCGCCGGATCCCCGACCAGCGTCATGGAGCGGGTCGGGCAGCGGCGCATCAGCAGCCGCCACGCCATCGCCGACAGCTCCTGCGCCTCGTCGACGATGATGTGGCCGAACGCCCAGGTGCGGTCGGCCGCCGCGCGTTCGGCGGCGCTGCGGTGGTCCGCCTCCTCGTGCCGTTCGGCGAACCGCTCCGCGTCGATGATGTCGTGCGCGGACAGCACCTCGGACCCCTCGGGGTCGTCCTCCTCCTTGTCCTCGAACTCGTACGTCCGGGAGGCGTACGACACGTCCAGCACGCCCTGCGCGTACGACACCTTGGTCTCGCGCTCGCGTTCGGCGCGGGCGCGCGCCACCCGGTCGTCCTCGCCGAGGAGTTCGGCCGCCTCGTCCAGCAGCGGCACGTCGGCGACGGTCCAGGCCCGGGTGACCGGGCGGCGGACGGCGGCCGCGTCCTCGTCGGACAGATAGCCCTCCGGATCGGCGAGGAAGTCCGCGACCAGCCGCCGCGGGGTCAGCCGCGGCCACAACTGGTCGATCGCCGACCAGACTTCGGGGTTCTCCGCGAGTTCGTCGCGGATCTGGGTGATGTCGCTCGCGTCGAGGAGGTTCGTGCCGTCGTACGGGTCGGTCCCGATCCGCTCGGCGACCATGTCCGTCAGGGTGTTGAGGATGTGGCCCTCGAAGTGCTCGCGCGCCACGTTGTGCGGCAGCTTCGCCGCGCGGGTGCGCTCGCGGGCCATGTTGACGAGCCCGTCGTCGAGCAGCAGCACCTCCCGGTCGTGCTTGACGGCGATGACCGGGTCGGGCAGCGCCTGGCGGTCGCGGACGACCCGGGCCAGTACGTCGGCCATCTCCGCGCGGCCCTTGACGGCGGCGGCCTCGGGAGTGTCGGTCGCGGTGGCCCTGACCCCGGGGAACAGTTCGCCGACGGTCGCCAGCAGCACCCCGGTCTCGCCCAGCGAGGGCAGCACCTCTCCGATGTAGCCGAGGAACGCGGGGTTCGGGCCGACGATGAGGACGGCGCGGCGGGCGAGCAGTTCCCGGTGCTCGTAGAGCAGATAGGCCGCCCGGTGCAGGGCGACGGCCGTCTTGCCGGTGCCGGGGCCGCCCTCCACCACGAGCACGCCCCGGTGCGGAGCGCGGATGATGCGGTCCTGGTCGGCCTGGATGGTCTGCACGATGTCGCTCATCCGGCCGGTGCGGGCGGAGTTGAGCGCCGCCAGCAGCACGGCGTCCCCGGTCGGGTCCTCGTGGCCGGTGCGCTCGTGGTCGGCGAGGTCGAGGATCTCGTCGTGCAGGGAGACGACCCGGCGCCCGTCGGTGCCGATGTGCCTGCGCCGGCGCAGGCACAGCGGGGTGTGGCCGGTGGCCAGGTAGAAGGGTCGCGCGACGTCGGCCCGCCAGTCGATGAGGATCGGCGTGCGCTCCGCGTCGTCGGCGCGCAGCCCGATACGGCCGATGTGGTGGCTCGCCCCGGAGGTGAGGTCGATACGGCCGAAGCAGAGCGAGCCGTCCACGGCGTTCAGCGCCGCCAGCAGCCCCGAACGCTCGGCCACGAGGATGTCCCGCTCCAGCCGGGCCTGCATGGGCTTGTCGCCCTGCGCGAGCGCGTCCGCGACGGAGGTCTCGGTGTCGCCGCGCACCACGTCCACCCGTGCGTACAGCCCGTCGATGAATTCCTGCTCATGCCGCAATTCATCGTCAGGAAATTCGGTGTTTGACAATTCCGCTCCCGACCCGATATACTGTGCTCACTGGACTTCTTCGTGACCCCATTTAAATGAAGTCGCGAATCATTGAATATACGCAAAGAAATCCCCCGGGCGCAATTGCCCCGGGGGATTTCTCTGTTGCGGACCAGGTCAGAGCACGTCGGACAGCTCCTCCAGGAGCCGTCGCTTCGGCCGGGCCCCCACCATCGCCTTCACCGGCTCACCGCTGCGGAACACCATGAAGGTCGGCATGGACAGCACCTTGTACGCGTTCGTCGTCGTCGGATTGGTGTCCACGTCGAGCTGCACCACCTTGAGCCGGCCCTCTTCCTCCGTGGCCAGGGCGCTGAGCACCGGCCCCATCTGCCGGCACGGCGGACACCAGTCCGCGGTGAACTCCACCAGCACCGGCAGCTCCGCCCCGATCACCTCCGCCTCGAAGTCCGCGTCCGTCACCTCGGTCACACCTGCCGCCTTGATCACCGCAGTCGCCCTCCCAGCTCGCACACCGGTTCCGGACCGCCCGGAACCCCCGCCTCGGCCGCCAGCGCCTCGCGGGCCTCCTCCGCCTTCGCCAGCTGCACCCCGACCTGCGCCCGTACGGCGTTCAACTCGCCGATCAGCGCGTCGAGCTCGTCCAGCTTGCGGCGGTAGACCGCGAGCGACGCGGGACAGGAGTCGCCCTCCGGGTGCCCGGCCCTCAGACACTCCACGAAGGGCCGCGTCTCCTCCAGGTCGAACCCGAAGTCCCGCAGCGTCCGGATCTGCCGCAGCAGCTTCAGATCGCCCTCGTCGTAGGTGCGGTGCCCGTTGCCCGCGCGCCGCGCGGTCAGCAGCCCCCGTGACTCGTAGTACCGCAGGGTCCGGGTGGTGGTCCCGGCCCGCGCCGCCAGCTCACCGATTCGCATGCGCCCGACCGTAACTCTTGACGCCGACGTCAAGGCAACGCGTCATGAGGGCACCCGCCACCCCGGTGGCCACCAGCAGCCCGGCCGCCGTGCCGAACGCGGCCCCGGCGCCCCGGGCGAAGAACACGCTGCCGAGCAGAGCGACCCCGAGCGTTGAGCCGAGCTGCTGCACGGCGTTGAGCAGCCCGGCCGCGGAGCCGGTCTCGTGCGGGCGCACCCGGTGCAGCGCCGTGGTGAAGAACGGCACCGTGAACAGCCCCTGCCCCGCACCGCACACGGCGAGCACGGGCAGCAGCGGCCACGGGTAGCGGCCGGCCGGGACGACGGCGTACACGGCGACGGCGGCCAGGACCCCGGCGAGCAGCACCCCGAGCCCCGCGTGCAGGACCCGCGCCCCGTACGCCGGCACCAGCCGCACCCCCGCGTACCAGGACGCGACGGCCATCGCGCACGACCAGGGCAGCAGGGTCAGACCGGCGGGGAGCACCCCGATGCGCGGGCCGAGTTGCAGCTGGACGACCACGACCAGCGTCAGCCCGGTCACCACCGCGAAGAACAGCAGGGAGCACAGCAGCGCGGCCGGGAAGCCACGGTCGGCGAAGAGACCGGGTTCCACGAGGCGGCTGCGGCCGAGGCGGTCCCGGCGCCGCTGGTGCAGGGCGAAGAGGGCGGCCAGAGCGAGGCCCGCGGTCCACGTCACGGCGTACCGCAGCAGGCCGGCGCCCTCGATCAGCGGATACGTGACCAGTCCGGCGGCGGCGGTCGCCAGGGCAGTGCCGAGCGGGTCCAGCCGGGGACGCCGTAGCGACCGGTCCTCGCTCAGCAGCGGGGTCGCGAGCAGCACCCCGACGCCGAGGGGGACGTTGACGAGGAACGCCGCCCGCCAGGACGCGGTATGGGTGAGCGCCCCGCCCAGGACCGGTCCGCAGACCGCGGCCAGGCCCATCACCGGGCCGATCCAGCCCATGGCGCGGGCCAGTTCACTCCCGTCGAACAGGGCGCGTATCAGCCCGATGGTCTGGGGGATCACCAGCGCCGCGGCGGCACCCTGCACGGCCCGCGCGGCGAGCAGCGCACCGGTCGTGGGCGCACAGGCGCACGCCAGGGACGCGAGGAGGAACACGGCCGTCCCGGCCCGCAAGACCCGCCGGCGGCCGGCGATGTCACCGAGACGGCCACCGGTGACGAGCAGCACCGCGAACGGCAGGGTGTACGCGGCGCCGTACCACTGGATGGCGGAGACCGGGCCGCCGAGATCGGCGTGGACGGCGGGTGCGGCCACGTTCATGATCGTGGCGTCCAGAAGGTTCATCGCCTCGGCGACGAGCAGGACGGCCAGTGCCGCCCAGCGCAAGGAGTGACTGTTCCGCATGCCGGCGAGCGTGCGGGCGAACGCCATGCGCGTTCCATCAATGGCGCCTAGACTGCGGATTTCTTCCATGCGGTGCCGACCGGTGAGGGATTCATCCGTGATCGACGAGATCGACCGGGCTCTGCTGCACGCGCTGTACATCGACGGCCGGGCCCCGTTCAGCCGTGTCGGCAGCGTGCTCGGGGTGTCGACGCAGACGGTGGCGCGGCGCTTCCGGCGGCTGGCGGCCGAGGCGTCGCTGCGGGTCGTCGGGCTGGCGGAGCCGGGGCACGCCGGGCGCACCCAGTGGCTGCTGCGGCTCGGCGCGGGCCCGCACACCGCACAGGATCTGGCGCGGGCGCTGGCCCGGCGTCCGGACACGTCCTGGGTGCGGCTGGCCTCGGGCGGCACGGAGATCCTGGCGGTGGTGCAGACGCCCGCGGACGACGGGCACACGCTGCTGCTGCACGACCTTCCGCGCACGAACGGGATCACCGCGCTCTCGGCGCACTGTCTGCTGCATGTCTACCGGGGCGGGCCGACGGGCTGGCGGGGCCGGGAGGTGGTGCTGACGGAGGACCAGGTCCGGCTGCTGCGGCCGGGCGGCGAGGCGCCGGTGACGGCACGCCCGCTCACCGACGCCGATCTGCCCCTGCTGGAGGCGCTCGGGCGGGACGGCCGGGCGAGCCAGGCCGAGCTGGCCGCGGCCACCGGCTGGTCGCCCGCCACGGTCGCGCGCCGGCTCGCCGAGCTCCAGGCCTCAGGTGCCCTCTACTTCGATGTCGACCTGGACGACACGGTGCTGGGCGCGACCGCGCAGGCGTTGCTGTGGATGTCGGTCGCGCCGGCCCGGCTGGACGAGGTGGCGCACACCCTCGCCGGCCATCCCGAGCTGGCGTTCGTCGCGGCGACGACCGGCCCCACCAATCTGCTCGCCCAGGCACTGTGCCCGGACCCCGCCGCGCTGCACGCGTATCTGACCCGCCGCCTGGGCGCCCTGGACGGGATCCGCTCGCTGGAGTCGGCGCCGGTGCTGCGCACGGTCAAGGCCGCGGGCCCGCTGGGTCCGGCGCCGGCCCGGGTCAGACGGGGACCTCCAGGCCCGCCGACTCCTCCACCTCCATGAGCGAGGCGCTGTGCCGCTCCTCGTCGAACGCCTTGCGGCCGCCGCGCAGCCCGAACAGCCGTTTGGCGAGGGCGATGTAGAGGACCGCGAGGATGTTGAGCACCAGCGTGGCGATCTTCAGTCCGCTGACGTGCTCGGTGAGTTCGTAGATCTCCAGGGGCAGGAAGGCCGCGGTGGCGACGACCGTCAGATACTCCGCCCAGCGCTTGGCGTACCAGAGCCCGACCGCCTCGATCAGCTCGATCAGCGCGTAGGCCAGCAGGAGCCCGGCGACCAGGAGCAGCGTGGAGTGGCGGTAGCCGAAGGCCTTCTGGACGGTGCCGACCACAGGTGAGTGGTCGAGGTCGTAGTGGAAGTGCCGGAAGACGGGCCGCAGCACGTCGAGGTACTCGGTGAAGAGCCGCCGTACCGCGTCCTGGCTGTTGCTGAACTTCCACACGGCCACCGCGACGAGCACGATGAACACCCCGCGCACCGCCCGTTCGAGGGCCAGGAAGCGCAGGATGAACAGGTCGCGCAGCACCTTGCCGCGCGGCACGAGCGGCGCGTCGGAGGCCGGTCCGGTGCCGTGCGGCTCGCCGAGCACGAAGTCGCCGCAGCGCAGGCACCGCCAGACGTCCCCGAGCGCCGTCTGGGCGTGCAGCCGGACCCGCAGCCGGGGGTCGTCGGGCGCGTAGGTCACATGCCCGCGGCGCGCACAGGTGCGCCGGTCCCAGTCGATCTTCATGCCCCGTGCCTCCCGGACAAAAGGTGCCGTGCCGGACGGTCCGGCACGGCACGGTCGCACTCGTAGTACGAGACGTAGACGCAGGGGCCTGGGGTTCCGCGGCGGATCAGCGGTTTCCGGCGGCCACGAGCTCGCGCTCCTCATTCTCCTCCCGGGCGGCGGCCGTGGTGCCCTTCCGCGGCAGCAGCACCCCGACCAGCACGGTCCCGACGGCGAGGATCACCGCGCCGACCAGGCTGGTGTGGGCGACCGCGTCCGCGAAGGAGGCGCCGACGGCGTCGGCCATCTGCCGGGCGCCGTGGGCGAGCTGGTCGGCCTGCGCCTTGAGCTGCCCGGCCTGCCGGGCGTTCTGGGCGTGCGCGGCCTGCTCGGCGAGCTGCCTGGCCTTGTCGCCGATGCCCTGCGCCACCGCGTAGCCGGCGCCGACGGAGTCCTGGGCGGTGGACAGGGCGCCCGGGGGCAGTCCGTGGCCGGCCGTGGCGTCCTCGAGGTGCGAGGAGTAGGAGTCGGCCAGGACCGAGCCGAGGATGGCGATCCCGAGCGAGCCGCCGAGTTCCAGGGAGGTGTCGTTCACCGCGCCGCCGACACCCAGCTCGGACTCCGGGAACGCGCCCATGATCGCGTCCGTGCAGGGCGAGAGCGCGAGGCCGATCGCGAGGCCCAGGATCACCAGGGGCAGCACGAGGTCGTCGTACGTCGAGGTGGAGTCGATCCGGGTGAGCAGTGCGAGGGCGGCCGTGCCGCCGACCATGCCCGCGGTCACCGTGATCCGCATACCGATTCGGGGGGTGAGGTAGCCGGTCAGCGCGGAGCCGACGAACACCGCGCCGGCGAGCGGCAGCATCCGCGCCCCGGTCTGGAGGGCGTCGTAGCCGAGAACGAACTGGAGGTGCTGGGTGAGGTAGTAGAAGGCGCCGAAGACGGACAGGAAGAACAGCGCGACGGCCAGGTTGGAGCCGGCGAAGCGGCGGTGCGCGAAGCGGCGCACGTCCAGTACCGGGCGCGGGTGGCGCAGCTCCCAGAGGACGAACAGGATGAGCCCGGCGCCCGCGACGACGGCCGCCGTGACCGCCTTGGCACCCCAGCCGAAGTGCGGCCCCTCGATGATCATGTAGACGAGGGAGCCGACCCATACGACGGACAGCGCGCCGCCGACGTAGTCGATGCGGTCGTGGTGCGCGGCCCGGGACGGCGGGACCAGGACGAGGGCGGCGACGAGCGCCACCGCGGCGATCGGCACGTTGATCAGGAACGTGGACGACCAGCCGTGGTGCTGCAGGAGGGCACCGGCGACCAGGGGACCCGCCGCGATGGCGAGGCCGGCGGTGGCGGTCCACAGGGTGATCGCCTTGGCCCGCTCGGCGCGCGGGAAGGTGGCGGCGAGGAGGGAGAGGGTGGCGGGCATGATCAGCGCGGCGCCGACGCCCATCACCGCACGGGCCGCGATGACCGTCACGGCGCTGTCGGCCAGATAGCCGGAGACGGCACCGCCGCCGAAGACGACGAGCCCGAGGACGAGCGCGCCGCGCCGGTTGTACTTGTCGCCGATCGCGCCGAGCAGCAGCATCAGGGCCGCGTAGGGGACGGTGTAGCCGTCGATGACCCACTGCAGGTCGGCGCTGGACAGGCCGAGGTCGCGGGTCATGTCGGGCGCGGCGACGGTGAGGGCGGTGTTCGCCATCACGATGATCAGCAGACTCAGGCAGAGCACCAGCAGTGCCCACCAGCGCCGGGCGTAGGGCCGGTCCATTCTCTCGACCGGTTCGTTCATGACGAGACGCATGGGTGCGGGCCTTCCTCTTTCTCCGTGGCCGAGGGCCTGTGCAGGCCGACGACTTGCACAGTGGCGTGCAGTTGCACAACCATGTGCAATGTACGGCGTTGCACAGCGCTGTGCAAATGGGGAGGCGAAGACTCTGTGGAGGCACAGGTAAGCGACCGAGCGGGCGTGCAGAATGGCTGACATGACCACGGGTAACCCGAGCCGGGCCGACGCCAACCGCCGCCGCATCCTCGAGGTCGCGCTCACCGAGCTGCTGCGCGACCCGGACGCGTCCATGGACCAGATCGCCCGGGCCGCCGGTGTCGTACGACGCACGGTCTACGGCCACTTCCCGAGCCGCGAGGCACTGATCAGCACGCTCGTCGACGGCGCCGTCGAGGCGGTCGCGGCTGCGCACGCGGCGGGGCGCGAGGGGGTGGCGGACCCGGCGGAGGCCGTGGCCCGCTCGATCCTGGCGGTGTGGGAGGTCGCCGACCGCTACCGGATCCTGGTCGCGCTGGCCCAGCGCAGCGTCACCGTGCAGGGCATCCGCGACCGTCTCGCGCCGGTCCGCGCGGCCTGTGCCGAGGTCCTGGCCCATGGCCTGGAGCAGGGCGTGTTCGTCTCACCGCTGCCGCCGAAGGCTCTGGCGTACGTCCATGAGCAGATGCTGTTCGCGCTGATGGAGGCGGTGAACGACGGTCTGCTCCCGGCCCGGGACGCGGGCCCCTCCGCCGCGCTCACCCTGCTGTGCGCGGTGGGCGTGCCCGCCTCCCGGGCCGCCGAACTGGTGGCGAAGCTCAGCGGGTGAAGCCCCCGGACGCCGGCGGGCAGCCGTCCAAGGGGCCCTGAGCAGCACCGAGCGGCCGGGCCCACAGGGAAGGGGCCCGGCCGCTCGGAGTCGGGGAGGTGCGGACCGGGCGGCCGGCGACGGGGGATCGGTCCGGCCGCCCGGGGCACAGGGAAACGGGATACGAGGATTACGGGGATACGAGGCTCAGGCCTTGGCCAGTTCCTTGTCGCCCCCCTGCTCGGGCAGCGGGGCCGCCGCGCCGTCCTCCTCGTCCACCAGGGTCTGCTCGTCGAAGGGGATCTCGCCCGCGAGCACCCGCCGCACCCGCTCCTTGTCGACCTCACCGGTCCAGGTGCCGATGAGCAGGGTGGCGACCGCGTTGCCCGCGAAGTTCGTCACGGCGCGGGCCTCGCTCATGAACCGGTCTATACCGATGATCAGGCCCACACCGTCCACCAGGGCGGGCTTGTGCGACTGCAGACCGCTGGCCAGGACGGCGATACCGGAACCGGAGACACCGGCCGCGCCCTTCGAGGCGACCATCATGAACAGCAGCAGACCGATCTGCGACCCGATGCTCATGGGCTGGTCCAGCGCGTCCGCGATGAACAGCGAGGCCATCGTCAGATAGATCATCGTGCCGTCGAGGTTGAAGGAGTAGCCGGTCGGCACGGTGATGCCGACGACCGGACGGCTGACGCCCAGGTGCTCCATCTTGGCGATGAGCCGCGGCAGCGCGGACTCCGAGGAGGAGGTGGACACGATCAGCAGGAACTCGCGGGCGAGGTACTTCAGCAGGTACCAGATGTTGACCTTGGCCACCACGCGCACCAGCGTGCCGAGCACGATCCCGACGAACAGCAGACAGGTGACGTAGAACCCGACCATGATCGTGGCCAGCGCCTTCAGCGCGTCCACGCCGGTCTCGCCGACCACGGCCGCCATGGCGCCGAAGGCACCGATCGGGGCTGCCCACATGATCATCGCGAGCACCCGGAAGACCAGCTTCTGAATGTGCTGGACCCCGCGCAGGACCGGCTCGCCGGAGCGTCCCATGGCCTGCAGCGCGAAGCCCACGAGCAGCGCGACGAGCAGCGTCTGGAGCACCTGCTCCTGGGTGAAGGCCGACACCATGGTGGTCGGGATGATGCCGAGCAGGAAGTCCACCGGCCCCTCGGCGGCGGCCTTGGCCTGCTGGTGCCCGACGCCCTTCACGGCCTCGGTCAGATGCATCCCGCTGCCGGGGTGGATGACATTGCCGACGACGAGACCGATGGCGAGCGCGACGAAGGACATCGCGACGAAGTAGCCGAGGGCGAGCCCGCCCACCTTGCCGACCTTGGCGGCCTTTCGGACGGAGCCGACACCTAGCACGATCGTGCAGAAGATGATCGGCGAGATCATCATCTTGATCAGGCTCACAAAGCCCGTGCCGAGCGGCTTCAGTTCCTTGGCGAAATCGGGCGCGGCGAAGCCCACGGCGATACCGAGGACCACCGCGGCGATCACCGCGAGGTAGAGATAGTGGGTGCGGTCCCGCCTGGCTGCGGGCGTGGCTGGTGCCGTTCCGGGTGTGCTGGCCACGGCTGCCCTCCTCGACGTCGTCGTCGGATCTTCCGGCGTGCGGCTCACGTCCGGGGGTACCGGGAGGCGTCCGCCCGGTGGCCGGAAGACATCCCCCCGGCGACCGGGAGGCGTCTTGCTCCCGGGGATGCGGTGACTATCTCCCGCCCTGTGAGGGCGGTCACCCTTCCGTTCATTTAGTTCACGCTTATACGGCGACGGTCGTGCGGAACGAGGGCGTCGGCGGCCCCCGGTACGGCGGACCGAGGCCCCGGTACGGGGGACCGCGAGGCCCCGTAGGACCGCCGGGGACGCCGAGAAGGCCGGCCGCGGCCCTGACGCCGGGCCGGGACCGCGAGGCAGACTGAACGCATGCGCGTGCCCAGACTCCCGAGACCCCGCAGCCTGGCCGGCCAGCTCTTCGCGATGCAGGCCGTGCTGATCGCGGTGCTCGTCGCCGGGTACGCCCTCTTCTCCTACGTCAGCGACCGCGGCCAGGCCCAGGACGCGGCCGGCCGGCAGGCGATGGCGGTGGCCCGCTCGGTCGCGGACGCCCCCTCGGTACGGACGGCGATCCACACCCCGTATCCGACGCAGACGCTCCAGCCGTACGCGTCCGAGGTGCAGCGCCACACCGGCGTCGACTTCGTCACGATCATGAACCCCCAGGGCATCCGCTGGACCCACCCCAACCCGGAGCTGATCGGCGAGCACTTCCTCGGCCACACCGCCCGCGCGCTGAAGGGCGAGTCGTTCACCGAGACCTACACCGGGACCCTGGGCCCGTCCGTGCGCGCGGTCACGCCCATTCGGGACGGCGGCCGGATCATCGGCCTGGTGAGCGCGGGCATCAAGGTCGACACCGTCTCGGCGCGGATCCGGGAACAGGTGACGACCCTGGTCTCGGTGGCGGGCGGGGCACTGGCCCTGGGCGCCGTCGGCACGTATGTGATCAACGCCCGGCTGCGCCGCTCCACCCACGGCTTGAACGCCACCGAGCTGAGCCGGATGCACGACTACCACCAGGCCGCGCTGCACGCCGTGCGCGAGGGTCTGCTGATGCTGGACGGCCGCTTCCGGGTGGCGCTGATCAACGACGGCGGGCGGGAGCTGCTCGGGGTGAGCGGCGAGGTGGTCGGCCGCTCGGTCGCCGAACTTGGGCTGCCCGCCCCGCTGACGGGTGCGCTGCTGTCCTCCGAGCCCCGCGTCGACGAGGTCCATCTGACGGCGACGCGGGTGCTGGTCGTCAACACCTCCCCGGTCTCCGGCGGCGAACGCCGGGGCACGGTGGTCACCCTGCGCGATGTGACCGAACTCCAGTCGCTCATGGGCGAGCTGGACTCGGAGCGCGGCTTCACCCTGGCGCTGCGCTCCCAGGCGCACGAGGCGGCCAACCGTCTGCACACGGTGGTCTCGCTGATCGAGCTGGGCCGCGCGGAGGAGGCCGTCGACTTCGCCACGGCCGAACTGGAGCTGGCGCAGGCCCTGACGGACCAGGTGGTCGCCGCGGTGAACGAGCCGGTGCTCGCGGCGCTGCTGCTCGGCAAGGCGGCGCAGGCCAACGAGCGGGGCGTGGAACTGGTGGTCTCGGAGGCGAGCCGCATCGACGACGGGCTGCTGCCGCCGTCCCTGCCGGCCCGGGACCTGGTCACGATCCTCGGCAACCTGATCGACAACGCGGTGGACGCGGCCCAGGGCTCGGAGGGCGGCCGGGTGACGGTGACCGCCTGCGCGGAGGGGGCGGAGCTGGTGCTGCGGGTGTCGGACACGGGCGCCGGGGTCGATCCCGCGCACGCGGAGGCGGTGTTCCGGCGTGGCTGGTCGACCAAACCGGCCCCCGCACCCGGCGGCCGGGGCCTCGGCCTAGCCCTGGTCCGTCAGACGGTGCGCCGCCACGAGGGCAACCTGACGGTGTCGGAGGCCGCGGGAGGCGGGGCCGAGTTCGAGGCGCGGATCCCGTTGCCTACCGTAGGGGCGGCTTCGGGGACGGACGCGGCGGCCGACGAGCTTCCCGGGGCCTTCGCCGAGCCCGCCCTGCCCGGAGGTGACCTGTGAGCGAGCCCATCCGTGTCCTCGTCGTGGAGGACGACCCGGTCGCCGCCGACGCCCATGTGATGTACGTGGGCCGGGTGCCGGGCTTCACGGCGGTGGGCACGGCGCACACGGGAGCGGAGGCACGGCGCCTGCTGGACCGGACCCCCGTGGACCTGCTGCTCCTGGATCTCCATCTGCCGGATGTGCACGGCCTGAAGCTGGCGCGCTCCCTGCGGGCGGCCGGCTACCACGCAGACGTGATAGCGGTGACGTCGGCGCGGGATCTGGCGGTGGTGCGGGAGGGGGTCTCGCTGGGGGTGGTCCAGTACGTGCTGAAGCCGTTCACCTTCGCGACGCTGCGGGACCGGCTGGTGCGGTACGCCGAGTTCCGGGGCGCGGCGGGCGAGGCGAGCGGCCAGGAGGAGGTGGACCGGGCCCTGGCCACGCTGCGGGCGCCGGGACCGGCGGCGCTGCCCAAGGGGCTGAGCGCACCGACCCTGGAGCGGGTGACCGGGGTGCTGCGCGAGCAGGAGGAGGGACTGACGGCCGCGGGGGTCGCCGAGGCTGTCGGCATCTCCCGGATCACCGCCCGCCGCTATCTGGAGCACCTGGTGGAGGCGGGCCGGGCGGGGCGCAGTCCGCTGTACGGGCAGGTCGGGCGACCGGAGTTGGTGTACAGATGGGCCCGGGAGACCGGGCGGACGCGCTGAATCCGGCCCACGGCGGCCGGGTCCCGGGTCTCGGCGGCACCGGGATCGACAGGTTCACGCCGCGCCAGCCGCTCCCGCGCACCCCTTCACCACCCCTGTCCCCCTGACGTATGGTCCTCCGGTGTCCACCCGCGCCGACGCTCCCCGGGCCGTCCCGTACGCCCCGTGATCAACGGCGGGAGCGGCCCTCACAAGCACGCATATGACCCGTCACCTTGCCCGACGCCCTCCGCGCCGCCCGCGGGAGCGCCGTCCCGGGCCGGGCCCCGCGGCCTCCGTGACCCGCTCGGCGGGGCCGACGGGCGGTGTCCGCCGTCAAACCCCCGGCGGCCGAAACCGTATGTTCCTACAATCCGTGAGTGTGGCCGAACAGACCGTAGTCACCGCAGTCCACGCGCCCCTACGTTGTGCGCGTGCACCGACCGCAGTCTCAGCAGCCCACCCCACCCACTCCGCCGTTCAACGCCCTTGCCGCCCGGAGACTGCGGGCGGCGCTCGGTATGCGGCCCGAGCACGTCGCCTACGGCATGCGCTCCTCTTACGGACTCCCCTATGTGACCGTCGACCTCGTGATCGCCTGGGAGCGCGGGATCAGCGCCCCGAGCACCTCAGAACTCACCGCGCTGGCGGGCATGTTGTGGTGCTCCACCGGTGAACTCATCGGCGCTCCACGCACGTTACGCGAGCACCGTGTGGCGCGCGGGTTGGCGCCGGAGGACATCGCGCACGCCGTGGGACTCGAACTCCTCGCCTACGTACGGATGGAGGAGGCGGGCGAGTGGCGCGGCAACGACCGGCAGTCCGCCGCTCTGACCGAGGTGCTGGGCCTGACCCTGCCCGACTTCATCACGGTGTCCGGGCGCGACGGCCGGCTCGCTGAACTGCTGCGCAGCGCGGTCACCGCCCGCTGGCAGGCGTACGTCCGCCCGCTCGGCAAACTGCTGCCCCTGGGCCGGCATCTCCTGGAGGACGTCCTGGAGGAGATGCACGCCGACTACCAGGGGCAGATGGTCGCCCCGCTCAACTGGGGCGCCACGGCGGCCGCGGCCGACTCGGGCGAGGCCGGCCGCGACTATCTCGACCACATCGTCGGGATCTTCTGGTCCACGGTCGAGAGGAGCTCCGTCTGAGCCCCCGGGCGACCAGAATGTACCTGCCGGCGCCTGCAACGCCTAGAACACCGACTCCGCCTCGTCCATCCGGTCCGTGGGCACCGTCTTCAGCTCGGTCACCGCCTCCGCCAGCGGCACCATCACCACGTTCGTGCCGCGCAGCGCCGTCATCATGCCGAACTCGCCGCGGTGCGCCGCCTCCACCGCGTGCCAGCCGAAGCGGGTCGCGAGCACCCGGTCGTAGGCGGTCGGCGTGCCGCCGCGCTGGACGTGGCCGAGGATGACCGGCTTGGCCTCCTTGCCGAGCCGTCGCTCCAGCTCGTAGGCCAGCGCCGTGCCGATGCCCTGGAAGCGCTCGTGGCCGTACTGGTCGATCTCACCCTTGCCGTAGTCCATGGTGCCCTCGGCGGGGTGCGCGCCCTCGGCGACGCAGATCACCGCGAACTTCTTGCCGCGGGCGAAGCGCTCCTCGACCATCTTGACCAGGTCGGCGGGGTCGAAGGGGCGCTCGGGCAGACAGATGCCGTGGGCACCGGCCGACATGCCCGACTCCAGCGCGATCCATCCGGCGTGGCGGCCCATGACCTCCACGACCATCACACGCTGGTGGGACTCAGCCGTGGTCTTCAGCCGGTCCATCGCCTCGGTGGCCACGGTGACCGCGGTGTCGAAGCCGAAGGTGCGGTCCGTGGACGAGATGTCGTTGTCGATCGTCTTGGGGACGCCGACCACCGGCAGACCCGCGTCCGAGAGCATGCGCGCCGCGGTGAGCGTGCCCTCGCCGCCGATCGGGATGAGGGCGTCGATCCCGAAGTCGCGGATCATGTCCGAGGCGTTCTCGCACGCCTCGCGCAACCGGTCGCGCTCCAGGCGGGAAGAGCCGAGAATGGTGCCGCCATGGGCCAGGATGCCGCTGACACCGTCGAGGTCGAGGGTGCGGTAGTGCCCCTCCAGCAGTCCTCGGTAGCCGTCCTCGAAGCCGATGACCTCGTCGCCGTACTGCGCCACGGCCCGGTGGACGACCGATCGGATCACTGCGTTCAGGCCTGGACAGTCGCCGCCCGCGGTGAGGATTCCGATGCGCATCGTGCTGTGTCTCCTGCTCGCTTTGGTACCGGTGAGCCAATCCGATTCTTTCACGCTCCACAGGCGGGTGCCGCGCCCGCCCCGAGAGGCTTCCGGCCCCTCGACCTGACGGGCGCCCTATCCAGCCCCAGGGGTATTGTCAAGAGGGTTCTGCTCACCCACGGGGTGGATTTTCGCGCGCCGTAGAACCCAACAAATATCCCCAGAAACGGTCAAGAACCCCACCGAGAGACGAAACGGAGAGCCCGCGTGACGCCCAGCGTGTACGTGACCGGGATCGACCGCGGCGACGGCCGCCAGGTTGTCGAGCTGGGAGTGATGGAACTCCTGAGCCGGCAGGTCGACCGGGTGGGCGTGTTCCGCCCGCTCGTCCACGACGGACCCGACCGCCTCTTCGAGCTGCTGCGGGCCCGCTACCGGCTGGCCCAGGAGCCGGCGACCGTCTACGGGATGAACTACCGGGAGGCGTCCGCGCTCCAGGCGGAGCAGGGGACGGACGAGCTGGTCTCGGCCCTGGTGGACCGCTTCCACGCCGTGGCCCGCGCGTACGACGTCGTCCTCGTCCTCGGCTCCGACTTCGCCGACACCCAGCTGCCGGACGAGCTGTCCCTCAACGCCCGGCTCGCCAACGAGTTCGGGGCGTCCGTGATCCCCGTGGTCGGCGGACGCGACCAGACCACCGAGTCCGTACGGGCCGAGGCGCGCAACGCCTACCGCGCGTACCACGGGCTGGGCTGCGACGTCCTCGCCATGGTCGTCAACCGGGTCGCCCGCGAGGACCGGGACGAGATAGCCGAGCGGCTGGACTCCCGCCTCCCCGTGCCCTGTTACGTCCTTCCCGACGACCCCGCCCTCTCCGCCCCGACGGTCGCCCAGATCGCCCACGCCCTCGACGCCAAGGTCCTCCTCGGCGACGATTCAGGGCTGGCCCGGGACGCGCTCGACTTCGTCTTCGGCGGCGCCATGCTGCCCAACCTCCTGGGCGCCCTGACCCCGGGCTGCCTGGTGGTGACCCCGGGCGACCGCGCCGACCTCGTCATCGGCTCGCTCGCCGCCCACAGCGCCGGCACCCCGCCGATCGCGGGCGTGCTGCTCACCCTGAACGAGGTGCCGCGCGAGGAGATCCTCACCCTCGCCGCCCGGCTCGCCCCGGGCACCCCGGTGCTCTCGGTGTCCGGCAACAGCTTCCCCACCGCCGCCCGGCTCTTCTCCCTGGAGGGAAAGCTGAACGCGGCCACCCCGCGCAAGGCGGAGCGGGCCATCGGCCTCTTCGAGCGCCACGTCGACACCGCCGGCCTCCTCACACGGGTGTCCGCGCCGAGCGGCGACCGGGTCACGCCGATGATGTTCGAGCACAAGCTGCTCGAACAGGCCCGCGCCGACAAGCGCAGGGTGGTGCTCCCGGAGGGCACCGAGGAGCGGGTGCTGCACGCAGCCGAGGTGCTGCTGCGCCGCGGTGTGTGCGACCTGACGCTGCTCGGGCCGGTCGAGCAGATCCGCAAGAAGGCCGCCGACCTGGGCATCGACCTCGGGGACTCGCAGCTGATCGACCCGGCTGACTCGCCGCTGCGCGACTCCTTCGCCGAGAAGTACGCCCGGCTGCGCGCCCACAAGGGCGTCACCGTCGAGCTGGCGTACGACGTGGTCGCCGACGTGAACTACTTCGGCACCCTCATGGTCCAGGAGGGCCTGGCCGACGGCATGGTCTCCGGATCCGTGCACTCCACCGCCGCCACCATCCGGCCCGCGTTCGAAATCATCAAGACCAAGCCGGACGCGAAGATCGTCAGCTCGGTGTTCTTCATGTGCCTCGCCGACAAGGTCCTCGTCTACGGCGACTGCGCGGTCAACCCCGACCCGAACGCCGAGCAGCTCGCCGACATCGCCATCCAGTCGGCCGCCACCGCCGAGCAGTTCGGTGTGGAGCCCCGGATCGCGATGCTGTCGTACTCCACCGGCACCTCCGGCTCGGGCGCCGACGTCGACAAGGTGCGCGAGGCCACCGAGCTGGTGCGGCTGCGACGCGGCGATCTGAAGACCGAGGGTCCCATCCAGTACGACGCCGCGGTCGAGCCGACCGTCGCGGCGACCAAACTGCCGGACTCGGAGGTCGCCGGGCAGGCGTCCGTGCTGATCTTCCCGGACCTCAACACCGGCAACAACACCTACAAGGCCGTGCAGCGCTCGGCGGGCGCGATCGCCGTCGGCCCGGTGCTGCAGGGCCTGCGCAAGCCCGTCAACGACCTGTCCCGCGGCGCCCTCGTCCAGGACATCGTCAACACGGTCGCCATCACGGCGATCCAGGCCCAGACTCCCCACGAGAAGGCAACCGCCCAGTGAGCCCCTCCCGCGTCCTCGTCCTCAACTCCGGCTCCTCGTCGGTGAAGTACCAGCTGCTGGACATGCGCGACAGCAGCCGGCTGGCCACGGGGCTCGTCGAGCGCATCGGTGAGCAGACGTCCCGGCTGAGGCACACGGCACTCACCACGGGCGAGACCCGGGAGCACAACGGGCCGATCGCCGACCACCAGGCCGCGCTGAAGTCCGTCGCCGAGGAGCTGGCCAGGGACGGGCTGGGCCTCGACTCGCCCGAGCTCGCCGCCGTCGGCCACCGGGTGGTGCACGGCGGGCTGTTCTTCACCGAGCCCACCGTCGTCGACGACGACGTGCTCGCCGAGATCGAGCGGCTGATCCCGGTCGCGCCGCTGCACAACCCGGCCAACCTCACCGGTGTCCGCACCGCCATGGCGCTGCGGCCGGACCTGCCGCAGGTCGCCGTGTTCGACACCGCGTTCCACGCGACGATGCCGGAGTCCGCGGCGCGCTACGCGATCGACACGAGGATCGCCGACCGGTACCGGGTGCGGCGCTACGGGTTCCACGGGACCTCGCACGCGTATGTGTCCCGGGCGACCGCGAAGCTGCTGGGCAGGGCTCCGGAGGACGTCAACGTCATCGTGCTGCACCTGGGCAACGGGGCCTCCGCCTCGGCGGTCCGGGGCGGACGGTGCGTGGACACCTCCATGGGGCTGACCCCGCTGGAGGGGCTCGTGATGGGCACACGCTCCGGCGACCTTGACCCCGCCGTCATCTTCCATTTGGCGCGGGTCGGCGGAATGTCCATGGACGAGATCGACACTCTCCTCAACAAAAGGAGCGGTCTGTTCGGCCTCTGCGGCGACAACGACATGCGGGAGATACAGCGCCGGATCGACGAGGGCGACGAGGAGGCACAGCTCGCCTTCGACATCTACATCCACCGGCTGAAGAAGTACATCGGTGCGTACTTCGCGGTACTCGGCCGGGTGGACGCGATCGCCTTCACGGCGGGCGTGGGCGAGAACGCGGCCGCGGTGCGCGCGGCGGCCGTGGCGGGCCTGGAGGGGCTGGGCCCGGCGGTGGACGACGGTCTGAACGCCGTACGCGGTGACGCGCCGCGGCTGATCTCGCCGGCGTCCGCGCGGGTGGCCGTCGCGGTGGTGCCGACGGACGAGGAACTGGAGATCGCCAGGCAGACGTATGCACTGGTCGGAAAGGACAAGTGAACAATTCGCGGGTCTCGCTTGAGCGCCGGTCCGCCCATTTGTATTTTCCGCCGGCCGGAATATTCCGCGCCGAAACAAACCGATAGGATCGCCCCATGCGCCGTTCGAAAATCGTCTGTACTCTCGGCCCTGCGGTCGACTCCCACGAGATGCTCGTTGCGCTGATCGAAGCCGGCATGAATGTCGCCCGCTTCAACTTCAGCCATGGCACCCACGCCGAACACCAGGGGCGCTACGACCGCGTCCGTACCGCGTCCGCCGAGACCGGCAAGGCCATCGGCGTCCTCGCCGACCTGCAGGGCCCGAAGATCCGTCTGGAGACCTTCGCGGAGGGTCCGGTCGAGTTGGTGCGCGGTGACGACTTCACCATCACCACCGAGGACGTGCCGGGCGACAAGTCGATCTGCGGCACCACGTACAAGGGTCTGCCGGGCGATGTCTCCAAGGGCGACCAGATCCTGATCAACGACGGCAACGTCGAGCTGAAGGTCCTGGACGTCGAGGGCCCCCGGGTCAAGACGATCGTCATCGAGGGCGGTGTCATCTCCGACCACAAGGGCATCAACCTGCCCGGCGCGGCGGTGAACGTCCCGGCGCTGTCCGAGAAGGACATCGAGGACCTGCGCTTCGCACTGCGCATGGGCTGCGACATGGTCGCGCTGTCCTTCGTGCGGGACGCCAACGACGTCAAGGACGTCCACCGCGTCATGGACGAGGAGGGGCGCCGCGTCCCGGTCATCGCCAAGGTGGAGAAGCCGCAGGCGGTGGCGAACATGGAGGACGTCGTGATGGCGTTCGACGGCGTGATGGTCGCCCGCGGCGACCTGGCCGTCGAGTACCCCCTCGAGAAGGTCCCCATGGTGCAGAAGCGGCTCATCGAGCTGTGCCGCCGCAACGCCAAGCCGGTGATCGTGGCGACCCAGATGATGGAGTCGATGATCACCAACTCCCGTCCGACCCGCGCCGAGGCCTCCGACGTCGCCAACGCCATCCTGGACGGCACCGACGCGGTCATGCTGTCGGCCGAGTCGAGCGTCGGCGCGTACCCGGTCGAGACGGTCAAGACGATGTCGAAGATCGTCCAGGCCGCCGAGGAGGAGCTGCTCTCCAAGGGCCTCCAGCCGCTGGTCCCGGGCAAGAAGCCGCGGACGCAGGGCGGTTCGGTGGCCCGCGCGGCGGCCGAGATCGCGGACTTCCTGGGCGGCAAGGGCCTGGTCGCCTTCACCCAGTCCGGTGACACCGCCCGCCGGCTGTCCCGCTACCGGGCCTGCCAGCCGATCCTGGCGTTCACCACGGACGAGTCCACCCGCAACCAGCTGACCCTGAGCTGGGGCGTGGAGTCGCACGTCGTGCCGTTCGTGAACAGCACCGACGAGATGGTCGAGCTGGTCGACCAGCACCTGGTGCGGCTCAAGCGGTTCAACGACGGCGACATCGTGGTCATCACCGCCGGCTCCCCGCCCGGCGTCCCGGGCACCACGAACATGGTCCGCGTCCACCACCTGGGCGAGGGCCGCCGCAACTGACGTCCTGACGACGGCTGTACGACGCTGAGGGCGCCCCCGGTGACTGAGGGCGCCCTTTCGTCGTGGGTTCGGCACCCGCGGACACCGACGACTCGCCGGCCCTGACGGAGGCGTTGCGGCGGCTCGCCCGGGCCCTCGTGCCGCGGCTGCTGCGGCGCGGCGACGCCCTGAAGATCACCCGGCTCGACCGGCTCTCCCGCTCGGTCCTCCACCTGGTCCCCCTCGGCGCCGAGCTCCGGGAGCGCGGCATCGGCCTGCACGTGATCGAGCAGGGCATCGACAGCGCCACCGTCGAGGATCAGGCCGTGCTCGCCCAGCAGTTGTAGGACACCAGGGAAAAGACCGTCCAGCAGATCGCCGACCTGTTCGGTGTGCCGCAGTCGACGGTGTTCACGCCCCGGCGCTCCCGCCGGCCCGCTCGACAGGGATCCACAGCTGGGAGTCGGTCTCCGCGCCGATCTCCACCGGCCGCGTCCGCAGGAGCTCGGGACCCGTCCGGCTCGTATACGGGTTCGAAGGGAACCACTGCGTGAACACGTCCCGCCACAGCTCCTGGAGCGCGCTCGGATACGGCCCGTGGTTGTCGAAGACCGCCCAGGTCCCGGCCGGCACATCGAGGGCGTCGAGCCCCTCGGCCGCCGCCCCGGGACCGGTCACCGCCCCGACCCAGTAGTCCGCCTCGGCGCCCTCCTCCCGGCTGTCGGTCAGGTACACCACCGCCGACAGGATCCCCTCCGGCTCCCGGCCGGCCAGCGCCTTCATCCGTACGACCGCCTGGTCGTCCAGGCTTTCCACGTGCGCCGCGGCGGCCGCGTTGACCCCCTCGTTCACGAGCGGGACCCGCGCCTTCCTGCCGACGACCCGAAACGACTCCTTCTCCACGATCCGGTACCGCATGGTCGTACTGCCTTCGACGACGACACGGAAGGACATGCGCGGCTGCGCCGTGAGCACCGCACCCGTACGCCGGGCCTCGCCCGGCCCGACGCCGTGGACCGACCGGAACGCCCGGGCGAACGCCTCGCCCGAGCCGTACCCGTACCGCACCGCGACATCGAGCAGCGTCAGCTCCCCGGCCAGCACCTCGGCCCCGGCGAGCGTCATCCGCCGGCGCCGCACATAGACCGGGAGCGGCATCCCGGCGAGCGCGACGAACAGCCGCCGGAAGTGGTACTCAGACACCGCGGCGATCCGGGCCACCTCGGCCATGTCGACCTCCCGGTCGAGGCAGGTCTCCAGATGGTCCAGCGCCTGATTCAGCCGCTCCAGCACGCGTATCCGTCCTTCCTTCCTGTGCCTCCACCGTGGGAGCGCCCACCCTGCCGACCAGCCGCAGCCGCGGGAGCCGCAGCGGCCGGCGGAGGGGCTGAGAGCAGGAGCGGTCGACCCCGGGGCCGACGGGCCGCATTGCCGGAGTAGAGAGGATTGGATCGCGCCCCGCCCGACAAAACCGGTACGGGAACTGTCGGGCAGGAAGCCCTGGCGTCACCTGAGGCTTACGCCCATGACTGATGTTAGGGGATTTTGCGAGCCGCGGTTCGACGTAGTCCGTGCGGCCCTTGCAGCTTTGCTCGGCAAGGACGACGTGGGTGCCTCGGCGGCCGTCTACGTCGACGGCAGGCCAGTGGTCGACATCTGGGGCGGATACGCCGATGCGGACCGCTCCGTCAGCTGGGAGCGCGACACCCTCACCGCCGTGAACTCGACGACCAAGAATATGACCGCCCTGTGCGCGCTGATTCTGGCCGACCGGGGCGAGCTCGACCTGTCTGCGCCGGTCGCCGCCTACTGGCCCGAGTTCGCCGCGGCCGGCAAGAAGAACGTGCTGGTACGGCACGTGCTGTCGCACACCGCGGGGCTGCCGGACCTGTCCGGGCTCACGGCGGTCGAGGAGCTCTACGACTGGGAGAGCGTGACGGCAGGGCTGGCCGCGCAGGCGCCCGAATGGGAGCCAGGAACGGCCGCCGGCTATCACGCGCTCACCTTCGGCTTCCTGGTGGGTGAGATCGTCCGCCGTATCACCGGCCGCAGTCTTGGCGAGTTCTTCGCCGAAGAGGTGGCCGAACCGCTGGGCGCGGACTTCCACATCGGGCTCTCCAGCGAGCATGACCACCGCGTCGCAGCGCTCGTCCCGCCGCCGTCACTGACCGACGAGTACGCCGCCCGCGCACCGTCAGGACCGGATGGCACACGCCGGGAGAACACCGGTGCCGCGATCCGGGTCAGGGACGCCAACTCCATGGCCTGGCGCCGTGCGCAGCTTCCTGCGGTGAACGGTTTCGGCAACGCTCGCTCTGTCGCCCTTGTCCAGTCGGTGCTGGCGAACCAGGGTTCGGCCGGCAGCGTGCGGCTGCTGTCCCCCCAGGGTTGCGAGCCCGCGTGGCAGGAAGTGTTCCGCGGCGACGACCGCGTGCTGGGGACGCCGATGTCCTGGACGGTGGGCTTCGGTAAGTTCGGCAACACTTTCGGCTGGGGCGGCTGGGGCGGCTCGCTGGTCGTGAGCGATCCCGGTGCACGCATGACGGTGGCCTATGTCATGAACCAGATGATCGACCGGGACCGGCAGGAGGACAACCGCGGCATGGAGATCGTGATGGCCGCCTACAGTGGCCTGCACTGACCGCTTGAGCGGGTCGATGGCGTCCATCACCGGCCGGTGGGCGGTGATGTCGCACTTCAGCTCCAGGGCGTTCGGCAGCGGCGAGAATTTCGCCGCCAGTGGTCGGAGTACGACGAGCGCAGCACCGAGAAACAGCCGCCTCACATGCGTCAGGGCCCCGCCGGTGTCCTGCCGGCGGGGCCCTGACTCCTGCGGCTCCCGGAAAGGTCTTGAGAGGTGCTCAACTCGCCCCGGTGACGTACTGGTGCATACCGGGGATGGTGAGCGACCCGCCGAACTGGCCGGCCTGGGTCACCTTCACGTTGGTGAAGTAGATCAGCGGGATGTTCAGCGGCGGCGGGTTGTCCGGGCTGAACGTGATCGGGATCAGGCCGAGCAGATTGCCGGAGATGCTCTCGGTGTACATCACCGTCTTGCCGTCGCGGATGGTGGACGTGGAGCCCTTGGCCGCCTGGACGTGGTACGTCTCGCCGTTCTGACCGTCGACGAGCTGGTGCAGGTCGCCGATGTCGGTGCCGTTGGAGATCACGTACTTCAGGACCTTCTTGACGGTCCCGTTGGCGGTGCGCACCTTGACGATGCCCTGGTAGTCGGCGCCCTTCAGCAGCAGGGAGCTGGCCTCCAGGTGCCAGGGCTTGTCGGGCAGCGCGAGGGTCTTCTCGACGCCGCCCTCGTCGTCGGTGGCCGCGACACAGTCCGCGGGCGTGGAACTCGCGGACGGACTGGGGGTCGCCGACTCCGCCGCCTTCACGGTGTCGTCCGCCGCCTTCGTCGCCGTGTCCGTGGTGTCCTTCACGGTGTCCTTGACCGTGTCGGTGACCTTCTTGACCGTCTTGGTGACGGACGAGGAGGACGACGACGAGGACGTGCCGCTGTCCTTCGTGGCGGCCTTGGTGTCCTGGGTCGCGGACGGCGACGGCGTGGCACTCGCACCCGTGTCGCTCGACGAAGTGCCGCCGGGCGTCAGGATGTTCTTGAGCGCGTTGCCGAGGTCGTCCAGCACCCCGCCCTGGGTCGCGGAAGCCGATGCACTGGGCGTGGCACCGCCGCCCGACGACGTACCGGATCCGCTCGCGGAGGACGCGGACGGCGCGGGCGTCGCCTTGTCGTCGGAACCTGAATCCGACGAAGAAGGCTTGTCCGACTTCGTGTCCGGCGTCTTGTCCGAGGAGGCCGAGGGCGTCGGCTCCGCCGTGTCGGCGGACTTCGACGCGCTAGCCGACGCGGACGGCGACGGGGTGGCCGACGCGTCCTTGGAGTCCTTGGACTTGTCCAGGACCTCGACGCACTTCTGGTACTCGTCGGCCGTCATGGTCCTGGAGGACGGGTGGTCGTCGGCGCGGGCGAGCGTCGGCGTCAACCCCATTCCCATGAGGACCGCCGTCGGCATCGCCGCCAGGGCTATCGCCTTGCCGGCCGGCACGTGGAACCTGGTGAACAGCGGCTTCCTCGGGGCCGCGTGGCGCGGCCCGGATCTCGCACGGGACGCGTCCACGTCCGTCCCGTGGGTCACCTCGTCAGCCGGCACTGTGCCTCCCGTTCGTCCCGTTGACCGGGGTCGTCTTGGTCAGGTCCTGCGGCTCGTTCACCCCATCCGGAGCGACCTCGGGGGCACCGCCGTCGCCCGCCGGCCCTGCCTGGGCCGGCTGCTGCTCGGGCGGGACGCCCGGCGCCCAGGACACGGCCATGGCTCCACCGACCAGGGCGAGCAGGAAGCCCACGACAAAGCCGCCGAAGTTGGACACCGGGAGGGCCACCAGCGCCAGCAGGATCGCCGCGACGCCCGCGAACGTGCGGATGTGCTGCTGGAACCACAGGCTGATGCCGAGGACTATCAGCAGCACGCCGATGATGAGGGAGCCGGCGCCGCCCGTGGTGGCCATGGCCAGTGACAGGTGACCGAGCTGCAGGTGCGCGTACGGGAAGTAGAGGATCGGGAGGCCACCGAGCAGGACGAACAGCCCGGCCCAGAACGGCCTCGTGCCCCGCCAGGCGCGGAACTGCAGCCTCCGGTGGCTGAACTGACCGGGTTCGGCAGCAGAAATCTCGGCGCTCATGGAAAACAGCTCCCTGGTGCAGCGTTGCTGTAGGTGGTCGTGCGAAGGTGTGGGGGGGATGTGAAGGAGCGGTTGAAGGTGGAACGGGCGGGGGCGCCGTCGGCTCCCCCGCCCGTCACCGAGTGCTCAGTGCTTGAGCTGGCACTCGTTGTTTCCCTTGGACAGGCTCATGTTGAGCCCACTCAGCGTGAAGGTTCCCGCGGTCGTCGCCCAGGCGTGCTGCTCCACGCCGCTCAGCACCGCGTGCTTGGCCTGCTGGGCGAATCCGTACGGGTTCGACTGCTCGTTGCCGCCCTTCATGCCCGGGCCCTTGCCACCCTTGTCGGCACCGGTGTCGCCGGCCGCCACACCGATGTCGATGTCGTCGAACTTGGCGTCAGCCTTGAGGTCGTTGACATCGATGTAGATGTTGTGAGCCGAGACCTTGGGGTGACCCGCCCCACCGGCCGTCAGCGTCAGCGTGACGTCGCCGAGCAGCGGGATCGGGGTGACCACGGACTGGCACAGGTCCGTGATCTCGGCGTCCTTGAACGCCGAGACGGCGACGGGGTGAGCCGTCTTGCCGCCGTCGAGCGTGTAACCGCTGTCAACCGCCCCGTACTGCTCGAAGCCCCAACCCTCGAGCTGGGTGGCGGTCACCTTGAACTGCTGGCCCGACACGCTGAACGAAGCGGCCAGAGCGCCCTGTGCCAGGGCCACGCCTATCGCTGCCGTCGCGGCGACGCTGGGCACCATGACCACAGCGAACCGCTTCCATCTGGTCCCGCCACGCACCTGGGACTCCATATTTCCTCCTTCTCGGACGTACATCTCCTGGCCCGAGCTCGCTACCGTGCGGCGGCTCAGCCGGGCAGGGATGGGAGAAGTGCTACGTCCTCGGGAAGGAGAGCGCCCGCGCTCGGTGGCGCGAACCGCGCCCGAATCACCGGCGATCACCCCCGAGCGACAACCACTGGTCGCGCCTGACACGCATCACGCACAACCTGCCGGACAGGCTCCGCCGAGGCGGAGACCCCCCTGTCCAGGAGCCGGCGCCACTGCCGTCGGCTCCTGCCCGGTGGGGACCCACGAAAACCCGTTGCCCCGGCTGGGTGTCGGGTACGGCGATGGACCGAGCGTGGCCGATCGTGGTGCATTCTCGCCGCCCCCGCAAGGGGGTTCGTTACTCACTAGTAACGGCCGGATAACCGAACAACGACCCCGCGGTCTCACTCAGCAACTCTTAGTTGCCTCATAGGAGATGACTAAACGGTTGAAGTAGGGACAGACCCCGACAGAATCCGGTGGTCGACTTACTCCAAGTAACAGCGGCCGCGATTACCAAGATTTGGTAAAGCGCGGCCGCGATGTACCTCTGCCGTCAAACTTTCACCCGGGCATCACACGCCCTGGCGTTTAGCGACTGGTCAGAACAGAGCCCTCGCAAGGGCCCGCCGAGCCGACGTCACACGCGGGTCCTCGGCACCGACCACCTCGAAGAGTTCCAGCAGCCGCAGCCGCACGGCCTCCCGGTCCTCCCCCGCCGTACGCCGCACGGTCTCGACGAGCCGCCCGAGCGCGTCCTCCACATGACCGCCCACCAGATCCAGGTCCGCCGCCGCGATCTGCGCCGGTGCGTCACCGGGCTTCTCCGCGGCCTCCTTGCGCACCCGCTGCGGGTCCAGGCCACTCACCCGCTGCAGCAACTCGGCCTGGACGAGGCCCAGTTTCGCCTCCGTGTTGCCCGGGTCGTCGCTCAGCACGTTCCTGTACGCCTGGATCGCACCGCCCAGGTCGCCCGCGTCCAGGGCCTGCACCGCCGCTTCGAGCAGCGCGTCGTGGGGGCCCGCCGGAATCTCGGCGGCCACCGGCGCCCCGCCCGGCTCGGCGTCGGGGTCGACGGTCAGACCGGTCAGCCCGAAGCGCTGCTCGGCGACCTGGACGAGCTGGTCGAGGGTCTCGCGGATCTGCTGCTCGGGGGCGGCTCCCTGGAAGAGGGGGAGCGCCTGGCCGGCGACGACGGCGAAGACGGCGGGGATCCCCTGGATGCCGAACTGCTGCATCAGCATCTGGTTGGCGTCGACGTCGATCTTGGCGAGCACGAAGCGGCCGTTGTACTCGAGGGCCAGCCGCTCCAGGATCGGGCTCAGCTGCTTGCAGGGCTGGCACCACTCGGCCCAGAAGTCGATGACGACCGGCACCTCGGTGGAGCGCTGGAGGACGTCGGTCTCGAACCCCGCCTCGTCGACGTCGACGACGAGGTCGGCAGGGGAGACCGCGCCGCCTCCACCCTGCCGGGCCGCTTCGGCGCGCGCCTGCTCCGCCTTCGCCTTGGCCTCCTGGGCGGCCTTCACCGCGGCGAGGTCGACGACTCCGCTCATGGACATGTTCCGTGGCTGCATGAGTACATCCTCCCCCCTCCGAATCGCCGCTGTGAAAAGCGTCGTGAAAGCCGTGCCCGCCGGTCGTGATCCGCGCCGGGTCCCCACCCGGCGCCCGTGGTCGTCGCCGCTCCGCGCGCCGCTTGGACGCGCTTTCGCTACGAGTCGTAGCGTAACTGCCCCGAGGGGTCGCCGTGGCCCGTACACAGGTGATCTCCCTCACCACTTCACACAACGCGCGTATATGGCCGAAAGCACAGCGCCGGATAGGGTCACCGACATGCAGCGCAGCACTCCCGCCACCCGCACGGGGCGCCCCCGGAGCGCCGCCGCGGACGCCGCGATCCTGGAGGCGACGCGGGAGGCGCTGGTCGAGCTGGGCTGGTCGAAGCTCACGCTGGGGGACGTGGCGACCCGCGCGGGGGTCGCGAAGACCACTCTCTACCGCCGCTGGGCGGGCAAGAACGAGCTGGTGGTGGACGCGGTCGCGGAATTGTTCGACGAGTTGGAACTGCCCGACCGGGGGAGCCTCGCCGCGGACATCGAGGGTGTGGTGCTGCAGTTCGCGGCGATCCTGGACCGTCCCGAGGCGAGGAGCGGTCTGATGGCGGTCGTGGCGGAGTCGACGCGCGACGAGGCGCTGCGCGAGCGCATCCGCACCTCCATCGTCGACCGCCAGAAGCGTCTGGTCGTCCAGGGCCGGGCCCGCGCGGCGTGCCGCGGCGAGCTGCCGACCGAGACGGACCCCGAGGCCGCCGCGCGCGGGGCGGACCTGATCTTCGACATGGTCGCGGGCGCGGTGGTCCATCGCACCCTGGTCAGCGCCGAGCCGGTCGACGAGGAGTGGGTGCGGCGCTTCGCCGCGGTGCTGCTCGGCGGGCTCGCGGCGACCGGCATCTGACCCCGTGGACACGTCCGCAGCCCTTCGCGCACTCCGGCGCGGCCCCATCGAAGTTCACCGGTCGTGCGGTGCCGGACCCTTGTCGCAATGACATGCCCCCGTCATTATGACCGCGGGCCTCTACTCGCATAGACCCCGCTTCGGGTTCCACGGCTCCATTCCCCTACCGCGCGTCATCGACCCTCGTCCAGGAGGACCGATCCACGTGAGACCTCGCCACACCCGCCGACTCGGCACCCTCACGGCCGTCGCCGCATCCCTCGTCGCCCTGTGCGCCGGCCAGGCCCTCGGCGGACCCTCCGCCGTGGCGGCCCAGCGGACCGCCGCCTCCGCATCCGCCGCCGCGACCGCGTCGGCGGTCTCCACCGCGGAGAACCAGGCCGCGCGGGCGATCGCCGGCTCGCTCTCCGCCCCCGCCTGGCGCGCACGCGTCCGCACGGCCGCCCTCTCCTCCCACGAGGTGGCCGTCGCCGCGCTGGCCGACCGGTCCGGCTCCGGCGCCCTGAAGTCGGCCCTGTCCTCGGCCGACCGCCGCATCACCACCGCCAAGGGCCTGGGCACCGACGCCGGTTCCCTGCTCCGGCTGCGGCTCGGGGACCCCGCCATGCGCGCCGCGCTCACCGCCGACACGGAGCCGTGGGTGGCCGCGGCCGCCGCGGACGACGACACGGCCACGATCACCGCCTACGACAGCCACGGCCGCGCCCACACGCTCGACGCCCGCAAGGCGCCCACGCACCCCGTGTACGTCGTCGACATCGACGGCTCCAAGGCGCTGTCGGCCGGTCTGCGCGTACTGAACAAGGAACTCGGCCGATACGGCGTCGCCTCCGCCGCGCCCGCCCGGCGGCCCGCCCCCACGGCCGGCACCCGGGCCTCGGCCGCCGCCGGGGGCTTCTGGACCACCCGTGTCACCGCGGTGGAGCTGTCGGACGACGAGGAGCCCTGGTTCAAGGGCGACGCCGAGATCTACACCCTCGTCACCGGCTTCGGCCAGGACGGCAAGGTCCGGGTCGACCCGGTCGACATGCCGTACCTGGACAACGACCACACGGTGTACCGGCCGGGCCAGATCCTGGTCAACTGGTCCAACTACAAGTACAACCTGGCCGACGCCGTGATGATGGAGGACGACGGCGACACCAACTACCTGACCCTGGCCAAGGCCCTCGCCACAGCGCTGCTCACCATCGCCGACCAGGGCACCTACATCCCCCTGGTCACCGCGATCCTGGACGCCATGCCGAACAGCTGGTGGACGGACGACCCGGACTACGTCGACTCCTGGTACACCCTGTCCCGCGACGACAACGGCACCCGCTACGGCGCCCGCGGCAACGGCTGGATGACCGTGGAGCCGTACTTCGTACAGGAGTTCTAAGGGGAGCCGGACACGGCGACGGGCCGGCGGGAAGGGTTCCCGTCGGCCCGTCGTGCCCGCCCGTCAGAAGCCGGCCGGTTCCGTGTACACCCCCCACTCGTCCCGCAGCACCCCGCAGATCTCGCCGAGCGTGGCCTCCGCGCGTACGGCGTCCAGCATCGGGCCGATCATGTTGGAACCGTCGCGCGCGGCCGTGAGCATGGCGTCGAGCGCCGCGCGCACCGCCGCGTCGTCCCGCCCGGTCTTCCGCTCGCCCAGCACCCGCACCTGCTCGCGCTCGACCTCGTGGCTGACCCGCAGGATCTCCAGGTCCCCGGTGACCGACCCGGTGTGGACGTTGACGCCCACCACCCTCTTGTCGCCCTTCTCCAGCGACTGCTGGTAGCGGAACGCGGACTCGGCGATCTCGCCGGTGAACCAGCCGTCCTCGATGCCCCGCAGGATGCCGGAGGTCATCGGCCCGATGGGGTGCTGCCCGTCGGGATGCGCCCGCAGTCCCCGCTCCTTGATCTGGTCGAAGATCTTCTCCGCGTCCGCCTCGATCCGGTCCGTCAGCTGCTCGACGTACCAGGCACCGCCGAGCGGGTCGGCGACGTTGCCGACGCCGGTCTCCTCCATGAGCACCTGCTGGGTGCGCAGCGCGATCTCGGCGGCCTGCGCGCTCGGCAGCGCCAGCGTCTCGTCCAGCGCGTTGGTGTGCAGCGAGTTGGTCCCGCCCAGCACGGCCGCCAGCGCCTCCACCGCCGTACGGACGACGTTGTTGTACGGCTGCTGCGCGGTCAGCGAGACCCCGGCCGTCTGGGTGTGGAAGCGCAGCCACTGCGCCTTGGCGGTCTTCGCCCCGTACACGTCCCGCATCCAGCGGGCCCAGATCCGGCGCGCCGCGCGGAACTTGGCGATCTCCTCGAAGAAGTCGACGTGCGCGTCGAAGAAGAAGGACAGACCGGGGGCGAAGACATCGACGTCCAGGCCCCGGCTGAGGCCCAGCTCCACATAGCCGAACCCGTCCGCGAGCGTGTAGGCCAGCTCCTGCGCGGCCGTCGCGCCCGCCTCGCGGATGTGGTAGCCGGAGACCGACAGCGGCTTGTAGGCGGGGATGCCGGCCGCGCAGTGCTCCATCAGGTCGCCGATCAGACGAAGATGCGGCTCCGGCTGGAAGAGCCACTCCTTCTGGGCGATGTACTCCTTGAAGATGTCGGTCTGCAGCGTGCCGTTCAGCACGGCCGGGTCGACACCCTGGCGCTCGGCGGCCACCAGGTACATGCAGAAGACGGGGACGGCCGGACCGCTGATCGTCATCGAGGTCGTGACGTCGCCCAGCGGGATGTCCTTGAACAGGACCTCCATGTCCGCGGCCGAGTCGATCGCGACCCCGCAGTGCCCGACCTCGCCGAGCGAGCGCGGATCGTCGGAGTCGCGGCCCATCAGGGTGGGCATGTCGAAGGCCACACTCAGGCCGCCGCCGCCGGCGGCCAGGATCATCTTGTAGCGCTCGTTCGTCTGCTCGGCGTTGCCGAACCCGGCGAACTGCCGGATGGTCCAGGTCCGCCCTCGGTAACCGGTCGGGTACAGACCGCGAGTGAAGGGGTACTCACCGGGCCACCCGATCCGCTCGAAGCCCTCGTACGTGTCGTGGGGCCGCGGCCCGTACACCGGCTCCACGGGGTCGCCGGAGAGCGTGGTGAAGTCGGCCTCGCGCGTGCGCGAGGCGTCATAGCGGGCCTGCCAGCGTCGGCGGCCCTCCTCGATGGCGTCAGCGTCCATACCCTCGAATTTACTAGGACGTCCAAGTAAATGTCGACGGCTGACCGCCGTACGGCTTCCGTACGGCGGTGTCCGCTACGCCTTGGCGACCGCGGGGGTACCCTCCGCGACCCGCTCCTCCAGCTCGCGCGTGACCTTGCGCTCCACGAAGAAGGCGGCGGTGGGGATGGTCCCCGCCAGCAGCACCCACAGCTGCTTGCCGACCGGCCACTTGGCCTTGGAGCCCAGGTCGAAGGCGAAGACCAGGTAGATGACGTACAGCCAGCCGTGGGCGATGCCGACGACACGGGTGAAGTCCGCGGCACCGTTCATGTCCAGCACGTACTTGGCGATCACACCGAGGGTCAGCAGGACCAGCAGCACGCCGGTGACATAGGCCATGACGCGGTAGCGGGTCAGCACGCTCTTTTTCATGGCTCCGAGCGTAACGGCACGTATCGGTCGATCTTCGAGTGCCCCCGCGACGTGCCCGCAGCGACGGCCCGGCGGGCCGCCGACCTGCTACTCGCCGCTGAAGTCCCCCGCCGCGATGCGCAGCGGGCGCAGCATCGCGAAGATCTCGGCGCACTCCTCGGCGTCGTACGTGCCGAGCCCGAACTCCATCGCCATCAGGTCGCGCGTGGCGGCGTCGCAGACCTCACGTCCCTTGTCGGTGATGGAGGCGAGAGTGCCACGGCCGTCGTTGGGATTGGGCCGCTTGGCCACCAGACCGGACCGCACCAGGCGGTCGACGGTGTTGGTGACGGAGGTGGGGTGCACCATGAGCCGCTCGCCGATCTTGGACATGGGCAGCTCGCCCGCCTTGGAGAAGGTGAGCAGCACCAGCGCCTCGTAGCGCGCGAAGGTCAGTCCGTACGGCTTCACGACCGCGTCGAGCTCGGCGAGCAGGATCTGCTGGGCTCGCATGATCGAGGTGATGGCGGCCATCGACGGCACGTTTCCCCAGCGCTGCTTCCAGTGTTCGTCGGCACGGGCGATGGGGTCGAAGGACAGACTGAGCGGCTTCGGCACGACACCGACCTTACCCGCCGGTCACATGGTGGTCAGCCCTGTCTCGCTCTTCGGTCGGCCCCGGGCGCCGGGCGCACACTGGAGACAGAGGGCCCCGTGCACGGGGCGAACGTGGAGGTGAGCCATGAGCACCCTCGAGGAACACGTCGACATCGCGGTCCCGATCGACGCGGCCTGGGACAGCCTGCACCACATGGAGGAGTATCCGCGCTTCATGGACGGCGTGCGCGACGCCCGTACGGAGACGGGCGGCCGGGCGCATCTGGACGTCGACACGGGCGGCCGGTCCCGGTCGTTCGAGGCCGAGGTCTCCGACCACGGAGACCGGCGCGTGATGGAGTGGCGCACCACGGGCGACCCCCGGCTGTCGGGGTCGTTCTCGCTGCAGCCGATCGACCAGGGCCACACCCGCGTCCAGGCACGCGTGGAGTACGACCCCGGGCCCGTGCGGGACAGCTTCGGCGGCCCGAAGGGGTTCGCCCAGGCGAACGCGATCGAGCGGCTGGTCCGCGGCGATCTGGAGCACTTCAAGGAGCACCTGGAACGGCAGCGGTGAGCACCGGGAGGCGGCCGCGGCGCCCGGCGGTCTCCTGAGGGCCGGAGCCGGGCGGACGCGGCACGACCCGGCGGGTGCGGTCCCGCGCCCGTCGGCCCTACGTACGCTCCGGGGCGTTCGAGGCCCGGCGCAGTGCGTGCCGTACCGCTCGCTGTGCCACCGGGCCGAGGTCGTCGAGCGCCGCCACCAGGGTCACCAGCTGGTCCAGGGCGGCCAGCGCGGCGCGCGCGCCCGCCGTGTCCACCCCTTCGTACAGCTCGATCCCGACGAAGGACGCGGACACCGCACGGGCCAGCCCTGCCGGGTCCGCGAACTCCCCCGCCGGTGTCGCCGCCAGCACCCGCACCAGCACCCGCTCGATCTCCGCGATCCACAGGTCGAGCCCCGCGGCCGTGGCCGGCGCGAGCCTGGGATGGGTCTGGGCACCGGCCAGCAGCTGGCCCAGCACGGCCACATGCCCCGCGGCCTTCTCCTCCTCGTGCACCTGCCGCCCGAAGGAGAGGAGTTCACCGAGCGAGCTGATGCTCTCCAGGCGGTCCCGGTAGCGCGCCACCCGCTGTTCCGTGCCGTAGCGGCATGCGGCGGCCAGCAGCTCGTCCACCGAGCCGAAGTGGTAGAAGACCAGCGCCTGGTTGACCCCCGCCGTCGCCGCGATCGTGCGCGCCGAGGTCTTGGCGATCCCCTGCTCGGTGAGGGTCCGCAGCGCCCCCTGAAGCAGCTTCACCTTCGTCGTCTCGCTCACGCCCGCGCCTCCTCCTCCACGGGCCGCGACGGGAGCCCTGGGGCGTGTTGCGAAAGTACCGCCTGCCTCGCGACGCCATGCACGCTCCCCCACGCTCGACTTCGCTCGCGCGGGCGGTGCCCCCACCGCCGCACCGGGCGAAACCCCACGTACATCCAGTACGAGGGCTCCCGCCCCGCACACCGATAGCACGCGCCTGACGCCGCGAGGCCCGCCCTCCGGGCGAACGACGGGACTTTCGCAACACGCCCTAAGCGCGGGTGCGCCTCACGCGCGCATATCCGGAAGAAGTGCGGCTCGCTCGCCAGGAGTTGGTGTGTGCCGGGGAGGTGGAGGATGCGCACGGACGACACCGTCTCACGGTCGGCGGTGTCGGTGCAGGGCACATTCTCGATCTTGAAGGGGACATCGCGCCTCTTGCCGCCGCCCGGCGTCGCGTCGCCCGGCGCCGTACGGAGGACCGAGGTCACGACGGCCGCTCCAGGGCGGCCAGCAGGCGCGGGGCGCGCACCCGGGTGGGCGGGGTGCGCAGACAGCGGCGCGCCGCCGGGGTGCCGGCGAGGGGCTCCTTGCACAGGGCCAGGGAGATGACGACGGCCAGCAGCAGCGGGCACAGATACGCCATCGTTGCCGCCAGGGGGCCGAACAGCCGTACACAGGAGCGCAGCCCGAGGCCGACGCAGGCGACGGTGAGGACCACCCCCCGGACGACCAGTTCCGCGCACCAGTTGGCGAGTGCACGCTCCGGTGTCACCCCTCGCTCCACCCACAGGCGGAGGCGGTCGAAGGACCAGGCCGTCGCCCAGCCCATGAGGGGCCGCAGGAACAGCCGGCCGGCGAGGCGGCCGAAGGCGCCCCAGCGCGTCCGGTAGTCGTACCCGGCGAGGAAGCGGACGCCGTCGCCGTCGGGCACGTAGCGCCAGTAGCCGCTGCCCTCGGCGATCAGCGACAGCGGGTGCGGCGAGCAGAAGCGCAGCGCGGAGGTGCGCGTCCCGTCCGGGCGCGTCTTCTCCCCGGCCGACACCCCGGTCCCGCAGACGGTCAGGAAGGGCAGGATGCGCGTGACGTACCGAAAGCGGCGCGGTTCGTCCTCCGCGCCCGGCAGGCAGTCGATCTCGGTGAAGCGGAAGTCCCAGCGGCGGTGGTGCGCGGGGTCCTGGGTGCGGGCCCAGAGTTCGTCGAGGTCGCCCCGTATGTGCGCCTCCACGTAGAGCCCCATTGCCGATCCCCCATGCCAACGGCCCTATTTGAGCGACTGCTCAAAACAACTGACCTGACAGTACAGGCATTTGAGCAGTCGCTCAAACCACGGCAACGGGAAAGCCCCGGCCGCCGGGGCCGGGGCTTTCGGCCGGGTCTTCCGCTCGGAGTCCCACTCGGAGTCCCACTCGGAATTCCCGCCGTGGTCACCGCCGTGATCTCCGCCGCGGAGGGCGCGTCACTCGGTGGACAGGTACCGCTCCACCGTCTCCACCTTGGAGGTGAGGCCGTCCGTCACGTCCGGGCGGATGTCCGCCTTCAGTACGAGGGAGACCCGCGGGGCGCGCGCCTCGACCGCCGCGACGGCGCGCTTCACGACGTCCATGACCTGGTCCCAGTCACCCTCGATCGAGGTGAACATCGCGTCGGTGCGGTTCGGCAGACCGGACTCCCGCACCACCCGCACGGCGTCGGCGACGTACTCCCCCACGTCCTCCCCGACACCCAGGGGCGTCACCGAGAAGGCGACGATCACGCGTTCACGATCCCTTCCTTGCGGGCGCGGGCCGCGATGACCGCGTTCTCGGCCTCGCGGCGCAGCTTGCGCTCGGCGAAGAAGCCACCGGTCGGCAGCACGGAGAGGACGAAGTAGAGGGCGGCCGTCCGCACGGACCACCTGGCCCGGTTCCAGGCGTCGGCCCAGAAGATCACGTACAGGATGAAGAGCACGCCGTGGATCGAGCCCATGACGGGCACCGCGTTGAAGTCCGAGGTGCGCTTCAGTACCGAGCAGACGAGCAGCAGCAGGAAGGAGACGGCCTCGGGGGCCGAGACCAGGCGGAGCCGGCGGAGGGCGGTGGCGGTCTTTATGTCCACGGGTCACCTTCGGTGGGAGATTCGCTGACGACACAGTCGCTTTGTGAACGTGTGCACAAGCGCCCCCCATTGTGACATCCGGGACGCGACGGTCCGGGAACCGGGGGGCGGGGTGTCGATGACGCGTGGGCGTAGGCCTCAGGGACGGGTCAGGGTGGGATCCACCTTCGGGCTCTGTCCGCTCCGCCCGCCCGGCGGCTACCTTCACCTCGTGGCGATGTTCCGACTCCAAGGCAGCAAGGTGCTGGCCGTCGACATGACCGGGGACGCCGTGAAGGCGAAGAACGGCTCGATGGTCGCGTACGACGGCCAGATGGCCTTCAAGAAGCTCACCGGCGGCGGCGAGGGGCTCCGGGGGATGGTGACCCGAAGACTCACCGGCGAGCAGATGACCGTGATGGAGGTGAAGGGACGCGGGACGTGCTGGTTCGCGGACCGCGCCTCCGAGATCAATCTCGTGGACCTGCGCGGGGACAAGCTGTACGTCGAGTCGAGCAATCTGCTCGCGACGGACGCCGGCCTGCGCACGGGCACGACCTTCACCGGCCTGCGCGGCGCCTCCCAGGGCAACGGCCTGTTCACCACGACCGTGGAGGGCCACGGCCAGGCCGCGATCATGTCGGACGGTCCGGCGGTGGTGCTGCGGGTGAGCGCGCAGTACCCGCTGACCGTCGACCCGGGCGCGTATGTGGCGCACCAGGGGAATCTGCGGCAGTCGTTCCAGTCGGGCGTGACGTTCCGCACATTCCTCGGCGAGGGCGGCGGCGAGGCCTTCCAGATCCGCTTCGAGGGGGACGGGCTGGTCTACGTCCAGCCCAGCGAGCGCAACACGATCGCGGGTGATCTCTGACATGGGCTTCCGCGAGATGAACTCGAAGATGATCGAGGCGACGGTGGTGCCGGGGCAGCGGCTGTACAGCCAGCGCGGCGCGATGCTCGCCTACAAGGGAGAGGTCTCCTTCACCCCGAACATCCAGGGCGGCCAGGGCGGGATGATGTCGATGCTCGGCCGCCGGATCGCGAACGAGGCGACCCCGCTGATGACGGTCGAGGGCAGCGGCACGGTGCTGTTCGGGCACGGCGGCCACCACATCCAGGTGATCGACCTCACGGGGGACACGCTCTACGTCGAGGCGGACCGGCTGCTCGCCTTCGAGGGCACGCTCCAGCAGGGCACGATGTTCCTGGGCGCGCAGGGCGGCGTGATGGGCCTGGTGCGCGGCCAGGTGACCGGCCAGGGCCTGTTCACGACCACCCTCACCGGGCACGGCGCGGTCGCCGTGATGGCGCACGGCGGAGTCTTCGAGGTGCCGATCACCCCGCAGCACCCGGTCCATGTCGACCCCCAGGCGTATGTCGCGCACCACGGTGACGTACGCAACAAGCTGTCCACGGCGCTCGGCTGGCGCGACATGGTGGGGCGTGGCTCCGGCGAGGCGTTCCAGCTGGAGCTGAGCGGCAGTGGTGCGGTGTACGTGCAGGCGTCGGAGGAGAAGCTGTGACCACCTACCCGGGCGCCGGGCCCGTCGTGCACGACCCGATGACGCTGCCGGCCGACGACAACGTCAACAAGTACACCTTCTGCGTGGAGCTCAAGGGGAGCCAGTGGTTCCTGCAGAAGGGGAAGATGATCGCGTACTACGGCGCGATCGAGTTCAACGGCGTCGGACACGGCCGTCTGGACCGCCTCGTCCGTACTTCCTTCCATTCGCCACTGCACGCGAGCGACTGGGTGGTGGCCGACGGCTCCGGCAAGATGCTCCTCGCCGACCGGGCCTTCGATGTGAATTCCTACGACCTGGACGACGGCAATCTGACCATTCGCTCGGGCAACCTGCTCGCTTTTCAGCCAAGTCTGTCGCTGAAGCAGTCGATCATTCCCGGTTTTCTGACACTCCTCGGAACCGGAAAGTTCGTGGCCGCGTCCAACGGTCCGGTGGTGTTCATGGAACCCCCGATCCGGGTGGACCCTCAGGCACTGGTCGGCTGGGCCGACTGCCCGTCTCCGTGCCATCACTACGACCATGGGTATCTGACGGGCGTATGGGGCGGTCTACGTGCGATGACGGGCCTCGGCGGGGCCTCCGGGGAGGAGCACCAGTTCGAGTTCGTCGGGGCGGGCACGGTGCTGCTCCAGTCCTCGGAGACCCTTATGGCGGAGCAGTCCACGGGAGCGGTTCCACACGAGCCCGGCGTACCGGGCGGCGGAGGGGTACCCGGTCATCAGGGACAGCCGGGGGCACCGCGCCTTCCCGGACAGCTGGGGGACCTCCAGCGTCGCTTCGGGCTGTGAGCGGTAGTCTGCGGAGTGTGACATCGAACGCGTGCGCACTGTCACACCACCCTCACTAGTACGCCTTTCAACCTTTTAGGTAGACTTCATTCATGGAGACCGAGACGGCCACGCGCTGGCTGACCGATGCGGAGCAGTGCGCCTGGCGCACCCACCTGGAGGTCAACAGGCTGTTGACGTACCAGCTCGAAAGGGATCTGCAACCGTTCGGCCTGACGATGAACGACTACGAGATTCTGGTGAATCTCTCGGAGTCGGAGGGCATGCGGATGCGCATGAGCGACCTCGCGGCCGCCACCCTCCAGTCCAAGAGCCGGCTCTCGCACCAGATCACTCGTATGGAGAACGCGAACCTGGTACGCCGCGAGAACTGCGAGTCGGACCGACGGGGTCTGTTCGCCGTCCTGACGGACCACGGCCTGGAGACGATGCGGAAGGTCGCGCCGCACCACGTGGCGTCCGTGCGCAGACACTTCATCGACCTGCTCTCCGAGGACGACCTGGAGCAGGTGCACAAGTCCCTGCGCCCGATCGCGGAGCACCTGAGGGGACAGCGGGGCAAGCCGTAGCGGTACCCCGGGCACGCCCGGCGGTGCGTCGCATCCGCCGGCCGCCCGCGCGGCGGTGACGGTCAGCGCCGCGCGGCCGCCCGCGCGGCGGTGACGGTCAGCGCCGGCGGCCGCGCCGTCGCCGCGGCCGCGCCGGGCAGGCGGACGACGCGCCTGCGCACTCGCCCCCGGCCTCCGCTGCGGCGGCCGCGAGCACACCGTCGGCGGACGGTTCTCCGCCCACCTCCGGCGGGCCGGGCCGGTGCGGCCGTACTCCGCGTACGAGGCCCGGACGACCGGCGAGAGCGGCGGCCGCCAAGGTGGCCGCGCCGGACAGCGCGAAGCACACGCCCAGCGGCAGACGGCCCAGCAGCACGCCCACGGCCGCCGAACCGGCCGAGCTTCCGGCGTTGACCGCCGTGTTCACCCAGGCGCCGGCCCGGGTGCGGAAGCCCGGCGGTGCCGACTCGTCCGCGATCAGGTACGACGTCGTCAGGGCCGGGGCGATGAACAGACCCGCACAGGCCACGGCCGACGTGAGGACGGCGAGACCGGGGGCAAGGCCCGCCACGGCCAGCGTCAGGCCCAGCGCCGCCGCGAGCACCGGCAGCCTGACCCGCGCGCTCGTCCGCCAGTCGGCCGCGCCGTTCAGCAGCCCGCCGACGGCGCTGCCCGCGGACAGCGCCGCCAGCACCCACGCCGCAACGTCGTCGCCGTAGCGCCGCTCCTCGACGAAGGCCAGGACCAGCAGATCGAGCGCGCCGATCCCCAGCCCGACCCCGGCGGCCACCATCACCGGCTGGGCGAGCCCCCGCGCTCCCCGCGGGCGTCCCGGGGAGCGGGTCCGCCTCGCCGTGCCGGGGCGGGCACGGGCCACCAGCGGGGACGAGACGAAGACGGTGGTCCCCACGACCACCAGGAGCGCGCTGAGCGCCACCCCGGCCGCGGGTGGCGCCCACCGCACCACTGCGCCCACCAGCAGCGGGCCGGACACGAACAACAGTTCCTCGACCACTCCGTCGAGCCCGAAGGCGCGCTGCAACAGCCGCTGGTCGTCGATCAGCCCGCTCCACACCGCCCGCATGGTGGGTCCCAGAGGGGGTGCGAAGGCACCGGCGGCAAGGGCGAGGGCTCCCAGCAGCGGTGCCGGGACACCGGGCCGCCAACTCGCCGCGGAAAGCGTCGCGAGCAGCGCGCCGTAGATCAGCGCCATCGGTCTCAGCGCCCGTCTCGGTCCGTACCGATCGACGAACGCCGCCCGCGACGGCGAGAGGAGGACCGAGGTGGCGCCGAAGAGCGCCATGACCGTACCGGCCGCGGCGTAGGACCCGGTCGCCCTGGTCACGGACAGCATGACGGCGATGGACACCGTCCCGTACGACAACCGGCCGACCAGCGCGGCGGCAAAGGTGCGGCGGGCGTACGGGACACGCAGAACGGCGGCATACGAAGGCCGCCCGGAAGCAGGCGTTGACACGTGGAGGTTCCTCGGCTGAAGGCATGGAAGGGGACGCCTGAGTCCCGCGACGACCACGGCCGGACGCCGTGTGCCGATCGCGGACCTGGGCGGGTCCTATGCCAAGAGGAGGAACATGCGGGTCAACGTATCAACGGGTGCCAGGGCCCGCCACGGGTTTTCCCGGCACCCGGCCGGCCCTCAGCCGTTCGTGAGGCCCGCCACCAGTTCGTCCGCCGCCCGGTAGGGGTCGAGTTCACCCGCCACTATGCGCTCGGCCAGCGTGCTCAGCCGGCGGTCGCCGTGCAGATCGCCGATCCGCTCCCGCAGGGCCGTCACCGCGATGGTCTCCACCTCGTGCGCGGCACGGGCGAGGCGGCGCTCCGTGAGCACCCCGCGCTCCTCCATCCACGCCCGGTGCTTCTCCAGCGCCTCGACGACCTCGTCGACGCCCTCGGCGCGCGCCGCGACCGTCTTCACGATCGGCGGGCGCCAGTCGCCCGGGGCCCGCGACTCCCCGAGCCCCAGCATGTGGTTCAGCTCACGCGCGGTCGCGTCGGCGCCGTCCCGGTCGGCCTTGTTGACCACGTACACATCGCCGATCTCCAGGATGCCGGCCTTGGCGGCCTGGATGCCGTCGCCCATCCCGGGGGCCAGCAGCACGACCGAGGTGTCCGCCTGGGAGGCGATCTCCACCTCCGACTGGCCGACGCCCACCGTCTCCACCAGGACCACGTCGCAGCCCGCCGCGTCCAGCACCCGGATCGCCTGCGGGGCCGCCCAGGCGAGGCCGCCCAGATGACCGCGCGTGGCCATGGAGCGGATGTACACACCCGGGTCGGACGCGTGCTCCGACATCCGCACCCGGTCGCCGAGCAGCGCGCCGCCCGAGAAGGGCGAGGACGGGTCGACGGCCAGGACGCCGACCCGCTTGCCCTGCTTGCGGTACGCCGTCACGAGCGCCGACGTGGACGTGGACTTGCCGACGCCCGGGGAGCCCGTGAGGCCCACCACATATGCGTTGCCCGTCAGTGGCGCCAGGGCCGCCATGACCTCCCTGAGCTGCGGGGACGCCCCCTCCACCAGGGAGATCAGCCGGGCCACGGCACGCGGGCGGCCGTCCCTGGCCTGGGCCACCAGTGAGGAGACGTCCTGCATCACAGCTCCGTTCACACGTTCACGACGTTCACGTCAAGAGGTCGGGGCGAGACCGCTCAGGCCTTGGGTACCCGCACGATCAGCGCGTCACCCTGACCGCCGCCGCCGCACAGCGCGGCCGCGCCGACGCCGCCGCCACGCCGCCTGAGCTCCAGGGCGAGGTGGAGGACGATCCGGGCGCCGGACATGCCGATGGGGTGACCAAGGGCAATCGCACCGCCATGGACGTTCACCATTTCGGGGGAAACGCCCAGGTCCTTCATTGACTGCACGGTGACCGCCGCGAACGCCTCGTTGATCTCGATCAGATCGAGGTCCGAGACCTCCAGGCCCTCCTTCTTCAGCGCGTGCAGGATCGCGTTCGACGGCTGCGAGTGCAGCGAGTTGTCGGGACCCGCCACATTGCCGTGGGCGCCGATCTCCGCGATCCACTCCAGGCCCAGCTCCTGCGCCTTGGCCTTGCTCATCACGACCACGGCCGCCGCACCGTCCGAGATCTGCGAGGAGGAGCCGGCCGTGATGGTGCCGTCCTTGCTGAAGGCCGGGCGCAGCTTCCCCAGCGACTCGACCGTCGTGTCGCCGCGGATGCCCTCGTCCTTGCTGAAGACGACGGGCTCACCCCTGCGCTGCGGTACCTCCACCGGAGTGATCTCGGCCTCGAAGATGCCGTTCTTCTGGGCGGCCGCGGCGCGCTGGTGGGACAGGGCGGAGACCTCGTCCTGCTCCTTGCGGCCGATGCCCAGACGGGTGTTGTGGTGCTCCGTGGACTCGCCCATGGCGATGCCCTCGAACGAGTCGGTCAGACCGTCGTAGGCCATCGAGTCGAGCATCTCGACGGCGCCGTACTTGAAGCCGTCACGGGACTTCGGCAGCAGGTGGGGGGCGTTGGTCATGGACTCCTGGCCGCCCGCGACGATCACGTCGAACTCACCCGCGCGGATGAGCTGGTCGGCGAGCGCGATCGCGTCCAGACCCGACAGACACACCTTGTTGACGGTCAGGGCCGGGACGTTCATCGGGATGCCCGCCTTGACCGCGGCCTGGCGCGCCGGGATCTGGCCGGCCCCGGCCTGCAGCACCTGACCCATGATCACGTACTGCACCTGGTCGCCGCCGATCCCCGCACGGTCGAGGGCGGCCTTGATCGCGAAGCCGCCGAGGTCGGCTCCGGAGAAGGACTTGAGCGAGCCGAGCAACCGTCCCATCGGGGTGCGGGCACCCGCGACGATGACGGAGGTCGTGCTGTTCGTTCCAGACATGAGCTGCGATCCCCTTCCGGCCTGCACAGCCGAGGAGTGAACGAGGGTTTACTTCGAATGTACTGAGCAGTACCGCACCCCGTCATCGGGCTGTCAGTGTGATCGCGCGCACGTTGCGTAACCACGCCCGGAGCGCTGCACTGATTCCTATGCTGACGCGAATCGACCACATCGGGATCGCCTGTTTCGACCTGGAGAAGACCGTCGAGTTCTACACCTCGACGTACGGCTTCACGGTGTTCCACACCGAGGTCAACGAGGAGCAGGGCGTGCGGGAGGCCATGTTGAAGATCAACAACACGGACGACGGCGGCGCCTCCTACCTCCAGCTCCTCGAACCCGTCCGTGAGGACTCCACCGTGGCCAAGTGGCTGGCCAAGAACGGCGAGGGCGTGCATCACATCGCCTTCGGTACGGCGGATGTCGACCAGGACTCCACCGACATCCGGGACAAGGGCGTACGCGTCCTGTACGACGAGCCACGACGTGGTTCCATGGGGTCGCGGATCACCTTCCTGCACCCCAAGGATTGCCATGGTGTGCTCACGGAACTCGTCACATCGGCGGCTGTTGAGTCACCTGAGCACTGACTGCCGTACATATGGGCCGGTAGGGTTGGGGGCGGTCGTCGCTCCACCAGGGCGACCGCGTCCCGCCGTGAGCGGCGTGACGACAGGCCGGGGTCCGGGTTTCGGGGGACGAGCGTCGGGGCAGCAGCCCATGCTCCGCCGTTGATCTGACACCATTCCCCGGGGGCCCCGTTCGGCGGATGGACGGAGCTCGTTTGGAGAGACTTGCGACCAGGGGACGGATGGGACCGCGCAGTGCGGGGCTACGAACGCCAGGAGCGAGAGCCGGCGGCTGACGTCGACCACCTCTCTCGGTTCGAGGCCGAGATGGAGCGGCTGAAGACCGAGCGGGAAAAGGCGATCCAGCACGCCGAGGATCTCGGCTACCAGGTCGAGGTGCTGCGCGCCAAGCTGCACGAGGCGCGGCGCACACTCATGACCCGTCCCGCCTACGACGGGGCCGATCTCGGCTATCAGGCCGAGCAGATGCTCCGTACGGCGCAGATGCAGGCGGACCAGCTGCGGGCGGACGCGGAACGCGAGCTGAGCCAGGCCCGCGCGCAGACGCAGCGCATCCTCCAGGAGCACGCCGAGCAGGTCGCCCGCCTCCAGGCGGAGCTGCACGGGGAGGCGGTCGCCCGCCGCCAGCAGCTGGACCAGGAGCTCGCGGAGCGCCGACAGACCGTCGAGTCGCACGTCAACGAGAACGTGGCGTGGGCCGAGCAGCTGCGCGCCCGCTCCGAGGCGCAGGCCCGCCGGCTGGTGGAGGAGTCCCGCGCCGAGGCCGAGCAGTCCCTGGCCGCCGCGCGCGCCGAGGCCGAGCGGCTCGTCGCCGAGGCCCGGCAGCGGCTCCAGAGCGACACCGAGAGCGCCCGCAGCGAGGCCGACCAGATCCTGCGCCGGGCCCGCACGGACGCCGAACGGCTGCTCAACGCCGCGTCCACCCAGGCCCAGGAGGCCACCGACCACGCCGAGCAGCTGCGGTCCTCCACCGCGACCGAGTCGGACACCGCCCGCCGTCAGGCGGCGGAGCTGAGCCGTACCGCCGAGCAGCGGATGGCGGAGGCCGAGACGGCCCTGCGCGAGGCGCGCGCCGAGGCCGACAAGGTCGTCGCCGAGGCGAAGGACGCCGCCACCAAGGCCCTCGCCCATGCCGAGTCGACCAACGAGCAGCGCACCCGCACCGCCAAGGAGCAGGTCGCCCGGCTGGTCAGCGAGGCCACCAAGGACGCGGAGGTCACCAAGGCCGAGGCCGAGCAGGTGGTCGCGGACGCGCGCGCCGAGGCCGAGAAGATCCTCGCCGAGGCCGGTGAGAAGGCCCGCAGCATCACCGCCGAGGAGACCGCCTCCCAGCTCGCCAAGACCGCCCGTACCGCCGAGGACGTCCTCACCAAGGCGTCCGAGGACGCCAAGGCGACCACCAAGGCCGCCGCCGAGGAGGCCGAGCGGATCCGCCGGGAGGCCGAGGCGGAGGCGGACCGGCTGCGCGGCGAGGCGCACGACCTCGCCGAGCAGCTCAAGGGCGCGGCGAAGGACGACACCAAGGAGTACCGCGCCAAGACGGTCGAGCTCCAGGAGGAGGCCCGCCGGCTGCGCGGCGAGGCCGAGCACCTGCGCTCCGAGGCGGTCGCCGAGGGCGAGAAAATCCGCGCCGAGGCCCGGCGCGAGGCCGTCCAGCAGATCGAGGAGGCGGCCAAGACCGCCGAGGAGCTGCTCGCCAAGGCGAAGGCCGACGCGGACGAGCTGCGCCAGAGCGCCGCGAACGACAGCGAGAAGGTCCGTACCGAGGCCATCGAGCGTGCCTCGACGCTGCGCCGCCAGGCCGAAGAGACCCTGGAGCGCACCCGCAAGGAGGCCGAGACCCAGCGAGCCGAGGCCGTGGAGCTGTCGGACGCGATCAGGGAGCAGGCGGAGAAGGCCGCCCGCGAGCTGCGCGACGACACCGAGCGGGCCGTGGAGGCGCGCCGCACGGAGGCCGCCGAGGAGCTGACCCGCCTCCAGAGCGAGGCCGAGCAGCGGCTCACCTCCGCCGAGGAGGCGCTCTCCGACGCGCGGGCGGAGGCCGAGCGGATCCGCCGCGAGGCCGTCGACGAGGGCGACCGGCTCCGGTCGGAGGCCGCCGAGCGCAGCCGTACGCTCCAGGCGCAGGCCGAGGCCGAGGCCGACCGGCTGCGTACGGAGGCCGCGGCCGACGCGTCCGCCTCCCGTGCCGAGGGCGAGGCCGTCGCCGTACGCCTGCGCACGGACGCGGCGACCGAGGCCGAGCGGCTGAAGACAGAGGCGCAGGACACTGCCGACCGGGTCCGGGCCGAGGCCCAGGCCGCCGCCGAGCGGCTGGCCGCCGAGGCCACCGAGACGCTGGCCGCCGCCCAGGACGAGGCCGTCCGGCGCCGCCGCGAGGCCGAGGAGCTGCTCGGCTCCGCACGGCAGGAGGCCGACCAGGAGCGCGAGCGGGCCCGCGAGCAGAGCGAGGAACTGCTCGCCGTGGCGCGCGCCCGGGTCGAGGAGGCCCAGACCGAGGCCGTACGCCTGGTGGAGGAGGCAGACCGGCGCGCCACCGAGATGGTGTCGGCCGCCGAGCTCCACGCCCAGCAGGTGCGGGACTCCGTGATCGGGCTGCACGAGCAGGCCCAGGAGGAGATCACCGGACTGCGCTCGGCCGCCGAGCACGCGGCGAACCGTACGCGCACCGAGGCGCAGGAGGAGGCGGACCGGGTCCGCGCCGACGCCTACGCGGAGCGCGAGCGGGCCTCCGAGGACGCGGGCCGTATCCGCCGGGAGGCCGCCGAGGAGACGGACGCCGCCAAGTCGCTGGCCGAGCGGACCGTCTCGGACGCGATCGCCGAGGCCGAGCGGATCCGCACGGAGGCCGCCGAGCACGCCCAGCGCGCCCGGACGGAGGCGTCGGACACCGTCGCCACCGCCGAGCAGGACGCGGCGCGCACCCGTGCGGAGGCGCGCGAGGACGCGAACCGGATCCGTTCGGACGCGGCCACGCAGGCGGACACCCTGATCACCGAGGCGGCGTCGGAGGCCGAGCGGCTCACCACGGAGACCGCCGCCGAGGCCGAGCGGGTCCGGGCCGAGTCCGTGGCCAAGGCCGATGCGCTCCTGTCGGACGCCACCGGCGAGGCGGAGCGGCTGCGCGCCGAGGCCGCCGAGACGGTCGGGTCCGCGCAGGCGCACGCCGAGCGCGTCCGCAAGGAGTCGGAGCGGGTGCGGGCCGAGGCCGAGGCGGAGGCCGAGCGGCTCACCACGGCCGCCCGCGAGGAGGCCCAGCGCACCCTGGACGAGGCACGCAAGGACGCCAACAAGCGGCGCTCCGAGGCGGCCGAACAGGTGGACACGCTCATCACGGAGACCACGGCCGAGGCCGACAAGCTGCTCACGGAGGCCCAGCAGAGCGCCCACCAGACGACGGCGGAGGCCGAGACGCAGGCGGACACCATGGTGGGTGCCGCGCGCAAGGAGGCCGAGCGCCTGGTCGCCGAGGCGACGGTCGAGGGCAACACGCTGGTGGAGCGGTCCCGTTCGGACGCGGACGAGCTGCTCGTCGGGGCGCGCCGGGACGCGACCGCGATCCGGGAGCGCGCGGAGGAGCTGCGCGAGCGCATCACGACGGAGATCGAGGAGCTGCACGAGCGGGCGCGGCGCGAGTCGGCCGAGACGATGAAGTCGGCCGGCGAACGGTGCGACGCGCTGGTCAAGGCCGCCGAAGAGCAGCTGGAGAAGGCCAAGGCGCAGGCGAAGGAGACCCTCTCGGAGGCCAACTCCGAGGCCGGCAAGGTCCGTATCGCCGCCGTCAAGAAGGCCGAGGGCCTGCTGAAGGAGGCCGAGCAGAAGAAGGCCACGCTGGTCTCCGAGGCCGAGCAGATCAAGGCCGAGGCCATCCGCGAGGCCCGCAAGGCCGTCGAGGAGGGCAAGCGGGAGCTGGAGATCCTGGTGCGCCGGCGCGAGGACATCAACGCGGAGATCTCGCGTGTCCAGGATGTCCTGGAGGCGTTGGAGTCCTTCGAGGCTCCGAACGGGGGCAAGGACGGGGGCGTCAAGGCGGGAGCCGCGGCGGGTGCGACCCGTTCGGGTGGCAAGGCGTCAGAAGGGTAGTCAAAAGCGCTGATTCTGTGCTTGTCGGGACGTTTCCACAGGTCCTGGCAAGCCTCCCGACAGTCAGCCACCCAAAAGGAGTGTCATTCTCCAGATCAAACACGCATCCGCTCGATGACACGCCGCATCGACCCCTAGGATTCCCTTATCACCTCACTGGTCTCATTCGACAGGAACCCCATGAGCGACACTTCCCCCTACGGCTTCGAGCTTGTGCGGCGTGGGTACGACCGCGCTCAGGTGGACGAACGGATCTCCAAGCTCGTCTCCGACCGTGACAGTGCTCTTGCCCGCATCACCGCTCTGGAAAAGCGCATCGAGGAGCTCCACCTCGAGACGCAGCACGCCCAGGCCCAGGTAACCGACGCGGAGCCGTCGTACGCGGGTCTCGGCGCACGCGTCGAGAAGATCCTCCGTCTCGCCGAGGAGGAGGCCAAGGACCTGCGCGAGGAGGCCCGCCGCGCCGCCGAGCAGCACCGTGAGCTCGCCGAGTCGGCGGCCCAGCAGGTGCGCAACGACGCGGAGTCGTTCGCCGCGGAGCGCAAGGCCAAGGCCGAGGACGAGGGCGTCCGGATCGTCGACAAGGCCAAGAGCGACGCCTCGCAGCTGCGCTCCGAGGCGCAGAAGGACGCGCAGTCCAAGCGCGAGGAGGCGGACGCCCTCTTCGAGGAGACCCGCGCCAAGGCCGCGCAGGCCGCCGCCGACTTCGAGACGAACCTCGCCAAGCGGCGTGAGCAGTCCGAGCGCGACCTGGCCTCGCGTCAGGCCAAGGCCGAGAAGCGACTGGCCGAGATCGAGCACCGCGCGGAGCAGCTCCGCCTGGAGGCCGAGAAGCTGCGTACGGACGCCGAGCGCCGCGCCCGCCAGACGGTGGAGACGGCCCAGCGCCAGGCCGAGGACATCGTGGCCGACGCGAACGCCAAGGCCGACCGCATCCGCTCGGAATCCGAGCGCGAGCTGGCGGCGCTGACGAACCGTCGCGACTCCATCAACGCCCAGCTCACGAACGTCCGCGAGATGCTCGCGACGCTCACGGGCGCGGCGGTGGCCGCCGCCGGTTCGCCGGCCGAGGACGAGCCGATCTCCCGTGGGGTCCCGGCGCAGCAGTCCCGGTAACGCCTGACCGGTTGTATGACGACAGGGCCCGCATCCCTCGGGGGTGCGGGCTCCGTCGTACGCGGGCACCGGTCCCTTCCGCCGGGCGACCGGCTCGGGTGGCAGGCCCCGAACGCCCGTCTTACGGTGGCCGCATGATCGAGCTGGAGGGGCTGACCAAGCGGTACGGCGAGAAACTGGCGGTCGACGACCTCACGTTCACGGTCAGACCGGGCGTGATCACGGGCTTCCTCGGGCCGAACGGCGCCGGGAAGTCGACGACCATGCGGATGGTGCTCGGGCTCGACCACCCCACCGCCGGCGACGTCCGTATCGACGGGAGGCACTACGCCCAGCTGAAGGACCCGCTGACCTGCATCGGCGCCCTGCTCGACGCAGGGGCCGTGCACGGCGGGCGCAGCGCCTTCAACCATCTGCTGTGTCTCGCGCAGAGCAACGGCATTCCCGCCTCCCGTGTCCACGAGGTCCTCGACACCGTCGGGCTGACCGCCGTGGCGCACAAGAAGGCCAAGGGCTTCTCGCTCGGCATGGGCCAGCGCCTCGGTATCGCGGCCGCGCTCCTCGGCGACCCGGACATCCTGATGTTCGACGAGCCTGCCAACGGCCTGGACCCCGAGGGCATCCACTGGATCCGCACCCTGATGAAGTCCCTCGCGGCGCAGGGCCGGACCGTGTTCGTCTCCAGCCACGTGATGAGCGAGATGGCGCTGACCGCCGACCATCTCGTCGTGATCGGCCAGGGCCGGCTGCTCGCCGACACCTCCATGGCCGACTTCATCCGGCAGAACTCCCGCACCTATGTCCGGATCCGCACCCCGCAGCGCGAGCGGCTGCTCGATGTGCTGCACGAGGACGGCATCACGGTCGTCGAGTGCGGCAGCGGCGCCCTGGAGGTGGAGGGCGAGAAGGCGGAGCTGATCGGGGAGCTGGCCGCCGGCCACCAGATCGTCCTGCATGAGCTGAGCCCCCGGCAGGCCTCGCTGGAGGAGGCGTTCATGCGGCTGACGGCACCGGCGGTGGAGTACCACGCGCACAGCGACGCGGCCGTCGGCCGGCCCCGGCAGGCGGCACGCGCCGGATGGGGCGCCGACCGGGGAAAGGCGGGCTGAGCCATGGCGGTGACCCAGGTCCTGCGCTCGGAGTGGACGAAGATCCGGTCGGTGGCCTCCACGGTGTGGACCCTGTCCCTGGCACTGGTGGTCACCGTGGTGCTCGGCATGCTGATCTCGGCGCTGACCCGGAGCGAGTCCGACCGCACCCTCCCGGCCGACCGGCTCTCCTTCGACGCGACCTATGTGAGCTTCGCCGGGATGAGCCTCGGCCAGCTCGCGATGATCGTGTTCGGGGTGCTCGTCGTGTCGAACGAGTACAGCACCGGCATGATCCGCACCTCGCTGGCCGCGGTCCCCCGGCGCGGCACGTTCCTGTTCGGCAAGGTCGCGGTGGCGGCCGCGCTCGCCCTCGTCGTCGGCATGGTCACCAGCTTCGCCGCCTTCTTCCTCGGGCAGGCGATGCTCGGCCCCTACCGGGCGTCGCTCGGCGAGCCCGGCGTGCTGCGCGCGGTCTTCGGCGGCGGGCTCTATATGACGCTCATCGCGGTGTTCTCGATGGGGGTCGCGGCGATGCTGCGCTCGCCGATGCTGTCGCTCGGCATCCTGATGCCGTTCTTCTTTCTGATCTCCAACATCCTGGGGAACGTCTCCGCGACGAAGAACGTCGGCCGATTCCTGCCCGACCAGGCCGGCAGCAGGATCCTCCAGGTCGTGCCGAGGCTCGGCGACGACACCCCGTACGGCCCCTGGGGCGGTCTCGGGATCATGGTGCTGTGGGTGGCCGCGGCGCTGGCCGGTGGGTATCTCCTGCTGAGGAGACGCGACGCCTGATCGTCAGGTCCCCGTCACACCCCGGTGACCTGCGAGCTTTTACATTCTCTTGAGTGGAACCGTCAGCGCCCCGATAAGCTCCTAACCCTTATGGGGGCAGTGCAGTGTGGGCCCCGACGTCCTGAACCTTTCGATGGGTGCGGAGCATGATCGAGGCAGTCGGCCTGACGAAGCGCTACGGCGACAAGACGGCCGTGTACAACCTTTCCTTCCAGGTGAGGCCCGGTGCCGTCACCGGCTTCCTCGGGCCCAACGGCTCGGGCAAGTCGACGACCATGCGGATGATCCTCGGCCTGGACAACCCGACCGCCGGGCAGGTGACGATCGGCGGCTACCCGTACCGCCGGCTGCCGAACGCCGCCCGCCAGGTCGGCGCTCTGCTCGACGCCAAGGCCGTGCACGGCGGCCGGTCCGCCCGCAACCACCTGCTCAGCCTGGCCCAGCTGTCCGGCATCCCGGCCCGCCGCGTCGACGAGGTGCTCGGCGTCGTCGGGCTCCAGGAGGTGGCCAGGAAGCGGTCCAAGGGCTTCTCGCTCGGTATGGGCCAGCGTCTCGGCATCGCCGCCGCGCTGCTCGGCGACCCCCAGGTGCTGCTGTTCGACGAGCCGGTCAACGGCCTGGACCCCGAGGGCATCCTCTGGGTGCGCAATCTGATGAAGGCGCTCGCGGCGGAGGGCCGTACGGTCTTCGTCTCCTCCCATCTGATGAGCGAGATGGCGCTGACCGCCGACCACCTCATCGTGATCGGGCGCGGGCAGCTGCTCGCCGACATGAGCGTCAAGGACTTCATCTCGGCGAACTCCGCCGACTTCGCGCGGGTGCGCACGCCCGACACCGAGCCACAGCAGCGCGAGAAGCTGACCTCCGCGCTCACCGAGGCGGGCGGTCATGTGCTGCCCGAGCAGGACGGCGCGCTGCGGATCACCGGGCTGCCGCTGCCCCGCATCAGCGACATCGCCCACGACAGCGACGTACGCCTGTGGGAGCTGTCGCCGCACCAGGCGTCGCTGGAAGAGGCGTACATGCGGATGACGCAGGCCGCGGTCGACTACCGCTCGACGATCGACCAGAAGGCCGGTCTGATGCAGCCGCTGCCGCCCGGCGTCCAGCCTCCGGTGCCGGTGCCCGGGCAGGGCCAGCCGGGCTGGTACGCCCCGCCGTCGCCCCAGCACGGCGGGCAGCCGTTCGCGTTGCCCGGGCAGCCGCCCGCGGGCACGAACGGGCAGCCGAACCCCTACGCCCAGCCGGCCCCGCAGGACCAGGCTCCCGCGAAGCCCGAGGCCGCCGCGCCCGCCGCCGAGGCTCCCGCGAAGCCCGAGGCCTCCGCGCCCGAGCAGCCGCCCGCGAAGCCTGAGGCCCCCGCTTCCGCCCCCGCTTCCGCCCCTGCTTCCGCCCCCGCCGCCGCCGACCTGACCAAGTCCGAGGACGCCCGATGAGCACGCCCCAGCCCCCGATGCCGCAGGCCGCGCCCGCCTGGCAGACGGACCCCGGGTCCGCGTATCCCACCTACACCTCGCCGATCCCCGTGGTGCGCACGCGCCTCGGGCACGCCCTCTCCTCGGAGTGGACGAAGATCAGGTCGGTGCGCTCCACGATGTGGACGCTGGGCGTGTTCGTCCTGCTCGTCGTCGGCATCGGTCTGCTGGTCGCCGCGCTGGTGGCCGCCAACTCCGGGACGGCGGAGCTGAACGGGCAGAACCCGCTGTCGTTCGGCGTCTTCGGGCTGCTGCTCGGCAGCATCTGCGTCATGACGCTCGGCGTGCTGACCACGGCCTCGGAGTACGGCACCGGCATGATCCGCACCACGATGGTCGCCTGCCCCTCCCGCGGGCGGGTGCTGGCCGCGAAGGCGGTGGTGTTCTTCGCGGTCGCGTTCACCGTGACCCTGATCTCCGTCGGCCTGGTCGCCTTCGCCGATGTGGCCCTGCTCGACGGCGCCCGGACACCCTCCGGCGGGGAGTGGCTGAAGGGCACGCTCGGGATCTCGCTCTACCTGGCGCTGCTCGGCCTGCTCTCGCTCGCCCTGGGCTCGGTCATCCGGCACTCGGCGGGCGCCATCACCATCATGATCGGCGTTGTGCTGGCCCCGCTGGTCATCGCGCTGTTCATGTTCTCGGACTCGCTCGACAGCGTGCGCAAGGCCCTGTTCGAGTACTCGATCCCGAACCAGCTCAGCGTCTTCTACTCCAACTCCCTGACCTCGTCGGGCCCGTCCGGCTGGGACCCGCTGTGGATCATGGCCGGGGTGACCGCCGCCGCCTTCGCGGGCGCCTACCTGCTGCTGGAGCGTCGGGACGTGTAGTCAGTCCCTCAGTCCTCAGTACCTCGGCGCGTTACGGGACCGCTGCACCCGCGTGGTGCGGCGGTCCTTCGCGTTCCAGCAGGCCCGGTGCCAGTGCCGGCGGTCGTCCACGCCCGCGTGCTCGGGCCAGGCCACCACATGCGGGACGCCGGAGGGGATCACCTGGTCGCAGCCCGGGCAGCGGTAGGTCTTGCCCTCGGCCGCGGCGCCCGCCACATGGCGCACGCTCCACTCCTCGCCGCGCCAGCTCTCGGTGGTCTGCCGCCCGCCGAAGCGGGGCTGCTCGTCGTCCTCCGCGCTCCGGCCGGACGAGCCTGAGCCCTTGGGGCGGTTGCGACGCGGCGACACGGAACACCTCACGAAGTCATCGGGGAGCAGGGGCCGCATCCAGCCTACGCGGGCTTGACGCGGGTACGCGTACGTATCCAACCCTGACAGAACCCCCTCCCACCGGCGGATTCTGCAGACAATCCGCAAATCTCTCCGTGAGGCCGTGACTTCGGCACATGTCAGGCAGTTATGCCGGGTGGGGGAGCTCCGCGTCGGAGCCAGGAAAGCAGGAAATGCCATGCTCGTAGGAAGTTTTGTACTGGCCGCCCAGTTTCCGGGCCAGGGACAGGGGGAAGCGCTGCACCGTGCGGTGCGGTCGGCCGAAGTCGCCGAGGAGGCGGGCCTCGACGCGGTATGGCTGGCCGAGCACCACTTCGTGCCGTACGGCACATGCCCCTCCGCGATCACCCTGGCGGCCCTCCTGCTGGGCCGCACCCGACGGATCCGGGTCGGCACGGCGGTCAGCGTGCTGCCCACCTCCCACCCGGTGGCGCTCGGCGAGCAGGCCGCGCTGCTGCACCTCACCACGGGCGGGCGCTTCACCCTGGGGGTGGGGCGCGGCGGTCCCTGGGTGGACCTGGAGGTGTTCGGCGCGGGCCTGCGGGCGTACGAGACGGACTTCCCCGAATCACTCGATCTGCTGGTGCGCTGGCTGCGCGAACCGTCCGTCGCCGCCGCGGGGGAACGATTCACCTTCCGCGAGGTTCCGGTCGTCCCGCGCCCGTCCGAGTCGCTCACCGACACCGAGGGCCCCGAGGTCGTCGTCGCCTGCACCTCACCCGCGAGCGTGAGGCTCGCGGCCGAGCGGGGGCTGCCGATGCTCCTCGGCATGCATGTCGGGGACGAGGAGAAGGCGGACATGGTGGCGCTGTGGCGCAGTTGCGCCCGCGCGGCCGGGATCGACGGGGACACCGTCGCCCGGGCCGGTCATGTCTCGGCCGGCGTCTGCCAGATCGCCGACCGCCGCACCGACGCCGTCGAGACGCTGACGAAGGCGATGCCAGGCTGGCTGAAACAGGGCCTCGAGGCGCATGTGACGGTCGACGGCCGGGCCCGGAGCATGCGGGACCCGCTGGCGTACACCGAACTGCTCTGTGGACTGCACCCGGTGGGCACGCCACGGCTGTGCGCCGACCGTCTGACGGCGACCTCCGAGCGCACGGGCATCAACCGCTTCGCCCTGCTGCTCGAAGGCTCCGGGGACCTCGCGGCGACGGAGGAGAACGTGCGCAGGCTGGGTGCCGAGGTACTGCCCCAACTCCGTTGAGCCCGCCGGGCCCGGGCCCGTCACCCGGGCCCGGCGGGAGCTTGCCGCTCCGGTACAGATGCACCTCCCGCGTACCGAGCGGCAAGCCTTACGGCTTCGTGTGGCTCAGCAGTCGCGCAGTTCCGGCGACTGGTTGAGCAGTTGACTGCGGACCGAGGTGAAGCGAGCCAACGTGTCGTCCACTGAGGAGTCCAGCGGGAACACCGCCACCCGGTGGCAGTTCTGGAAGGCCAGGCGCACTCCGAAGTGCCGCTGCAGGGCGCCGCGTATCGCGTCACTGGCAAGCGCACGCAGCAGCTGTCCACGTGCCTGCTCGTCCGGCGGGGGCGTCTGGTTGTCGGCGAACGCGCCGCCGTCCACCTTCAGCTGGGCCACCAGGGAGCTGATCATCTCCCACGCATAGGGCAGGGAGGTCCGGACGCAGTCGACGAAATCGGCTTCGTCGACCTCGCCTCGCTCGGCCTGTTCGAGTAGGGCCGGTGAGACGTCGAGCGACATGGGTACTCCTCTCGCACCCCGAGACAACAGGGGTTCACGGACAGGGAAGGGAGTTCGCACTATCGAACACGCTGCGTACACACCGCGCGACCTCCCGTTTACTACGGTAAGCAACGGGCGGTGACCGCACCAGGAGAATGCGCACAGAGCCGACTCTCATTAGGCACACAACAAGCCATTGGCGAACGTGGGCATCCCGGGTGAAACGGAGGATGCGGGGAGGCCGGTCCGCAGCGGGACCGAGGAGGGCGAATCGCGTCGGGGCGGTTCGGTCGAGTAGCGTTGCCGACCATGCGTCTCGTCATTGCCCGGTGCTCAGTCGACTACGCGGGTCGGCTCACCGCCCACCTTCCCTCCGCACCCCGCCTGATCCTGGTGAAGGCGGACGGCAGCGTCTCGATCCACGCGGACGACCGGGCCTACAAGCCCCTCAACTGGATGTCGCCGCCCTGCACGCTGAAGGAGGGGACAGGCGACGAGGAGGGCGTCTGGACCGTCGTCAACAAGACGGGCGAAAAACTGATCATCACAATGGAGGAAGTCCTCCATGACTCCTCGCACGAACTGGGCGTGGACCCCGGGCTGATCAAGGACGGCGTGGAAGCGCACCTTCAGGAGCTGCTCGCGGACCGCATCGAGACCCTCGGCGAGGGCTACACGCTCATCCGCCGCGAATACATGACGGCGATCGGCCCGGTGGACATCCTGTGCCGGGACGCCGACGGCGGGACCGTGGCGGTCGAGATCAAGCGGCGCGGCGAGATCGACGGGGTGGAGCAGCTCACGCGCTACCTGGAACTCCTGAACCGCGACCCGCACCTCGCGCCGGTCCGCGGCGTCTTCGCGGCCCAGGAGATCAAGCCCCAGGCCCGTGTTCTCGCGACGGACCGCGGCATCGGCTGCACCGTCCTGGACTACGACGCGCTGCGGGGCATCGAGGACGACAAGCTGCGGCTGTTCTGAGCCCACTGTTCCGGATCCGCCGACCGACGGCCGGGTCCGAGCCCGTTCCACACGGACTCGGACCCGGCCGTCGGTCTTCCGGGCACCGCTCAGGCGAGCCGCGCCGCCGCGGAGGGGGCGGGGGCGGAGGTGCCCGCGCTGCGGGGCGGGCACCCGGCCCCTCTCATGCCACGGGGGCCGTCAGATGACCGAACCCGTGCTGCTGGGTGTCCCCGAGCCGCCGCTCACCGAACTGGTCGTCGCGGCCGGGGCGCTGGAGGACGCCTGGCCGCTGGCCGAGTTGGAGACGGGGGGCGTGGTCGTCGGCCCCGACGAGCTTCCCGACGGGGTCGGCGTCGGTGACTGCGGGCTCGGCGAATTCGACGGCTTCGACGTCGGCGTCGTCGGCCTCGTCGGGGGCCGGGACGTCGGCCTCGACGACGACTTCGACGGGGTCGCCCCCATCGTGTCGGTCGGGGCGTCGGAGGGCACGCCGCCGGTCGCACCCGGAGTCGGAGTACCCGACACGCCGTTCGAGCCCGGGTTCGTCGCCGTCGGGGCGTTGGCCACGCCGACCGTGCCCCCGCCGCTCCCCTTGTCCGGCTTGTCCGCACCGATGCTGTCGTCGTTCGAGCCCTGGCTGGCCGAGGGCCCCACGCGGACGTTGCCGGACGGGGTGTCGCTGTGGTTGTCGGTCATGCCGAGGGTCACCACGGTGCCGAGCACGGCCACCAGGGCCGCTCCCGCGCCCGCGGCGACCAGATTGCGCCGGGTGCCCTGCACCACACCGCGAAGGCCACCGGGCCGGGGGGCCGGAGCGGTCGTCGCCTGGTACGTGAGGAGCGTCGCCGTGTCGCCGGTCGGCGCGGCCGGAGCGAAGGCGGCCGGAACTCCGCGGGACGGGGAGGCCGGGCCCTCCGGCCGCGCGTCCGACGCGTCCTCGCCCGCGGTGACGCCCAGGGCGAGCGGCGCGGTCTCCGCGCGGTCGGAGACCAGGGCGAGGGCCCGGCGTCCGGCGATCGTGCCGCGCTTGTCGGCGAGGGCGCCGCGCAGCCCCATGGACGCCTCGAGTTCGGCGCGGGCTCGGTCGACCTGCCCCGCACAGAGCGCGAGTATGCCCAACTCATGGTGGAAGTAGGACTGTTCGCCAACCGAACCGGCGAGCCGGGACGCCTCCGCGCCGAAGCGCAGCGCCCGCTCCCAGGCCCCCCAGTCGAGCCCCGCGGCGAACGCGGGCGCCGCCTGACGGGCCAGCTGTACGGCGGGGGCCTCCTCCTCGTCCTCCCCGGGCGAGGACGCGTTCCCCTCCTGCTGAGGGGAGACCGGCTCCCGGGTGGTGAGCGGCACCAGGGCGGTCAGCGCGGCCAGCAGGGCGTCGGCCTCGGCCGCCACCCGCGCCGGGGTGACGGAGGGGTGTCCGGCCCACCAGGAGTAGTGCTGGGCGGCCTTGAGCGCGTACTCCTCCGCCCCGGTCGCGTACCCGGCGGCCTCCAGCTGGGCGGTCACCCCGGCGGCGAGCCGGTAGCGCGAGCCGGCCTGGGAGACCAGCGCGCAGTCGGCCAGCTCGGCGAGCGCCGCGTCCGCGTGGGTGTCGTCCACGAGGGCCGGCAGATGCGTCTGGTGGGGCACCTCGCCGCCCAGCGCGACCGCGAACTTGAGCGTCTCGCGCGCCGACGGGCTCAGCCGGGAGGCGAGCAGCGGCGCGGCCGCGGCGGCCTCGGCGAGGGACGGCAGGGGTGCGGCGGGGCCGTCGACGGCGTCGACGGGCGCGGGATCGCCGGTCTGCTCGGGGACGTGCTGGAAGACGCCGAACTCGTCGACGGCGTCCTCCTCGGCCCGCTGCCGGTCCCGCTGCCTCAGCAGCGCCCCGGCCTGCATGAAGCGCAGCGGCAGTCCCTCGGACTCGAACCACAGGTCGCCCGCCCAGTTGGCCTCGTCCTCGGTGAGGTCGCGGCCCACGGCGCGCTCCAGGAGTTCCAGGCTGCCGGGGCGGTCGAGTCCGCCGAGGAAGACCTCCTCCACGCGCGAGTCGGCCGAGGGCGCGGGCACCTCGGGGGTGGCGGCGAGCAGGAAGGCGCACTCGGGCGTCGCGTCGAGCAGTTCGTCGAGCGCGCTGCCGCCGAACTCCAGGTCGTCCAGGACGACGACGGCGCCGACGTCCTGGAGGTACCGCGCCAGCTCCTCCCGGCCCGGGCGGAACAGGGGCGCGTCGTAGACGGCGGTGAAGAGTTCGTGCAGCAGGTCGCTCGCGGAGCGCCGGCAGCCGGAGAGGCGGATCACGCCGTCGGGGGCGAGGTCCGCGCAGTCCTCCGCGACGAGGTCCAGGAGCGCGGTGCGGCCGGAGCCGGACGGCCCGGTGAGCCGGACCGAGCGGCCGCGTGCGAGGAGCCGTACCAGCCGCTCCCGCTCCTCCTGACGCATCAGCAGGGGCGGCTGCGGGCGGGCCGGGCCGGGCGGGACCGGCGGCCTCGCGGCGCGGGCCTTCTCGGCGCGCGCGGCGGCGGTGTGCTTGGCCGGCGGCTCGGGCCGCTGCCCGGGCGGGCACACCTCTATCTCGCTGCCGTCGACGGGGTTGACGGTGACCAGGAAGTCACCCGTCACAAGCTGCACGGTGCGGGCGAGTGCCGGCTGCGCGAAGTCGGATGTCATGGGGTCCCGCGGCGGGCGCTGGCGCGGTGTGGCATGGGCGCCGTCGCGGCCGTACTCCTCGGGTCCCGGCTGGTTCGGGTCCATAGGTCCAAGCCCCCCAAAAGCGTCGTGTGCTGAGCCCCTCCCGGCCTTGCCGCACACTGCGCTGTCGCTTCTGGTCCGGTGCCCGTACGAGGGTTGCGGGCGGCGGGCAGCCGAACCCTAAACCTTCGCACAGTATCTCTGACAAGCCGGGGTGCCGCGCCGTCCGAGACATCACAGTCTCGTGAGGATTGCGCGCGACGCGCGTTTCGTCGGTGTTCGCTCCCGTGACGCCGCTCGGCGGGTGCTCACACCCCGGGGAGCGACTCCACGCCGATACCGCCCTCGATGGCCAGGATCCGGTGCAACCGGGTGGCCACCAGCAGACGCTGCATCTGCGGCGGGACGGCACGCAGCACCAGTCGCCGGCCGCATCGCCCGGCCCGCCGGTGGACCCCCATGATCACCCCGAGGCCCGTGGCGTCCCAGGAGTCCAGTTCGGACAGGTCGAGCACCAGGTCGCCGATCCCGTCGTCGACGGCCGAGTGCAGGACCGTACGGGCGTCCGCCGCGCTGCGGACGTCGAGGCGGCCCCCGACGACCAGCTCGGCGTGGTCGCCCCTGATGTGCATATGCGCTCCCCGAGAGTGCGTCGTCCGTACTCCGTGTTGTGGTTGTGCTTGTGCAACTTCTGACTGCGCCGAGCGCCATCAGGTTGCCGTCTGTAAGCGAACCGATACCGAATTCACTCGATGAGGTGATACCTCAGGAGTACGTGCGGATTCAGTACGTGTAGAAGCCCTGCCCGGTCTTGCGCCCGAAGTCACCGGCGTCAACCATCCGGCGCATCAGCTCCGGCGGAGCGAACTTCTCGTCCTGGGACTCGGTGTAGATGTTGCTCGTGGCGTGCAGCAGGATGTCGACGCCCGTCAGGTCGGCCGTGGCCAGCGGTCCCATGGCGTGCCCGAAGCCCAGCTTGCAGGCGAGGTCGATGTCCTCGGCGGTGGCCACGCCCGACTCGTACAGCTTGGTGGCCTCGACGACCAGCGCCGAGATGAGACGGGTCGTCACAAAGCCCGCGACGTCGCGGTTGACGACGATGCAGGTCTTGCCGACGGACTCGGCGAACCCGCGCGCGGTGGCCAGGGTCTCGTCGCTGGTCTTGTAGCCGCGGACCAGCTCGACGAGCTGCATCATCGGCACCGGGGAGAAGAAGTGCACACCGACGACCCGCTCCGGGTGCTCGGTGGCAGCCGCGATCTTGGTGATCGGGATGGCGGAGGTGTTGGACGCCAGCACCGCGTCCTCGCGCACGACCTTGTCGAGCGTCCGGAAGATCTCGTGCTTGACCTCGAGCTTCTCGAAGACGGCCTCGACGACGATGTCCGCGTCGGCGGCGGCGTCCAGGTCGGTGGTCGCCGTGATGCGGGCGAGCGCCGCGTGCGCGTCGTGCGCCTCCAGCTTGCCCTTGCTCACGAACTTGTCGTAGGAGGCCTTGATGGCGTCCGTGCCGCGCGTCAGTGCCTCGTCCGTGACGTCACGCAGGACGACGTCCCAGCCGGCCTGGGCCGATACCTGGGCAATGCCGGATCCCATGAGTCCGGCTCCGATGACGGCAAGCTTTCCTGCCACTGTGCGACTCCCCTGACGCGCTGTCCGTGTAAGGCTCTCGGCCGGACCCTAGCGTCCTGAAGGCGCTGTGTGACCGGTTAGTAACGCGCGTCACGTCTCACATGACGGACTTCACACCGGCACGAATCATTCCGCCGCCGGACGGCGTACGGGAGCATCCGCGCGCCCCCTGGCGGGGGTCGCCGAGCGGTGCGCCGGATGTTCCGACCGGCGGTGACGACGGGCACACGGGTGTTCCGCCCGGCCGGGGTCTCACTACGCTGGTCGCATGGTCAATCTGACGCGCATCTACACGCGGACCGGCGACAAGGGCACCACCCATCTCGGGGACATGAGCCGGGTGCCGAAGACCGATCTGCGCATCGCCGCCTACGCGGACGCCAACGAGGCGAACGCGGTCATCGGCACCGCGATCGCGCTGGGCGGCCTGGCCGCGGAGGTCGTCAAGGTCCTCACCCGGGTCCAGAACGACCTGTTCGACGTCGGCGCGGACCTGTCGACACCGGTCACGGAGAACCCGGAGTTCCCGCCCCTGAGGGTCGAACAGTTCTATGTCGACCGGCTGGAGTCGGACTGCGACCGCTTCCTCGCCGAGCTGGAGAAGCTGCGCTCGTTCATCCTGCCCGGCGGCACCCCGGGCGCGGCCCTGCTGCACCAGGCCTGCACGGTCGTACGGCGGGCCGAGCGGTCCACCTGGGCCGCGCTGGAGGTCCACGCCGAGGTGATGAACCCGCTCACCGCGACCTATCTCAACCGGCTGTCGGACCTGCTGTTCATTCTGGCCCGCTACGCCAACAAGGAGACCGGGGACGTGCTGTGGGTCCCGGGCGGGGAGCGCTGACCGGCGCTCTGAACCAGGTGCGGGCGCGCACCGGCCGGCGCATCCCCGTCGGGCGCGCACCGGCCGGCGCATCCTCTGCCCGGGCTCAGCGGTCGCCGTCGGCCTGTGCGGCGTCCCGGTCCGCCGCCGTGAGCGCCGACTGGGCGGCGTCCACCTTCTTCTGCATGTCCTGCACCGTGCCCTGCCCCGGGTCCGCGGTACCGGAGGGCGTGGCCGACGGGGCGGGCGGGGCGGCCGAGCCGTGGTCCTGTGCGCAGCCCGCGGTGAGGCCCACGAGCAGGACCACCGCGGGGGCCGCGATCCACAGCGTCCGCCGTCCCCGCATCAGCTCGCCGCCTTTCCGTTCCCGTGGGCCGAGCACCAGCTCTTGACCCCCGCGAGATCCTTCTGCCGCTGCTCCAGCGTCGGTACCAGGGACTTGCGGAAGTCCAGCCGGTGCTGGAGATAGGTGGCGATCTCGGCGTGGCCCGCCTTGTTCGCGTTGTCCACACGCTGCTGGAGCCGCGCGACCGACCCCCGGACGCCCACGCCCCCGTCGAGCCGCTTGAGCGCCCGCTCGATCCGCCGGTCGATCTTCGGCAGCCGCTTGCACAGCGCCTGCGCCCCGTCACCGGTCGGCGCGGGAGCGGTCGGTGCGGAAGCGGCCGAGGTGGCGGCCACCGCCGCCCCGGTCCCGCTCACCAGCAGTGCGGCCGTGGCGAGCCCCGCGAGCAGGGTGCGCTGCCGTCGTCGTACGTTCATCGTCGCCTCCGTTCCCGGACGGGCCTGTCGTCCGTCCGTCGCAACGGAGGCTAGGAAGCGTCTTTGTGGGAACTCTGTGACCGGTTTGCCCCGGCTGTTCCGATCAGCCAGTCCCGTCGATCCGGCAGGGCCCCGCCCGTCCTCGGCAGCCGTATCTCGAACCGGGCCCCGGCACCGTCCGGCCCGTCCATGACCGCGACACTCCCCCGGTGCAGGGCCGTCTGCTGGGCGACCAGGGTCAGACCGAGACCGGAGCCCGAGCTGTCCGGTCCCCGCCGGAACCGTTCGAAGATCCACTCGCGGGCCTCGGGCGGAACGCCGGGCCCGTGGTCGTCCACCGTGATCACGGCCTCGGAGCCGTTTCCGGCCACCCCGACCGCCACGGTCGCCCGCCCCTGCGGATCCCGTCCGTGCGCCAGCGCGTTGACGAGCAGATTGTCCAGCAGCAGCCGCAGTCCGGGTTCCCAGCCGGACACGGTGAGCCCCGGCTCGGCCCGCAGTGTGATCCGGGCCTGCGGAGCGCGGCGCCGGGCATCGGCGACCGCCGCGTCCGCGGCCTCCGCCACGTCCACGGTCCCGAAGGCCTCCGCCTCCACCAGATCGCCGCGCCCCAGCTCACGCAGCATCATCAGCAGGCCGAGCAGGCGGGCGTGCTCGCTGCGCAGATCGGCGAGGACCTCCGTGCGGTCCGGCTCGGGCAGGGCGGGATGGTCGGTGAGGATGTCCAGGTTGGTGCCCATGCTCATGAGCGGGGTGCGCAGTTCGTGCGAGGCGGCGGCGGAGAAGGAGCGGGCCGTCTCCAGGGCCTCGGCGGTGCGGGCGGCCTGTTCGTCGTAGCGGGCGAGGACCGTCCGCAGGGTGGCCGCGAGGTCGTCGACCTCCCGCACTCTGGTTCGCTCGTCGTCCAGCCGGGCGGCGCTGGTCCGCGGGTCGAGACCCGCGGCGCGACGGCCGAGGCGGCGCAGCGGGCCGGTGGCACCGGTGGCGACGCCCCAGGCAAGCAGGCCGGAGAGCGGGGCGGCGAGCAGGGCGGTCAGGACCACCCGGCGCCGCACGAGCCGGAGTTGGGTGCGGTCGGCGGTGTCGGGCCGGAACACCCAGAGGGTGCCGGTGGCGCGGGGGCCCCGGATCGGCACGGCCAGGGCCCGCCAGCTGTGCCCGGCGTCCCGCACGGTGACCGGTCCGACCGACCGCGCGGGCAGGGCGACCGAGGCATCGGGCTGGGGTCCGCCGCTGAAGGTCGCCGTGGGTCCGACGACCCGGACGCCGACGTCGAGCGCGGCGCTGTACAGCTGCCGTTCCCTGGTGTCGGCCGCGCGGGGCCGGTCGGCGGCGGCCGCCCGGAGCAGGGAGCGCGCGTCCGGGGCCACGGCGGCGGCCCGCTGGCGCAGATGCTCGTCCTCCTCGTGGCGCAGGTCCTGGGCGACCAGGCGCAGCAGCAGCCAGCCGGAGGCGAGCACGAGCAGCGGGACGGTGAGCCCCACGGCCAGTCCGATGCGGGTGGACAGTCTCATGACGGCTCCCCCCGCAGGACGAAGCCCACTCCCCGCACGGTGTGCACGAGCCGGGTGCCGCCGTCCGCCTCCAGCTTGCGCCGCAGATAGCTGACGAAGGTGTCGACGGCGTCGGTGCGCACCTCGAAGTCGTAGCCCCACACCCGGTCCAGGAGCTGGTCCCGGGTGAGGACGAGGCCGGCGTTGCGGGCGAGCACCTCCAGGAGCTCGAACTCGCGCCGGGTCAGCTCCAGCGGCCGGCCGGCCCGTTCGGCGGTGCGCGCCGCCGGATCGATCTCCAGGTCCGCGACCCGCAGCAGCTCACGGCCGGCCGGCGGCCGGCGGCGCAGCAGCGCGTGCAGCCGGAGCACGAGTTCCTGGAGGGCGAACGGCTTGACCAGGTAGTCGTCGCCGCCCGCCTGGAGTCCGGCGATACGGTCGGCGGTCTCGTCGAGCGCGGAGAGCATGAGGACGGGCAGGTCCTGGCCCTCGCCGCGGAGCCGGGTGCACACCTCGATGCCGCTCATGCCGGGCATCGACACATCGAGGACGAGTACGTCCGGCGGGGCGTCGCCGATGGCGGCGAGCGCCTCCGCCCCACTGCCGGCGGTGCGCACCGCGAAGCCGCTCAGCCGCAGCCCGCGTTCCAGCGAACGCCGGATGGCCGCGTCGTCGTCCACGACCAGGACGCCCCCAAGGCGTGCCGGATGGCTCATGCGCCCCTCCTCATCGTCCGGACAGGGTACGACCCTCCTTCGAACGGGTGGCAGCGGCGGCCGGCGCCTTCTTCGGCCAGAGCAGATACGTCAGGGCGATCAGCCCGTGGATCACGGTGATCCGCAGCGCCGTCCACTGCCAGGACCTCAGCGGCCCGACGGCGTCCGGGTCGCCCACGTACCAGACCGCCGCCTGGAGCAGGGCGGCTGCCACGGCCGCGGCCAGCAGGGTGCGCAGCCACAGCCGGCCCTCGTGCCGGGCGCGCGGCATCCCGTGGCGGGGCGGTTTCGGCGGGCGCGGGGCACCGGCCAGGCGGTGTGCGGCATGGCCGTCCAGCAGGCGGATCGTGTGATGGCCGTAGGCCACGGTGAAGCCGATGTACAGCGCCGCGAGGCCGTGCTCCCACCCGGGCGCGGCGCCGTTCTTCAGGTCGACGGCCGTCGCCACGAACAGCACGACCTCCAGCAGCGGTTCACCCAGCAGCAACGCCACGCTCGTACGGCGCCACCTGAGCAGATAGCGGACGGCCAGACCGGCCGCCAGCAGCACCCAGAACCCGGCCTCGCACGCCACGATCAACCCGACGATCACGGTTCGCTCCTCTCGTCCCGTTCCCTCCAGGCTCCCTGCGGCCCGCGGCCGGGGCGTCGTCGGCGGTGACGAAGTGCGAGTACATCGAAAGATGCAGTCGAGGACCCTCCCGGGGACGCACGCGGACGGTCCGGGTGCCCTGTTGGATGGAGGCATGGCCCCTCGACTCCCCCACCCCCACCGTGACGATGTGCGGATCGCGGTGGGCGGGCTGTCCGGCGGACTGCTGCTGTGGGGGCTCGGGCTCAGCCCCCGCGTGCTCTCCGACCCGGTGGTGCTGTGGCCGGCGTGGTGGGTGCTGCTGGTGCCGCTCGTCGTCACGGCCGGCTGCGAACTGCTGCGCCGCACCCGCCCGAAGGCCGCCCTGCTGATCGGCACGGCCGCGGTGTGCGCCGACACGGTGACCCGGGGGAACGTGGCCACCGTCGTGATGTTCACGGATCTGATGTACGCGGCCGTCCTCTACGGCACCCCGGCCTCCGCCCGGCGGCTGCCCTGGATCACCGGGCTGCTCACGGTGATCGGCGGGGTCCTGCCGCTGGCCCTGTGGCGCGACCCGCGGGGGCTGCTGATCGGCGTCGGGGTCGGGGTGGTCACCCTCGCGCCCGCCGCCACCGGCTGGGTGGTGCGCGACCACCGCGACGCCGCCGAGGCCGCCCGGCTGCGCGCCGAACAGACAGCGCTGCTCGCCGAGATGGACCGGGCCCAAGCGGTCGTCGACGAACGGGCGCGGGTGGCCCGGGAGTTGCACGACATGGTCGCCAACCACCTCTCGGCGATCGCCATCCACTCCACGGCGGCGCTCTCCCTCGACGACCCGGAGACCTCCCGGGAGGCGCTCGGCGTCATTCGGGAGAACAGCGTGGCGGGGCTCGCCGAGATGCGGCAGCTGATCGGCATCCTGCGCGCGGACGAGAGGGCACCGGCCGCGACCCCCACCCTCGACGGCGTCGGCGCCATGGTGGAGAGCGCGCGCACGAACGGGCTCGACGTCACGCTCGACGCGCGGTGCGGTCAGGTGCCCGCGCCGGTGGAGCTGGCCGCGTACCGGATCGTGCAGGAGTCGCTGACCAACGCCCTCAAGCACGCCGGACCTGGCCGTGTCACGGTGTGCCTCACCCAGGACGACGACGCCCTCGCCGTCCGGGTGACCAGTCCCTACGGCCGCCCGGACGGGCCGCGCGCCCCGGGCTCCGGCTCCGGGCTGGTCGGGATGCGGGAGCGGGCCACGCTGCTCGGCGGTACGTTCGACGCCGGTCCGGACGGGGCGCGGTGGTCCGTGCGCGCCGTCCTGCCCCTCACCCAAGGAGACCCCTCGTGATCCGTGTGCTCGTCGCCGAGGACCAGTCCGCCGTGCGCGCCGGGCTGGTGCTGATCCTGCGCGCCGCCCCCGGCATCGAGGTGGTCGGGGAGGCGGCGGACGGCGAGGAGGCGGTGGCGCTCGCCCGGGAGCTGCGGCCGGATCTGGTGCTGATGGATGTGCAGATGCCGCGCCTGGACGGGGTGTCGGCGACCCGGCAGGTGGTCGGTGAGGGGCTCGCCGACGTCCTGGTGCTGACCACCTTCGACCTCGACGCGTATGTGTTCGGGGCGCTGCGGGCCGGGGCCGCCGGGTTCCTGCTGAAGAACGCGGAGGCCGCGGATCTGGTGGAGGCGGTCCGCACGGTGGCACGCGGGGAGGGGCTGATCGCGCCGGCCGTGACCCGGCGGCTGATCGCGGAGTTCGCCGCGGGGCCGGTCCGGGAACCGCGGGCCGACGCGGCCGTGCTGGACACGCTCACCCGCCGCGAGCGGGAGGTGCTGTCGTGTCTGGGCGAGGGGCTGTCCAACGCGGAGATCGCCACGCGGCTCGACATGGCGGAGGCCACCGTGAAGACCCATGTGAGCCGTCTCCTGCACAAGCTCCGGTTGCGCAGCCGGGTCCAAGCGGCCGTCCTCGCCCAGGAGTTGGGGATCTAGCACTCCACCTGGGGCACTGGTCCAGACCTATTGACCTATGGTCCAGACCTTTCTATTCTCGCCGCACCGTGGGCTGGAGGCTCAGTCATGCCCACGACTCCCGCTGTGGCGCCCCTGGCGCACATCGACATAAGGAGGCGCGGATGCGCTTCAGACACCGAGCCGCGGCAGGGTTCGCAACCCTGTTGCTCCCGCTGGCCGGACTGGTCGGCCTCGCAAGCCCCGCCCCGGCCGCGGCGGACGCCGCGTCGGCCACCGCCACCTACGCCAAGACCCAGGACTGGGGCACCGGCTTCGAGGGCAAGTGGACCGTCAAGAACACCGGGACCAGCACGATCAGCGCATGGACCATCGAGTGGGACTTTCCCTCCGGTACGTCCGTGACCTCCGCCTGGGACGCGGACGTCACCAGCTCCGGCACCCACTGGACCGCCAAGAACAAGTCCTACAACGGCACCCTCGCCCCGGGCGCCTCCGTCTCCTTCGGCTTCAACGGCGCGGGTCCCGGCGCCCCCGCCAACTGCAAGCTGAACGGCGGAAGTTGTGACGGCGGCACCCTCCCCGGCGACAACCCGCCCTCCGCACCGGGCACCCCCACCGCGTCCGGCGTGACCGACACCTCCGTGAAGCTGTCGTGGGCGGCGGCCACGGACGACAAGGGCGTCAAGAACTACGACGTGCTGCGCGACGGCACCAAGGTCGCCACCGTGACGACGACCTCGTACACGGACACCGGTCTGACCGCCGGCACCGACTACGCGTACACCGTCCAGGCCCGGGACACCGCCGACCAGACCGGACCGGTCAGCGGCGCGGTCTCCGTGCACACCACCGGCGGCGGCACCAACCCGCCCCCGACGGGCTCCGCGGTCAAGCTCGGCTACTTCACCGAGTGGGGCATCTACGGCCGCAACTACAACGTCAAGAACCTGGTGACGTCCGGTTCCGCCGCGAAGATCACCCACATCAACTACGCCTTCGGCAATGTCACCGGCGGCAAGTGCGCGATCGGCGACTCCTACGCCGACTACGACAAGGCGTTCACCGCCGACCAGTCCGTCAGCGGTCTCGCCGACACCTGGGACCAGCCCCTGCGCGGCAACTTCAACCAGCTGCGCGAGCTGAAGGCGAAGTACCCGAACCTCAAGGTGCTGTGGTCCTTCGGCGGCTGGACCTGGTCCGGCGGCTTCGCGGACGCCGCCAAGGACCCGGCGGGCTTCGCCCAGTCCTGCTACGACCTGGTGCACGACCCGCGCTGGGCCGATGTCTTCGACGGCATCGACATCGACTGGGAGTACCCGAACGCCTGCGGTCTGTCCTGTGACACCAGCGGGGCCGCGGCCTTCAAGAACGTGATGGCCGCGCTGCGCGCCAAGTTCGGCTCCTCCGCCCTGGTCACCGCGGCGGTCACCGCCGACGGCTCCGCCGGCGGCAAGATCGAGGCGGCCGACTACGCCGGGGCCTCGCAGTACATCAACTGGTACAACGTGATGACGTACGACTTCTTCGGCGCCTGGGACGCGCAGGGCCCCACGGCCCCGCACTCCCCGCTCACCTCGTACAGCGGCATCCCGCACGCCGGGTTCACCACGGCCGACGCCATCGCCAAGTACAAGGCGGCCGGTGTGCCCGCGAGCAAGCTACTGGTCGGCATCGGCTTCTACGGCCGCGGCTGGACCGGCGTCACCCAGGACGCCCCGGGCGGCACGGCCACGGGCCCGGCGGCCGGCACCTATGAGCAGGGCATCGAGGACTACAAGGTCCTCAAGACGTCCTGCCCCGCCACCGGCACCGTCGCGGGCACGGCGTACGCCCACTGCGGCAGCAACTGGTGGTCCTACGACACCCCGGCCACCATCGGCTCCAAGATGGCCTGGGCCAAGTCCCAGGGCCTGGGCGGCGCCTTCTTCTGGGAGTTCAGCGGTGACACCAGCAACGGTGAGCTGGTGAGCGCCCTGAGCAACGGCCTGTCGTAACCCTTTTCGAAGGATTCAGGCCACTGACGCTCCCCCGGCTTCGTCCGGGGGAGCCCACCCAACGAGTGAACGCGGTTACGCCACGTTCACTCGTTGGCCGGGAGGCGCGGCTTCCAGCCACGCCAGGAACCCGGTCAGCGCGTCGTCGCTCATCGCCAGTTCCAGACGGGTGCCCCGGTGGTGGCAGGCTAGGATCACCGCGTCGGAGAGCAGCGCCAGCTCCTCCTCGCCCTCGGGTGCGCGCCGGCCGGCCACCTCGATCGCCGAGCGCTCCAGGACCCGGCGCGGGCGCGGCGCATAGGAGAAGACCCGGAACCATTCGACGCGGTCACCGTTGTAGCGGGCGATGCCGTAGCCCCAGCCCTTGCCGCTGGTGTCGGTCTCCTCCGGGACGTTCCATCGCAGGCTGCAGTCGAAGGTGCCGCCGGAGCGCTGGATGATGCGACGTCTGAGGCCGAAGACGAACAGCCCCACCAGCACGAGTGCCACGACCAATCCGCACGCACTCAGAGCGAGGACCATCGACACCGACCTCCTCGTCTCCTAGGTAACGGAACGGAAAAAACACCCGGATTCGCCTCAGCCGCGACTGGGGCCGGATCGCTCCGGTCCCAGCCGCGGCTGAGTCATGTCTTTACACAGTGTGCTGTGTCAGTGCCCCGACACCGCACGCAGTCGGACCTCCGCGCGGCGCTCGGCGGAGGCGTCGGCCTCCGTCTTCGCCCGCTCCAGGGCCCGCTCCGCGCGCTGAACGTCGATCTCGTCCGACAGCTCGGCGATCTCGGCCAGCAGGGAGAGCTTGTTGTCCGCGAACGAGATGAAACCGCCGTGCACCGCGGCGACGACCGTTCCACCATCACTCGTACGGATGGTCACCGGGCCCGACTCCAGCACACCGAGCAGCGGCTGGTGACCGGGCATGACGCCGATGTCGCCGGACGTGGTGCGCGCGACGACCAGGGTGGCCTCGCCGGACCAGACCTGGCGGTCGGCGGCGACCAGCTCGACGTGCAGCTCAGCAGCCAAGAGAGGCTCCTCGGGTCACCACCCGGCGGTACTGCCGGGTGTTGGGATGAATTCTAGTAGGCGTACGGAGGGGGACGGGACGCGGCCCGGGGTCCGGGTCGGTCTCGTCCCCCTCTGTCACGAGCGCGGGGTCAGGAGACGCCCAGCTCCTTCGCGTTCTTCTTCAGGTCGTCGATACCACCGCACATGAAGAACGCCTGCTCCGGGAAGTGGTCGTACTCGCCGTCGATGATCGCGTTGAAGGCCGCGATCGACTCGTCCAGCGGGACGTCCGACCCGTCGACGCCGGTGAACTGCTTGGCGACGTGGGTGTTCTGGGACAGGAAGCGCTCCACGCGACGGGCACGGTGGACGACGAGCTTGTCCTCCTCGCCGAGCTCGTCGATACCGAGGATCGCGATGATGTCCTGGAGGTCCTTGTACTTCTGCAGAACCGTCTTGACGCGCATGGCGGCGTCGTAGTGGTCCTGGGCGATGTAGCGCGGGTCCAGGATGCGGGACGTGGAGTCCAGCGGATCCACGGCCGGGTAGATGCCCTTCTCCGAGATCGGACGGGAGAGCACCGTCGTCGCGTCGAGGTGGGCGAAGGTGGTGGCCGGGGCCGGGTCGGTCAGGTCGTCGGCGGGGACGTAGATCGCCTGCATCGAGGTGATCGAGTGACCGCGGGTCGAGGTGATGCGCTCCTGGAGGAGACCCATCTCGTCGGCCAGGTTCGGCTGGTAACCCACCGCGGACGGCATACGGCCGAGCAGCGTGGAGACCTCGGAGCCGGCCTGCGTGAAGCGGAAGATGTTGTCGATGAAGAACAGCACGTCCTGCTTCTGGACGTCGCGGAAGTACTCCGCCATCGTCAGGCCCGCGAGGGCCACGCGCAGACGGGTGCCCGGGGGCTCGTCCATCTGGCCGAAGACCAAGGCGGTCTTGTCGATGACGCCCGAGTCGGACATCTCCTCGATCAGGTCGTTGCCCTCACGGGTGCGCTCACCGACACCGGCGAACACGGAGACACCGTCGTGGTTGTTGGCGACACGGTAGATCATCTCCTGGATGAGCACCGTCTTGCCGACACCGGCACCGCCGAACAGACCGATCTTGCCGCCCTTGACGTACGGGGTCAGCAGGTCGATGACCTTGACGCCGGTCTCGAACATCTCGGTCTTGGACTCGAGCTGGTCGAAGTTCGGGGCCTTGCGGTGGATGGACCAGCGCTCGCCCTCGTACTTCTCGTCCACGTTCAGGACGTCACCGATGGTGTTGAACACCTTGCCCTTGGTGAAGTCGCCGACCGGGACGGTGATGCCGTCGCCGGTGTCGGTGACCGTGGCCTGGCGGACCAGACCGTCGGTGGGCTGCATCGAGATCGCGCGGACCAGGCCGTCGCCCAGGTGCTGGGCGACCTCGAGGGTCAGCGTCTTCTTCTGGCCGGCGTTGGCCGGGTCGGCCACCTCGACATGAAGGGCGTTGTACATGTCCGGCATCGCGTCGACGGGGAACTCCACGTCGACGACCGGGCCGATGACCCGCGCGACGCGGCCCGTCGCCGTGGCCGTCTCAACAGTGGTGGTCATGTTCAGTCACTCCCCGCGGTCGCGTCGGCCAGGGCGCTCGCGCCACCGACGATCTCGCTGATTTCCTGGGTGATTTCGGCCTGGCGGGCCGCGTTGGCAAGCCGGGTGAGGTTCTCGATGAGATCCCCGGCGTTGTCGGTGGCCGACTTCATCGCGCGCCGCGTGGCGGCGTGCTTCGAAGCAGCCGACTGGAGCAGCGCGTTGTAGATACGGCTCTCCACATAGCGCGGCAGCAGGGCGTCGAGGACGTCCTCCGCCGACGGCTCGAACTCGTAGAGCGGCAGGATCTCGCCCTTGGGCGCTTCCTCCGCCACCTCTTCGAGGCTGAGCGGCAGCAGGCGGGCGTCGACCGCCGTCTGCGTCATCATCGAGACGAACTCGGTGTAGACGATGTGGAGTTCGTCCACGCCGCCGTCCGCCGTCTCCTTCTCGATGGCCTCGATCAGCGGCGCCGCGACCTTCTTGGCGTCCGCGTACGTCGGCTCGTCCGTGAAGCCCGTCCACGACTCCGCGATCCTGCGCTCACGGAAGTTGTAGTGGGCGACACCGCGACGGCCGACGATGTACGTGTCGACCTGCTTGCCCTCGCGCTCCAGCCGCTCGGTCAGCTGCTCCGCCGCCTTGATCGCGTTGGAGTTGAAGGCACCGGCCAGACCGCGGTCGCTCGTCAGGAGCAGCACCGCGGACCGGGTCACCGTCTCGGCCTGCGTGGTCAGCGGGTGCTTGGTGTTCGAGCCGGTACCCACCGCCGTGACCGCGCGGGTGAGCTCGGTCGCGTACGGCGTGGAGGCCGCCACCTTGCGCTGCGCCTTGACGACGCGCGAGGCGGCGATCATCTCCATCGCCTTCGTGATCTTCTTGGTCGCGCTGACGGATCGGATGCGACGCTTGTAGACCCGGAGCTGGGCTCCCATGAGTCAGGTCCCTTCCTTACGTCACTTGGCGGCAGCGGCAGGAACGTCCTCGCCGAGCAGCTTGCCGTCCGAGGTCTCGAACTGCTTCTTGAACTCGGCGACGGCGTCGTCGATCGCCTGGATGGTGTCGTCCGACATCTTCGCGCCCTCCTTGATGGAGGTCATGAGGCCCTGGTACTTCCGGTGCAGGAAGTCCAGGAGCTCACGCTCGAAGCGGCGGATGTCGACGACCGGAACGTCGTCCATACGGCCGTTGGTGCCGGCCCAGATCGAGACGACCTGGTCCTCGGTGGCCATCGGCTGGTACTGCGCCTGCTTCAGCAGCTCGACCATGCGCTGACCGCGCTCCAGCTGCGCCTTCGACGCGGCGTCCAGGTCGGAACCGAAGGCGGCGAACGCCTCCAGCTCACGGAACTGGGCGAGGTCCACGCGCAGACGGCCGGAGACCTGGCGCATCGCCTTGTGCTGGGCGGAGCCACCGACACGCGAGACCGAGATACCGACGTTCAGAGCCGGGCGCTGGCCGGCGTTGAACAGGTCGGACTCCAGGAAGCACTGGCCGTCGGTGATGGAGATGACGTTGGTCGGGATGAACGCCGAGACGTCGTTGGCCTTGGTCTCGACGATCGGCAGACCGGTCATCGAGCCGGCACCCATGTCGTCGGAGAGCTTGGCGCAGCGCTCCAGCAGACGGGAGTGCAGGTAGAAGACGTCACCCGGGTAGGCCTCGCGGCCCGGCGGGCGGCGCAGCAGCAGGGACACGGCGCGGTAGGCGTCGGCCTGCTTCGAGAGGTCGTCGAAGATGATGAGGACGTGCTTGCCCTCGTACATCCACTGCTGGCCGATGGCCGAACCGGTGTACGGCGCGAGGTACTTGAAGCCGGCCGGGTCGGACGCCGGAGCGGCGACGATGGTCGTGTACTCGAGCGCGCCGGCGTCCTCCAGGGCACCGCGCACGGACGCGATGGTGGAGCCCTTCTGGCCGATGGCGACGTAGATGCAGCGGACCTGCTTCTTCGGGTCGCCGGTGCGCCAGTTGTCACGCTGGTTGATGATCGTGTCGACGGCCAGGGCGGTCTTGCCGGTCTGGCGGTCACCGATGATCAGCTGACGCTGACCGCGGCCGACCGGGGTCATCGCGTCGACGGCCTTGTAGCCGGTCTCCATCGGCTCGTGCACCGACTTGCGCTGCATGACCGTGGGGGCCTGCAGCTCGAGGGCGCGGCGGCCGGACGTCTCGATCTCGCCGAGGCCGTCGATCGGGTTGCCGAGCGGGTCGACGACACGGCCGAGGTAGCCCTCGCCGACCGCGACCGAGAGCACCTCGCCGGTGCGGTGCACCGGCTGGCCCTCCTCGATGCCGCTGAACTCACCGAGGACGATGGCACCGATCTCGCGCTCCTCGAGGTTGAGGGCGAGGCCGAGGGTGCCGTCCTCGAACTTCAGCAGTTCGTTGGCCATGGCCGAGGGCAGGCCCTCGACCTTCGCGATGCCGTCGCCGGCAAGGGTGACCGTACCGACCTCCTCGCGCGAGGCCGCGTCCGGCTTGTACGACTGGACAAAGTTCTCCAGCGCGTCCCGGATCTCCTCCGGCCGGATCGTGAGCTCCGCCATCTGGGTTCCCTGCTCTCCTTGTTGGGCCCGAAGTTTCTGTGGGGGTCTGGGGGCGACCCCCAGGAATCCTCTGCACGGCCCAACGCGGGCCGTAGTACTGCGTATGGAGTTGCTGCTAGCTCGCCATGCGACGGCGGGCGTCCTCAAGCCGGTCCGCGACCGACCCGTTGATCACCTCGTCACCGACCTGCACCCGCATCCCGCCGACGACCTCGGGGTCCACGTCCAGGTTGAGGTGCATCTGGCGGCCGTAGAGCTTGGCCAGTGCGGCGCCGAGGCGCTGCTTCTGCGTGTCGCTCAGCGGGACCGCCGAGGTGACGACGGCGACCATCCGGTTGCGGCGCTCGGCCGCCAGCTTGGACAGGGACTCGATTCCCGTCTCCAGGCTACGTCCCCGCGGCGCGGTCACAAGGCGCTGCACAAGACGCTCGGTGGTCACGTTCGCCCGGCCGCCGAGCAGCCGGTGCAGCAGCTCGGTCTTGGCCGTGATGCCGGCCGCACGGTCCGTGAGCGCGGCGCGCAGCTCCGTGTTGGAGGAGATGATCCGGCCGAAGCGGAACAGCTCGTCCTCGACGTCGTCCAGCGCGCCCGCCTTCTCGGCGCCGGTGAGGTCGGCGAGGTTCGCCAGCTCCTCCAGCGCGTCGACCAGGTCACGCGGCTGCGACCAGCGCGAGCGCGCCATGCCGGCGAGCAGGTCCACGACCGGTCCGCTGACCTGGCTGCCCAGCAGACGCTGGACCAGCTCGGCCTTGGCCTCGGCGGACCGCGCCGGGTCGGTGAGGACCCGGCGCAGACCGGCCTCGCGGTCGAGCAGCGCGGTGACGGCGGCCAGCTCGTCGGCGAGCTGCGCCGCGTCCACGGACGTGGCGTCCGTCAGCGCGTCGAGACGCTCACGTGCGGCAGCCAGGGCCTCGCGGCTCGCTCCGTTCATCGCGCGGCCTCAGCCTTCGAAGCGGCCTCGTCGAGCCCGTCGAGGAAGCGGTCGATCACACGGCTCTGCCGGGCGTGGTCCTCGAGGGACTCGCCGACCAGCTTGCCCGCCAGCTCGGTGGCCAGCGTGCCGACGTCCTGCCGCAGCGTCTGCGCGGCGGCCTTGCGGTCGGCCTCGATCTGCGTGTGACCGGCGGCGATGATCTCCTCGCGCTGCCGCTGGCCTTCCGCGCGCATCTCGGCGATGAGCGTGGCGCCCTGCTCCTGCGCCTCCTGGCGCAGCCGCGCGGCCTCGTGCCGGGCTTCGGCGAGCTGAGCCTTGTACTGCTCGAGCACGCTCTGGGCCTCGACCTTCATGGCGTCGGCCTCTTCGATACCGCCTTCGATCGCCGCGCGCCGCTCCTCCAGAACCTTGTTGATGTTCGGAAGCAGCTTCTTCCAGAAGAAGAAGAACACGATGGCGAAGGCGATGGTGCCGATGAGCAGCTCGGGACCGGCCGGGACGAGCGGGTTCTGCTCGGTCTCCGCGGCCGCCAGCTGCACCAGGTTGGCGATCACATCAGTGCCTTTCGTCGATTCGTGTCAGTAAGAAGTGATTACTTACCGAACACGAACGGCATAACGATGCCGATGAGGGCGAGCGCCTCACAGAAGGCGAAGCCCAGGATCTGGTTGGCGCGGATCAGACCGGCGGCCTCGGGCTGGCGAGCCAGGGCCTGGGTACCGTTGCCGAAGATGATGCCGACGCCGATGCCGGGGCCGATCGCAGCGAGGCCGTAGCCGATCGAGCCGACGGAGCCGTGGACACCAGCGGTGGCGGCGAGGGTCTCAAGAGCGGACATGCCGGTTCTTCCTTCTCTTTCATGGACCGGTGGGGGTTGGCCACCGGACGTCTGGGGGTGTGCGGGCAGGTGGTTCGACTCAGTGCTGCTCGGCGAGAGCGCCCTGAATGTAGGAGCAGGCAAGGAGCACGAAGACGTACGCCTGGACGGCCTGGATGAAGAGTTCGAAGATGATCATGGCGATGGTCATCACGAAGGAGACGCCGGCGGCCGGGATCATGTAGCTGTTCAGCAGGTACCAGGAGGCGACGGTGAACATCACCAGCATCAGGTGACCGGCGAACATGTTGGCGAACAGTCGCACCGCGTGCGTGAACGGGCGGACCAGCAGGTTCGAGAAGAACTCGATGACCATGACGAGCGGCAGGACCGCGCCGAGCGACTTGTCGTAGCCGGTGATGTTCTTGAAGAAGCCGACGAAGCCGTGGCGCTTGAAGGTCAGCGAGACCCACATGATCCAGACGATCGCGGCGAGCACCATCGGGAAGGCGATCACCGAGGAGACCGGGAACTGGGCCAGCGGGATCACCGACCAGACGTTCATGATCCAGACGAAGAAGAACAGCGAGACCATGAACGGGACGTACTTCTCGCCCTCGCGCTTGCCGAGCGTCTCGTAGACGATCCCCCGGCGCACGAAGTCGTAGCCGGCCTCGGCCACCATCTGGAGCTTGCCCGGGACGACCTTGGCGTTGCCGAAGGCCGCCCAGAAGAACGCGACGACCAACACGGTGGTGATCAGCGCGAGCAGCATCACCTTGTTGAACTCGAAGCCGCCCGCCGTGAACAGGGGCTTGAAGAGGAAGGAGTTCAGGCCCGGTGCCGGAAAGCCACACCCGTTGTCGGACAGGATGCGGCAGCTCCAGTCAAAGGCGAGCTGGGTCTGGTCAGCACTCACCGCGGGCTCCTTCGGCGTGACGCATGGGTACGGCAACCTCGTTGTGTCGGCGCGGCGCGCAGCCGCGGATCGGCACCGGACTGGTGTTACGGATGTGGGGGCGGCTGGGGGGCACCAAGCCTCGCGATTGAGCAGGCGTCAGCTCAGATGCCCGCGCCCGCGATGCCGCAGTTGGCACCGGACGATAGCAGGATCTCTCACGCGTCTTTATCCCGGCCCTACCCCTCACGGCGTGGACCCTGTCTTCTCGGGCTTCTCGCTCTTCTCGGAGTCCGGGTCGATGTAGAAGATCTTGGCCTTCATATGCGCGCGTGCCTGCGCCGCCATCCACACGACCGTCGCGATCACAAGTGCGAGCGCGAACGTCTTCGGATCGAAGAGAGAGGTGCCCTTGAAGAGAGCCACGAAGATCAGGAGCAGCAGGAGCTGAGCGACGTAGAGCATCAGCCCCATGGCCTGGAACAACTGCGGGAGCGTTTTTGCCGTCCACTGCAGTACGTAGAGCCCGACCCCCATGAAGACGAGGGCGAGCAGCGTGCCGACGGCCGCACCGAGCGCTCCCTTGCCCCCTGCGACCACGCCACTCACGGCGACGGCGACTACGCCGACGGCCGCTGTGGGCACAGCGATCCGCAGAAGGTTCCGGGCGTCATTGGACGGCATGGCGGCAACTCCGCTTACTGAAGGGGGCAGGGTGTCGTCATGGACGAGCGTAGTCCCGGGGCGAGTGGGGACCTCACGCAGAGGGTCCTCCACGGAGGGCCCTCCGGCTCTATCCCGGGGCTTCTCGTGAACCGTATCACAAACTATTTGATGTGGTCTTTACCAAGGGGTGTGCCCACCGTCACACATGAGAGTGGAGCTGCGCGTCTGTGCGCGCGGAGCACCCAGTTGTCTGGTATTGGGGTGCTATATACCCCCACGAGTTGGCAACGCACTCGTCAGATTCTTACTTTGCGTATCAGCGTGACGACTCGGCTTCGCGCCGCTCCGGACGCGACCGGGCGCCCAGCGCGGTGGCTCCGTTGACCGTCCTGGCTCCTGCGGCGACGGGCGTGCGACGCGTCTCCACGGCCACGGCGACCCCGTTCACCGGCTCCAGGCCCTCCAGACCCTCCCCGCCGGCCCCGGCCGCCATCGGCCCGGCCACGGCGCCGCGCCTGCGGCGGTAGCGCGGCGGCACGAACGCCTCGGCCCAGCGCGGGGCGCGCGGGGTGAACCTCGGCAGCAGGAGCAGCACCAGGCCCACCGCGCTCAGCGCCATGATGCCGAGCACGATCCACATGGACGCCGAGTTGACGGAGTAGGCCAGGGCGCCGAAGGAGATGATCGCCGCCCAGAAGTACATGATCAGCACGGCCCGGCTGTGCGAGTGCCCGATGTCCAGCAGCCGGTGGTGCAGATGGCCCCGGTCCGCGGCGAACGGCGACTGGCCGCGCCAGGTGCGGCGCACGATCGCCAGGAAGAAGTCGGCGACCGGGACGGCGATGATCGTCAGCGGCAGCAGCAGCGGGATGTAGACCGGGACCGTCTGGTGCACCGTCGCCCGCTCGGAACCGGAGAAGAGGTTCATCGCGTCCGGGTCCACCTGGCCGGTGACCGAGATCGCACCGGCCGCGAGCACCAGCCCGATCAGCATCGAGCCCGAGTCGCCCATGAAGATCCGCGCCGGGTGCATGTTGTGCGGCAGGAAGCCCAGGCACATGCCCATCAGGACGGCCGCGAACAGGGTCGCGGGGGCGGCCGCCTCCAGGCCGTAGCCGTACCAGATGCGGTACGCGTACATGAAGAACGCGGCGGCCGCGATGCACACCATGCCGGCGGCGAGGCCGTCGAGGCCATCGACGAAGTTCACCGCGTTGATCGTGATGACGACCAGCGCCACCGTCAGCAGGGTGCCCTGCCACTGCGTGAGCGCGACCAGGCCGACGCCCGGCACGGGCAGCCACAGGATCGTCAGACCCTGCATGACCATGACGCCCGCGGCGATCATCTGGCCGCCCAGCTTGATCAGGGCGTCGATCTCGAACTTGTCGTCCAGCACGCCGATCAGCCAGATGAGCGCGGCACCGGACAGCAGCGCCCGGGGCTCGTTCGACTTGGCGAAGACCTCGTTGAGGTTCTTGAGGTGGTCGGCGACCAGCAGACCCGCGCACAGCCCGAAGAACATGGCGATACCGCCGAGCCGGGGAGTCGGTTCCCGGTGCACGTCCCGGGCCCGGATCTCCGGCATGGCTCCGGCCACGATCGCGAACTTACGTACCGGCCCTGTGAGCAGATACGTCACCGCGGCCGTGATGCAGAGCGTCAGCAGGTATTCACGCACGGGCTTCCCCACAGATCTCGCTGGACGTCCTCAGCCCCACAGCCTAGCTTCGCGTGCATACGGTTGAGGACTCACGGGTAGCCACGATGGTTGCACGCGTGGCTGTGTACTCCGCTGCGTGTACCCCTCAACGGCCGGGATACGGCGGAAATCCGCCGGTGAGCTCCCGCACTTCTTCACGCGCCCGCTTGGGCTCCGTCTCCTCGCGCAGCACGGCGCCGAAGAGAGCGGCGATCCGCGCCATCTCCGTCTCGCGCATGCCCTGCGTGGTGACCGCGGCGGTGCCCAGGCGCAGCCCCCGGACGTCGCCGTGGGGCAGCGCACAGGTGTCGAGGACCATACCGGCCGCCGCGAGCAGTCCGCGGGCGGTGTGGCCCTCCACGCCCAGCGGGGCGGGGTCGACGGTCAGCAGATGGGTGTCGGTGCCGCCGGTGGTCACATGCAGCCCCTCGGCGGCCAGGGCCGCCGCGAGCATCCGGGCGTTGGCCACCACCTGGTGGGCGTAGACCCCGAAGTCCGGGGTCGCCGCCTCCCCGAACGCGACGGCCTTCGCGGCGATGCTGTTCATCTGGGCGCCGCCCTGGGTGAACGGGAAGACGGCCCGGTCCACCCGTTCGGCCAGTTCGCTGCCGCACAGGAGCATGCCGCCGCGCGGGCCGCGCAGCACCTTGTGGGTGGTGGCGCAGACGACGTCGGCGAACGGCACCGGGCTCGGTGCCGCTCCCCCGGCGACGAGCCCGATCGGATGCGCGGCGTCGGCGATCAGATACGCCCCGACCTCGTCGGCGACCTCCCGGAAGAAGGCGTAGTCGACATGGCGCGGATAGGAGATGGACCCGCACACGATGGCCTTCGGACGGTGCGTACGGGCCAGGGTGCGCACCTGCACATGGTCCATCAGCCCGGACTCCGCCTCGACGCCGTAGCCGACGAAGTCGAACCAGCGGCCGGAGAAGTTCGCGGGCGAGCCGTGGGTGAGATGGCCGCCGTGCGGCAGTCCGAGGGCGAGCACGGTGTCGCCGGGCCTGAGCAGGGCAGCGTACGCGGCGAGCACCGCGGACGATCCCGAGTGCGACTGCACATTGGCGTGCTCGGCCCGGAACAGCGCCTTGGCCCGCTCCACGGCGATGCGCTCGGCGACGTCGACCAGCTCGCAGCCGCCGTGGTACCGGGCCCCCGGGTACCCCTCGGCGTACTTGTTGGCGAGCGGGGAGCCGAGGGCGGCGAGCACTGCCGGGGAGGTGAAGTTCTCGGCGGCGATGAGCTGCAGCGTCGTCGACTGCCGGGCGAGTTCCCCGAGGAGGATCTCGGCCATATCGGGATCCTGCCGGCGCAGTACGTCGGTCTCGAGGGTGTGGGTGACCGCCATGGTGGTCTCCGGGGATCCAGGCGTCGGGGTGTACGTCCAATGTAGGCCCGTGCCCCTTGTGGCGCCCGGGCGCCGCGTTTCGCCGAGCCACCCGGCGGACGGCACCGCCAACGCTGTCACGGGCGCCGTGTCAGGCCCGTGCGGGCACTCCCGTCAGTGCGGTCACCACCGGGTCCAGGGCCTGGTGGATCTCGTCCCCGATCGAGCGGAAGAACGTCAGCGGCGCGCCGTACGGGTCGAACACCTCGTCGGCCTCCGCGGTCGGCGCCAGCAACCAGCCGCGCAGGGCCGCGGCGGCCCGCACCAGGGCGCGGGCGCGGTCCACCATGCCGTCCTCCAGCGGAGGCAGCGTGGCGGGGTCTATCGCCCGTACGAGACGGGTGAACTCCTTCAGCGTGAAGGTGCGCAGGCCCGCCGAGTGGCCCATGGAGATCACCTGGGCCCGGTGGTCACGGGTCGCGGTGAGGACCAGGTCGGCCCGGATGACGTGCTCGTCCAGGAGTTCCCGGCCGACGAAGCCGGACGCGTCCGCGCCGAAGTCCGCGAGGACCGCCTCCGCGTTCGCCTCCATGGGGGCACCCTCGTGGCCCCAGGTGCCCGCGCTCTCAACGATGAGGCCGCCCATGACGCTGCCCGCGATGAGGCCGGGCGCGGGGCAGCCCAGCCGGTCCGCGAGAAAGTGCCGGGTCAGCCGCTCGGTGATCGGCGAGCGGCACACGTTGCCGGTGCTGACGTGGAGGATGCGGAAGGTGTCATCCGGAAGACCTGGCTCCGCCAGGCCTCCCGTCCCTCCCCCGCTGCCTATGCCACGCCCCGCGTCGGGCGGTGTCAATTCGCCACCTCGAGGTCGGGTACGACCTTGCGCAGCTCCTCCGCCGACAGTGCGCCCTGGCGCAGCAGCACCGGCACCTTGCCGGTGACGTCCACGATCGACGAGGGGACGTTGCCGGGCGTGGGACCGCCGTCGAGGTACACGGAGACCGAGTCGCCGAGCATCTCCTGCGCGGCGTCACACGTCTCCGGTGCCGGGTGGCCGGTGAGGTTGGCGGAGGAGACGGCCATCGGGCCGACCTCCGTCAGCAGCTCGATGGCGACCGGGTGCAGGGGCATGCGCACGGCGACGGTGCCACGGGTGTCCCCGAGGTCCCACTGCAGCGACGGCTGGTGCCGTGCGACGAGCGTGAGCGCGCCCGGCCAGAACGCGTCGACCAGCTCCCAGGCCATCTCGGAGAAGTCCGTGACAAGGCCGTGCAGGGTGTTCGGGGAGCCGATCAGGACGGGCGTGGGCATGTTGCGGCCGCGGCCCTTGGCCTGGAGCAGGTCGCTCACGGCCTCCGAGGAGAACGCGTCGGCGCCGATGCCGTACACGGTGTCGGTCGGCAGCACCACGAGTTCGCCACGGCGGACGGCGGACGCGGCCTCGCGCAGACCCGTCGCGCGGTCGGTCGCGTCGTTGGTGTCGTATCGCCGTGCCATGTCTAGAGGGCCTCCTCGTACACGTCCTGCTGAGGGAAGAGATGCTGGGGCGCGCTCACGGCAGTGCCTTGCGTGCGGTCGCGAAGCGCGGGCGGTTGTTGAGGTCCGGGTGGTCGGCCGCGTCGGCCCAGCCCCGCTCCTCGGTGAAGATCCACGGCACCTGGCCGCCCTGGGTGTCGGCGTGCTCGATGACGACGACGCCGCCGGGGCGCAGCAGCCGGTGCGCGGTGCGTTCCAGACCACGGATGAGGTCGAGGCCGTCCTCGCCCGAGAACAGCGCCAGGTCCGGGTCGTAGTCCCGGGCCTCGGGAGCGACGTACTCCCACTCGGTCAGCGGGATGTACGGCGGGTTGGAGATGACGAGGTCGACCTGGCCGTCGAGGTCGGGGAAGGCCGTGCGGGCGTCGCCCTGGCGCAGGTCGACCCTGGACCCCTCGACGTTCTTGCGGGTCCACTCCAGGGCGTCCTCGGACAGCTCCACGGCGTGCACCCGCGAACGCGGCACCTCCTGCGCCAGGGCGAGCGCGATGGCGCCCGAGCCGGTGCACAGGTCCACGATCAGCGGCTCGACGACGTCCATGGCCCGTACGGCGTCTATGGCCCAGCCGACGACCGACTCGGTCTCGGGGCGGGGCACGAACACGCCGGGGCCGACCTGGAGCTCCAGATAGCGGAAGTACGCGCGCCCCGTGATGTGCTGGAGCGGCTCGCGGGCCTCGCGGCGGGCGATGACCTCCCAGTAGCGGGCGTCGAAGTCCGCGTCCTTGACGGAGTGCAGCTCGCCCCGCTTGACGCCGTGCACGAACGCGGCGAGCTCCTCCGCGTCATTGCGCGGCGATGGCACGCCGGCGTCGGCCAGCCGCTGGGTGGCCTGGGCCACCTCTGCGAGCAGCAGGTTCACGCTGGTCCTCCGTGGCTGAGCGTTGTGCGGGTACGGGGGCTTACGCGGCCGCGAGCTTGGCGGCCGCGTCCGCGTCGACGCAGGCCTGGATCACCGCGTCGAGCTCGCCGTCCAAGACCTGGTCCAGGTTGTACGCCTTGAAGCCGACCCGGTGGTCCGAGATGCGGTTCTCCGGGAAGTTGTACGTACGGATCTTCTCGGAACGGTCGACGGTGCGGACCTGGCTGCGCCGGACCGCGGCGGCCTCCTTCTCCGCCTCCTCCTGCGCCATGGCGAGCAGCCTGGAGCGCAGGATACGCATCGCCTGCTGCTTGTTCTGCAGCTGGCTCTTCTCGTTCTGGCAGGAGGCCACGACACCCGTCGGGATGTGCGTGATGCGCACGGCGGAGTCGGTCGTGTTGACGGACTGGCCGCCGGGGCCCGAGGAGCGGTAGACGTCGATGCGGAGGTCGTTCGGGTTGATCTCGACGTCGACCTCCTCCGCCTCGGGGGTGACCAGCACACCGGCCGCGGAGGTGTGGATACGGCCCTGGGACTCCGTCGCGGGCACGCGCTGCACGCGGTGCACCCCGCCCTCGTACTTCAGCCGGGCCCACACGCCCTGGCCGGGCTCCAGCTGGCCGCGGGCCTTCACGGCGACCTGGACGTCCTTGTAGCCGCCGAGCTCGGACTCGGTGGAGTCGATGATCTCGGTCTTCCAGCCGAGGCGCTCGGCGTACCGCAGATACATGCGCAGCAGATCGCCGGCGAACAGGGCGGACTCGTCGCCGCCCGCGCCCGCCTTGATCTCCAGGATGACGTCCTTGTCGTCGCTGGGGTCGCGCGGGACGAGCAGGAGGCGCAGCTTCTCCGTCTGCTCCTCGCGCTGCCGCTCCAGGTCCTTGACCTCGGCGGCGAAGTCCGGGTCGTCGGCGGCCAGTTCGCGGGCGGTCTCTATGTCGTCACCGGACTGCTTCCAGGAGCGGTACGTGGCGACGATCGGGCTCAGCTCGGCGTAGCGCTTGTTGAGCTTGCGCGCGTTCGCCTGATCCGTGTGGACCGACGGATCGGCGAGCTTCTTCTCCAGGTCGGCGTGTTCCCCGACCAGTTCCTCGACCGCCTCGAACATCTCCAGCTCCCTGAGTGTCCCCCGCCCGGGTGAGCGTGGGGGACGTACGTACGACAATGAATGGGCTGCACCGCAAAGCGCCGGTCCCGGCGCCCCCGTGCCCGCGCACAGGAGCACCGGAGACCGGCGCTGTGGGCTCGCTACTTCTTGGCAGCGGCAGCCTTGCCGAAGCGGGCCTCGAAGCGGGCCACACGGCCACCGGTGTCGAGGATCTTCTGCTTGCCCGTGTAGAACGGGTGGCACTCGGAGCAGACCTCGGCCCGGATGGTGCCGGACTCGATGGTGCTACGGGTGGTGAACGACGCGCCACAGGTGCAGCTGACCTGCGTCTCGACGTACGCGGGGTGGATGTCGCGCTTCAAGGTGTCTCCTAGGTTTCGGGAGGGCGCCGGGTCGCAGCCGCGGGATGCGGAGGCGTGAACCGGGGCCGACGTACCAGTCTGCCAGGACTGGCCGCATCCCCCAAAACCGGGGGCACAAGCGATCTATTCCCCTTGGCCTCGGAGGGCGCCGAGGGCCGTGGACGCGCGCCCGGACCCGGTCAGGAGGACCTGACCACGTCCGTGGCTTGACCGCTGGCCGAGCCCTTGGTCACGCTCGCCGGGATCGGCCGGTCGTGCTTGAGGGCGTCCCACACCGTCTGGGCCTTGTCCTTCTCCAGCAGGACGCGGTTGGGGTTCGCCGGGTCGTACCGGACCGGCATCGTCACCATGTTCATGTGGGAGGAGCTGATGCCCTTCAGCCCGCTCGCGAAGGACGCCAGGTTCTTGACGGAGCCCAGGTCGGAGTCGGTGGTGACGGTCTTGGTCGCGGTGTCGGCGAGGTTCACCAGCTTGGTGGGGCTGGTCAGCACGCCGAGCTGCTTGACCTGGGCGACCAGGGCCTTGACGAAGGCCTGCTGGAGCTGGATGCGGCCGAGGTCGGAGCCGTCGCCGACGCCGTGCCGGGTGCGCACGAGGCCGAGCGCCTGCCGGCCGTCGAGGGTGTGCTCGCCGGCCTTCAGGTCGAGGTGGCTGTCCTGGTCTGCGATGTCCTTGGTGGTGGTCACCTGGACGCCGCCGAGGCCGTCGACCAGTTTCTGGAACCCGGAGAAGTCCACCTCGATGTAGTGGTCCATACGGACACCGCTGAGCGACTCGACGGTCTTCACGGCGCAGGCGGCGCCCCCGGTGGAGTACGCGGAGTTGAACATCACCCCGGGAGCGGCCGGGTGCACGGTGCCCTTGCCGTCGGTGCACTCGGGGCGGTCGACGAGGGTGTCGCGCGGGATCGAGACGACCGCGGCCTTCTTGTGGCCCTTGTAGAGGTGCACGACCATCGCCGTGTCGGAGCGGGCGCTGCCGTCGTCGGTGCCGCCGCCCAGCGTCTTGTTGCCGCCGGAGCGGGAGTCCGAGCCGAGGACGAGGATGTTCTCGGAGCCGTTGTCGGCCTTCTTGGGCCGGTGGCCGCCGAGGGCCGCGTCGATGTCGACGGTCCTGAGGTTGCCGTCGAGCTTGAAGTAGAGGATGCCGGCGCCGGTGCCGCCCAGGAGGAGGATGCCCCCGGCGGTCCAGGCCGCGACGAGCAGGGCCGTGCGTCCCTTTCCACGCGGCTTGCGGCGGCGGCCCCCGCGACGTGGGTCCGTCGCGGTGCCCTCGTCGGCTATGGCATCGGGTGTGCTCTCGGCGGGCATGTGCTCCCTCTGTCCTCGTCCGGTCGGGTACCCCCCGCGGTCAGGTCCAGGCCTGGCGGAGCGACCCTTTCCCGTCGCTCGGCTCACCCGAGTGGGGGACCCCCGTCGCTCCATCGTCACTCCGTTCGTCAGACGGAGAAACCGGGGCCAGGGTTGCACAACCCGGTCCGGTCGGTACGTACGTGGACGAACACACAAGGTCACAACAAATCTTGGAAGAACGCTGCTCACCTGGGCATTTCCCCGACGGTGCGCCGCCCGGAAAGGCCCCGGCCGCGCCCGGGAGCTGTGGCGAACGTCATCGACGACGTGCCGTCGCGGGCAGGCGGACGACACCGCCCCGGGCAACGCAAAGGGCCGCTCCCCTCGTAGGACGGGGGGAGCGGCCCTTCGACCGGATCAGTCGCCGTTCGGCGTCGGCGTCGTCTTCTGGATCTGCATCAGGAACTCGACGTTCGACTTCGTCTGCTTCATCTTGTCGAGGAGCAGCTCGATCGCCTGCTGCTGGTCGAGCGCGTGCAGCACCCGGCGCAGCTTCCAGACGACGTTGAGCTCCTCGGCGCCGAGCAGGATCTCTTCCTTACGGGTACCGGACGCGTCCACGTCCACCGCGGGGAAGATGCGCTTGTCGGCGAGCTTCCGGTCGAGCTTGAGCTCCATGTTGCCGGTGCCCTTGAACTCCTCGAAGATCACCTCGTCCATGCGCGAGCCGGTGTCGACCAGCGCGGTGGCGAGAATCGTCAGGGAGCCGCCGTCCTCGATGTTGCGCGCGGCACCGAAGAAGCGCTTCGGCGGGTAGAGCGCGGTCGAGTCGACACCACCGGACAGGATGCGGCCGGAGGCGGGCGCGGCGAGGTTGTACGCACGGCCCAGACGCGTGATCGAGTCGAGCAGCACGACGACGTCGTGGCCCAGCTCCACGAGGCGCTTGGCGCGCTCGATGGCCAGCTCCGCGACCGTGGTGTGGTCCTCGGCCGGGCGGTCGAAGGTCGAGGAGATGACCTCGCCCTTGACCGACCGCTGCATGTCGGTGACCTCTTCCGGACGCTCGTCGACGAGGACGACCATCAGGTGGCACTCGGGGTTGTTGTGCGTGATCGCGTTGGCGATCGCCTGCATGATCATGGTCTTGCCGGTCTTCGGCGGGGCCACGATCAGACCGCGCTGGCCCTTACCGATGGGCGAGACCAGGTCGATGATGCGGGTGGTGAGGACGCCGGGGTCCGTCTCCAGACGGAGGCGGTCCTGCGGGTACAGCGGGGTGAGCTTGTTGAACTCCGGGCGGCCACGGCCGTGTTCGGGCGCCATGCCGTTGACGGAGTCCAGCCGGACCAGCGCGTTGAACTTCTCGCGCCGCTCGCCGTCCTTGGGCTGACGGACCGCGCCGGTGAGGTGGTCGCCCTTGCGCAGGCCGTTCTTGCGGACCTGGGCGAGGGAGACGTACACGTCGTTCGGACCCGGCAGGTAGCCCGAGGTGCGGATGAACGCGTAGTTGTCGAGGATGTCCAGGATGCCCGCGACGGGGATCAGGACGTCGTCCTCGGCGACCTGCGGCTCGGCGATGTCGTCACGGCCACGGCGGCCACGCCGGTCGCGGTAGCGCCCGCGACGGCCACGGCCGCGGCCGTCGAAGTCGTCCCCGTCCTCGTCGGCCCGCTGGCGGTCCTGGCGGCCGCCGCCCTGCTGCTGGCCCTGCTGCTGACGCTGCTGGCCGCCCTGGCCCTGCTGCTCGTCGCCCTTGCCGCGGCGGTCGCGGTCGCGGCCGCGCTCACGGCGGTCGCGGCGGCGGCCCTCGCCGCCGTCACCCTGCTGCTCGGACGCGGAGTCGGCGGCCTTGGGCTCGCCCTGCGCCTGCTGGGCCGCGGCCGGGGTCTCGGCCTTCGGCTCGCTCTTCGCCTCGGCGGCGACCGTCTCGGGGCTGCCGGCCTCGGCGGTGGCACGGCGCCGACGGCGCTCGGCCGGAGCACCGTCACCGGCTCCCTGGCCGGGAATCTCGATCTGCTGCGGGGCCACGGACTGCTCGGACTTGTCGGCCTTGGACTCGGCCGCCTCGTCGCCGGTACGGGTCCTGGAGGTGGCCCGGCGCTTCGGCTTGCTCTCGGCGGCGTCCTCGGCCTTGGCCGGGGCACCGCCTCCGGCCTGCGCCTCCTTGATGACCTCGATCAGCTGGCTCTTGCGCATCCGCGCGGTGCCCCTGATGCCGAGGCCGGATGCGACCTGCTGCAGTTCGGCCAGCACCATGCCCTCGAGGCCGGTACCGCGGCGCCGCCGGGAGCCGGCACCGGTGGCAGGCGCGGAAGCGTCCGTGGCGGGCGCGGCAGCGGTGTCCTCGACACGTGCGCCCATCAGATCGGTGGTGTCGCTCACGAAGGGTCCTTCCCTGGAGCGGACGTCGGCCTGTCTGGCTCGGCGACCGGTTGTGCTGTCCGGCTTCGGTCCGGTGTCTGTGGACCGTGCCGGGGCGGTGGTCCGCCAAAGCGGCGGAGGAAATATCTGGAGATTGGCGTTTCCCTGCACGCCGTGGCACCCGGTTTTGTGTCACGCGGCTGGGTCACGCCGATTCCGGAGCGTGCTCTGCAAACAGCTCAGTGTTCGCGTACGACATACCGCTCACGGACGTGATACGGAACACAGCGCGGTTTGGGAAGCTCCCGGAAGAGAGGTTGTCCCGGACGGGGACACGAAGCACCTCGCCATGGCTGGGTCGGGTGCAGACTTGAGATTAACACTACCGGATCCAACAAACATTCCCCCTCTCTAAATCCGGCGACCGTGTGTCAGGGTGCAAGCGGCAACACGCTCGCCCCCTGGCCGTCGAGGTCCAGCCGGTTGGCGGCCCATCCCTCACCCGCCAGGTCGGCCACCTTGTCGGCGCTCGCGTCGTCGGCGAGCGCCAGAACTGTGGGTCCCGCGCCGGAGATGACCGCGGGAATTCCGTCGGCGCGCAGCCGTTCCACGAGCGTGGCGCTCTCGGGCATCGCCGGGGCGCGGTACTCCTGGTGGATCCGGTCCTCGGTGGCGGGCAGCAGCAGCTCGGGGCGTCTCGTCAACGCCTCGACGAGCAGAGCGGCGCGGCCCGCGTTGGCCGCAGCGTCGACGTGCGGCACCGAGCGCGGGAGCAGTCCGCGCGCGGTCTCCGTCAGCACCGGCTTTCCGGGCACGAAAACCACCGGAACGATGGAATCTGCGGGGTCCAGGCGGATCGCCCGGGCGCCGCCGCGCTCCATCCAGGACAGGGTGAACCCGCCGAGGAGACACGCCGCGACATTGTCCGGGTGTCCCTCGATCTCGGTGGCGAGTTCCAGCAGTGCGGTGTCGTCGAGCCGGCTGTCGCCGCCTATCGTCACGGCGCGGGCGGCGACGATGCCGGCGCAGATCGCGGCGGAGGACGAACCGAGGCCACGGCCGTGCGGAATGCGGTTGGCGCAGACGATCTCCAGGCCGCGCGGCTGCCCACCGAGGATGTCGAAGGCGGCACGCAGAGCCCGTACGAGCAAATGGCTCTCGTCCCGCGGGAGCGTCTCGCTGCCCTCGCCGGCGATGTCGATGTGCAGCCCGGAGTCGGCCACCCGGACGACGACGTCGTCGTAGAGCCCCAGCGCGAGGCCCAGGGCGTCGAAGCCCGGGCCGAGGTTGGCGCTGGTGGCGGGGACGCGCACCCGGACGGGGGCGGCGCGGAACGCTGGACCGGCCATCGCTCGATGACTCTCCTTGAGCTGCGTGATGGTCGAATGAATTCGATGCGTACGGAAGACCCGGAGGCCGCAGGGACGACGCGGCACCGCGGCATATGCGGCGGGCGGGTTCGGTACAGCCTATCGAAGGAAGGTTCTGTGGCGACATAGGGCGCACAGGAGGCGCACGATGCGTGTCGTAAGCCCCCTGTGCCCCCTCTGCCGGTTGTCCTCATAGAGGTTGTCCCCCGCGGACGCCCGGGTTACGCGAGTCCGAGCCGCTCGGCCGCCGTGGCCGCGTCGACCGGCACCGTGACCGGCTGCGGGGCGCCGGCGACGGCCCAGTCGGGGTCCTTGAGCCCGTTGCCGGTGACCGTGCACACGATCCGCTGGCCGGCGTCCACCTTGCCCTGCTCGGCGGCCTTCAGCAGACCGGCCACGGACGCGGCGGACGCGGGCTCCACGAACACACCCTCCTGCGCGGCCAACAGCCGGTAGGCGCGCAGGATCTCACGGTCCGTCACCTCGTCGATGGCGCCGCCCGACTCGTCCCGCGCCGCCAGGGCGTAGCTCCAGGACGCGGGGTTGCCGATGCGGATGGCGGTGGCGATGGTCGAGGGGTCCTTGACCACCTCGCCGCGCACGATCGGGGCCGAACCGGAGGCCTGGAAGCCCCACATGCGCGGGGTACGGCCGGCGATGCCGTCGGCGGCGTACTCCTTGTAGCCCTTCCAGTAGGCGGTGATGTTGCCGGCGTTGCCGACCGGCAGGACATGGATGTCGGGGGCGTCGCCCAGCATGTCCACGATCTCGAAGGCCGCCGTCTTCTGACCCTCGATGCGCACCGGATTGACCGAATTGACCAGCGCCACCGGGTAGTTGTCGGACAGCTCCCGCGCCAGCGTGAGGCAGTCGTCGAAGTTGCCGTCGACCTGGAGGATCTTCGCCCCGTGCACCAGGGCCTGCCCCATCTTGCCGAGCGCGATCTTGCCCTGCGGCACCAGAACAGCCGACACCATCCCGGCGCGTACGGCGTAGGCGGCGGCCGAGGCGGAGGTGTTGCCGGTGGAGGCGCAGATGACGGCCTTCGCCCCCTCCTCCTTGGCCTTGCTGATGGCCATGGTCATACCGCGGTCCTTGAAGGACCCGGTGGGGTTGGCACCCTCCACCTTCAGGTGGACCTCGCAGCCCGTGCGCTCGGAGAGCACCTGCGCGGGCACGAGCGGCGTGCCGCCCTCACGGAGCGTGACGACCGGCGTGCTGTCCGACACAGGCAGCCGGTCCCGGTACTCCTCGATGATTCCGCGCCATTGGTGGGTCATTGCTGGTTACTCTCCTTCAACCCGCATGATGCTGGCGACACCCCGCACGGTGTCGAGCTTGCGCAGCGCCTCGACGGTCCCGCTGAGCGAGGCGTCGGACGCACGATGGGTGACGACGACGAGGGAGGCCTCTCCGCCCTCCCGTCGCCCACCACCGCCCTGATCGATGGCGACTGCGTCGCCGCCCCCAGGATTGCGGCCCTGCTGGCGAACCGTATCGATCGAGACGTCGTGCTCGGCGAAGACGGTCGCGACCTGGGCGAGAACACCCGGTTTGTCGGCGACGTCGAGGCTGATGTGGTAGCGCGTGACGACATCGCCCATCGGCGACACGGGCAGGGCGGCGTAGGCGGACTCGCCGGGCCCGGTGGCCCCGTTGAGCCGGTTGCGGCACACGGCCACCAGATCGCCGAGCACGGCGGAGGCGGTCGGTGCGCCGCCCGCGCCGGGACCGTAGAACATGAGCTGCCCCGCGGCGTCCGACTCGACGAACACGGCGTTGTACGCACCGCGCACGGAGGCGAGCGGATGGGTCAGCGGAATCATGGCGGGGTGCACGCGCGCGGTGACCGAGCCCCCGTCCGCGGCCCGCTCGCAGATGGCGAGCAGCTTGATGGTGCAGCCCATCTCCTTCGCCGAGGCGAAGTCGGCGGCGGTGACCTCGGTCATGCCCTCGCGGTAGACGTCGTCGAGGCGCACGCGCGTGTGGAAGGCGATCCCGGCGAGGATGGCGGCCTTGGCGGCCGCGTCGAAGCCCTCGACGTCGGCGGTGGGGTCGGCCTCCGCGTACCCCAGGGCGGTGGCCTCGTCGAGCGCCTCCTGGTACCCGGCCCCCGTGGAGTCCATCTTGTCGAGGATGAAGTTGGTCGTCCCGTTGACGATCCCCAGCACCCGGTTGACCTTGTCGCCGGCGAGGGACTCGCGCAGCGGCCGGATCAGCGGGATGGCACCGGCGACGGCGGCCTCGTAGTAGAGGTCCCGCCCATGCTCCTCCGCCGCCGCGTGCAGGGCCGCCCCGTCCTGGGCGAGCAGCGCCTTGTTCGCCGACACGACCGACGCGCCGTGCTCGAAGGCGGTGGTGATGAGGGTCCGGGCGGGCTCGATCCCCCCGATGACCTCGACGACGACATCGAGGTCGCCCCGTTTGACGAGGGCGGTGGCGTCCGTGGTGACGAGCTCGGCGGGAATGCCCTCCCGCACCTTGGAGGGCCTGCGGACCGCGACCCCCGCCAGCTCGACGGGGGCCCCGATCCGGGCCGCGAGGTCGTCGGCGTGCGTCGTCATGATGCGCGCCACCTCTGAGCCGACAACCCCACAGCCCAGCAGCGCCACCTTCAGCGGACGCGTACGCATCATCCGACCTCGTTTCCTCATGCGGTCTACGGTGGATCCAGTCTCACTCACCGGACGGGGCTTTCTGCCCTTTGTCCGGATCGTGAGACATCTGTTTCATCTTGTCAGCGGCGAAGGACAGGAGATCTTCCGCCGATCCCCGGGGCCCGGCCCAGACTCTCCGGAACGGTCGTCATCCGACATCGAGACGGAGCAGATCCTCCTCCGTCTCCCGGCGGACGATGACCCGGGCCTCCCCCTCGTTCACGGCGACGACGGGCGGCCGGAGCGCGTGGTTGTAGTTGCTCGCCATGGAGCGGCAGTACGCGCCCGTGGCCGGTACGGCGATGAGGTCGCCCGGCGCGAGATCGGCGGGCAGGAACGCGTCCTTCACCACGATGTCCCCGCTCTCGCAGTGCTTGCCGACCACCCGGACCAGCATGGGTTCGGCGTCGGAGGTGCGGGAGACCAGGGCGACGCTGTACTCGGCGTCGTAGAGCGCGGTGCGGATGTTGTCCGACATGCCGCCGTCGACGGAGACGTACGTACGCAGCCCGTCCAGCGGCTTGATCGTGCCGACCTCGTAGAGCGTGAAGGCGGTCGGCCCGACGATGGCGCGCCCGGGCTCGACGGAGATCCGCGGGGTCCGCAGCCGCGCCGCGTCGCACTCACGGGAGACGATCTCGCTCAGCGCCTTGGCGATCTCGTGCGGCTCCCGCGGATCGTCGTCGCTCGTGTACGCGATCCCGAGCCCGCCGCCGAGGTCGATCTCGGGGAGCTCGATGCCGTGCTCGTCCCGGATGTCCTTCAGGAGCCCCACGACACGGTGCGCCGCGACCTCGAAGCCCGACATGTCGAAGATCTGCGAACCGATGTGGCTGTGGATGCCGATGACCTCCAGCCCGTCGAGCTGAAGGGCACGGCGCACGGCCTCGGCGGCCTGCCCGTCCGCCAGCGGGATCCCGAACTTCTGGTCCTCGTGGGCGGTGGCGATGAACTCGTGCGTGTGCGCCTCCACGCCGACGGTGACCCGGATCTGCACCCGCTGCCGCCGGCCCAGGGAGGAGGCGATGTGGGCGACCCGCACGATCTCCTGGAAGGAGTCGAGCACGATCCGCCCGACACCGCTCTCGACGGCCCTGGTGATCTCCTCGGTGGACTTGTTGTTCCCGTGGAAGGCGATCCGCTCGGCGGGCATCCCCGCGGCGAGCGCGGTGACCAGCTCGCCCCCGGAGCACACGTCCAGGTTCAGCCCCTCCTCGTGCAGCCAGCGCACGACGGCACGGGAGAGAAACGCCTTCCCCGCGTAGAACACGTCCGCTTCCGGCCCGAAGGCGGTGCGCCAGGCGCGCGCCCGGGCCCGGAAGTCGGCCTCGTCCAGGAAGTAGGCGGGGGTGCCGAACTGCTCGGCAAGGGTCTTCACATCGATCCCGCCCACCGTGGCGACGCCCTGGCCGTCACGGGTGACGGTCTGCGCCCATACCTTGGGGTCGAGGACATTGAGGTCGGCGGGCGGCGCGGAGTAGTGGCCCTCGGGCAGCACGTCGGCGTGGCGGGGCCCGGCGGGATGTGCGGAACGGCTCATGTCGGTCTGGGCTCTCTCGGGATCTCAGAGGTAGTCGGGTGCGCTGATGCCGAGCAGGGACAGGCCGCCGGCCAGCACCGTCCCGGCGGCTTCGGCAAGGGCGAGCCGGGCGCGGTGGGCGGCCGAGGGTTTCTCGTCGCCGAGCGGGAGCACGGTGTGCTGGAAGGCGAGCAGCCCGTCGGCGACGGCCACGAGCTGCCGTGCGAGCCGGTCGGGCGCACGGTGGGCCGCCGCCTGGGTGAGGGCGTGCGGATACGCACCGAGGGCGCGCGTCAACGGCGCCACATCGGCTACGTCACCGGGCACCGCGCCGAACCCGAGCCGGCCGGCGTTACGACCGAGTGCACGGGCACGCGCATGGGCGTACCGCACACGGAAGAGAGGATTGCTCTCTCGTTGCAGCAGATGATCGGCGGTGATCCGCGGCCGGTCGTGCGCCGCGGGGTGCAACAGCGCCCATCGGGCGGCATCGGGCCCGAGCGGAGCGGGATCCTCCGGCGCGGGAACGGGCCGAAGGTCAACGGCTTCCCCGGGCCGCACATGCCGAACCTCGGCCCGCCCGCCCTGGCTGGCGATGATCCGCACGAGAGTGTCGGCGACGACCTCGGCACGGATGTCGTAGGGGATCCGGAGGGGGATCACCTGGCCGGTGAGGGTGGGGGTGTGGCCGTAGGGGGTGGTTGGGGGGGTGGGGGGTTGGGTGCTGGGGGTGGTTGGGGGGGTGAGGGGTTGGGTGCGGGGGGTGCCGGGGGTGGTTTGCGTGCTGGCGTCGATGGCCGCGTCGACGTTGATACCTCGGTCGACGTCGATACCGCGGTCGACGCTTATGTCTCTGTCGACGCCTTCGATACTTCTGTCGACGTTGATACCTCTGCAGGCATCGACACCAATGTCGCCCACGCCACTCACGCGACTCGTGCCCCCAACGCCGCCCATGCCACCCACGCCGCCCATGCCACTCGTGACACCCACGCCACCCATGTCACCCGTGGCGATGTCGCCGGAGCGCTGGAGGATCTCCCGGACGAGAGCCGCGGTGGCGGTGGCCCGTTCGAGGTGGATGTTGAGAAAGCCCGGCCCGGTGATCTCGACATCGGCCACCCCGGCGGTCTCCCGGAGCAGGGGCCGAAGGATCTCGGCGACATCGAGGGGCGCACGCCCGGCAGGACGGGCCAGCTGAAGCGCGATGTTGGTGGCGTAGTCACCACGCCCCCCGGGCCCCGGCGGAGCGACCACGGCACGCGCCGGCACGGCCACCGTCAGCTCCCCGCCCTCCACAGCACGACGCACCGCGCACAGCACGGTACGGGAGAGCTCAACGGGGGTCACGGGACAAGGGTAGGCGAGGAGGGGGGTGGGTACGCGAACAGGTTTGGGCGGGGGTCCGGGATGTGGACGGGGCACGCTCCGGGCTCCCGGGGACGGCGAGGGCGTGCTCGATGCCCACGGGCGCCGACTCAGCTGCCAGCCGCTCCCAACTGCCCCAGAAATCCCACTGGCCCCATCTCCCCTGCCTGACGATCACCACGGTCGGCGCCACTGCAGCAGCTGTTGTCGCCGTCGAGGTCAGAGGAACGGTCGTAGGCGCTCTCCGGCCCACGACGCCCCATCAGTTCCTTGACGAGCTGCACGAGTTCCGACGGCTCGAAGGGCTTGGCGAGGAACGCGTCGACACCGACATCGAGGCCGCTCTCGACCTCGTGCTGGGTGCAGGCGCTGATGATGGCGACGGGCAGGGAGCGGGTGCGGGGGTCGGCACGAAGCCGGGCGACGGTCCGCAACCCGTCGAGCCGCGGCATGACGACGTCCAGCGTGACGAGATCGGGCCGCACCTGATGGACGACGTCCAGACACTCGGCACCGTCGGCCGCGGTCACGACCTCGAGACCCTCCAGTTCGAGGTTGACCCTGATCAGCTGCCGGATGACCTTGTTGTCGTCCACAACAAGAACCCGGCCGGACGCGCCTGGCACAACTCGAGAGTAGGTCCGCCCAACGGGCCGCGTCCGGCTTTTCCCCACTTCCACCCCGTCCGGGGGATCTCGCCCAAGGGGACCACCAGGGAAACCGTTCATGACGACCCCGAAAGAGCTGGTAGGGTTCTACCCGTCGCCGCGAACACCGCGAGACACGCCCCCGTAGCTCAGGGGATAGAGCAACGGCCTCCGGAGCCGTGTGCGCAGGTTCGAATCCTGCCGGGGGCACTCACCCAACCACCTACGGAAATCCGTACGTGACCAGGGCGGATGCCGACAGAAGAGGGCGGGAGTCAGTCTCACTGACTCCCGCCCTTTCTCATTGCCTCTCACGGTTCGCGACACACCTCCGACACGCCTCAGATGCACGGGCTCACGCCGACGACCGCCACATGATCACCAGGCCAGGTGTTCGCACGTACACAAGCGGTGGCACAGAGCCGCTTCCGTCATGCTCTCGGCACCGAGACGTCCCGGCGACCGCAAGGAAAGACCTTTTAGTCTTGGCTGGACGCGAACAGCAGTGAACGAGAAATGGTGCGCTTGCTTACTTTGCCGGAACTCGCCCGCGGCTGACACAGCTTTGAAGCCAGATTCATGGCCTGCAACAACCAAGTAGTACCAGTGATTCAAAACCACCTACGTACGCACGGCAGGACTGCTAGTCTGCCCGAATGAAGATTTCGCGTATCAGGCTGACCAATTGGAAGAGCTTCGCCGACACAGGCGAGCTGGAGATGGATCGAATCAACGTCATCGTCGGACGTAATAATAGTGGCAAGTCGGCCATCCTGCGAGCGTTGATGCTCATGCAGACTCAAGGCACTTCCACAAGCAACGTTCGCCTTGGCGCTCCTTACGCCGCAGTTAAGGTGACACTTACAGGCGACTCACTTTCGGACGACCTAGTCCGACATTTCCGAAGCGGCACAATCACGCAAGATGAGGCCGTTCTTACAATGACGCTTGGCGCAAGCCCCGATGGGAATACAGCTTTCACACAGGCGAACCGACAATTTGATGTCTTCGGAAACAACTACAGCCCACCTCACATCGAGCCTCACGAGCCACGTAACTTCATCTACCCGTACTTCTCTAAGCGCAAGGTTGGCAGTTTCAACCAACAAGTCGACCGTAACGTCACGAACGCAGTGAATGAAACCCTTGACAATCTCGTGGCGAAGGTCGATCGGCTCGCTTCCCCGGACTACTTTGGAGAGAAGGAGTACACCGAACTTTGTCGGCGCGTGCTCGGCTTCCGTATCGGCGCATATGCATCGACCGGCGGTAAGCAGGCAGGGCTCTCGATCGGTCGCTTTGATCACATCGCCCTTGAGGAGATGGGCGAAGGGGTGTCGAGCCTACTGGGACTCATAACCGACCTTTGCATGGCCGATGGTCACCTCTTCCTCATTGAGGAGCCCGAGAACGACGTCCACCCTGAGAGCTTGAAGGCCCTCCTAAACGTCATCATCGAGAAGTCCGCCGAGAACCAGTTCATCATCACGACGCATTCCAATATTGTGACGCGCTACCTGGGTGCGGCTGAGAACAGCAAGCTTTTCGTTGTTGAGTCGGACTTTGAGACCCAGAAGACGCCCACATCTAATATTCGCGAGATCGACAGTGACCCTGACTCCCGCATTGCAGTACTGCGGGATCTTGGGTATGAGCTGTCGGACTTCTATCTCTGGGATGGTTGGTTGATCCTGGAAGAGTCATCGGCACAAACCGTCATCCAGTACCTCATTGAATGGTTTGTTCAGCGCCTCATGCGCGTCAGGATCGTGTCGGCGAGTGGCGTAGATAACGTCGAGCCGATGCTCAAGGAGTACCGTCGCCTCTTCCTCTTCGCGCATCTTGAGCCTCATTACAAGGAGCGCACGTGGGCGATCGTAGATGGCGACGATGCAGGCACCCGCGTGGTCGCAAGTCTCAAGAAGGACTTGCGCTCATGGCCGCAGGATCGGTTCCGTGCTCTCGGTGAAAAGAATTTTGAGTACTACTACCCGCCACAGTTCCGCGATGAGGCGGATGCAGCGCTGGCACTGACGGACAAGGCGAAGAAGAAGGAAGCCAAGCGGGTTCTCGTCAACAAGGTGGACCAGTGGTGCAAGGAAAACCCCGGCGAGGCACGGGCAGCCTTCGATCAGTCGGCAGCAGAGGTAATCGCGATCCTCAAGGAGATCGACGACAGCCTCTTTGGAAGATAGATGAATAGGTCCAATTCTTAGGGAACGGGCGGTCCTGAAAGACCGCCCGCCGTTGTGCAGGGAACCGCGTAGCGACGCACTCCCTAAGCGGCTATATCCCGTCTCCCTCGTCCTCCAGCGACTTCGCGATCTTGGCATTGGCCGCTTCCTCGTGACCGTCGATGCAGCCGTGATACCGGCGGTGGATCACCTCCGGGGAGTTGCCGACCCGCCGGGCCACCTCAGCAATGGGCACTCCCGCGTTCAGCCATCGCGTGATGCAGGCGTGCCGAAGGTCGTACGGCCGCCCGGCCAACGGCGAGTCGATGCGCTCCGACGGTAGGGCGTAGCCCCGCGCTTCCTCCCATACCCGCCAGTAGGTGGATGAGCCGACCAGTCCCCCGCGCTCGTTGCCGAACATGCGCCCTTCCTTGGCGGTCCCGAACTCCTTCAGGTGGGCGCGGAGGATCGCGACCAGTATGCGCGGGATGGGGACGGGCCGGTCGGTGGACGCCTCCCGTGCCTTCAAGCCCCGGCGGTCGTGCCGCTCGCCGGAGTCGGTCCACTGCTTGCCAGAGACGGGGCGCGTCTCCCGCAGTGTCAGCGTGCCCCAGCCCTTTTCCGGCAGGTGGCAGTCCGACAGCCGTAGTCCGACCGCCTCAGAGGGGCGGAGTCCCGCGTAGTACAGGACCGCGTAGAAGGCCACTAGGCGCCGCCCACGGCAGCGATCCCACGACCCGACGTAGGAGACGGCCGTGAGTAACTGCCGGGCCTGTACGGCGTTCACCAGAACGCGCGGGTCCACGACATCGTTGGAGCCCACGCGCTTCCGGCGAGTCCGCTGGAGTGGATTCTCCTGGAGCTCCCCGACCGCCACAGCGTGCTCAAGAGCGGCGTTCAGGGCACGACGGCGGCGCTTGTACGTGTCGCCCGCAGCCGGGGTGCCGTCCAGCTTGTAGCTCACGCGGTACAGCACGTCTTCGAACACCTCAGCGTTGACCAGGTCATCCAACGGCCGGTCGACCGTCGTGACCCACTCATACGCGGCCTTGAGTTCGGCCGGTGGCTCCCCTCCCGCGTTCGCGGGCACAACCCCCCACCTGAAGGCCAGTCGAAGCGCCTCATCGTCGGGAACACCATCCCCGCGCTTGACCATGGCGAGCGTCACGGCCGCAAGGCCGTCTGCCATGCCCTCACGCGTCTTGGCCGCGTCCGTACGCCACCGCCCGGCCACGTACTTCCGGCAGAACTCGAACCACCGCAACGGCGGCTCGGCGTCCGCTGCTTCGGCGGCTTCGGCCGCTGCGCGCACCTCGGACTCAGGCCGTCCAGATTCGATCTCGAACGCTTCGCCGCGCCGGTTCATGGCCTGCCACAGCTCGGACCGTCGGCTCTCCGCGAGAGCCAGCGTGGTGAACGTGTCGCCGTGCACCTGCCCTGCGACCACCCATCGGAGGCGCCACGGGCGTGACTTGCGCCCAGTCTTGGAGACCTTCCACAGCTTGACGTCGAAGGAGTAGCCCTGCCGGGCGGACCCGCGAGGGCGCCCGGCCGGGGTGTCGTTCTCAGTGCTCACGCAGCGTCCTCCCGCTCCGCAAGCCAACGCTCGTACTCCGACCGCCGGATCCGCACGTCGCCGTTCGGGAGCTTGATCGAGCGGGGCCCCTTCCCGAGCTGGCGCCACCGGTAGAAGGTCGACGGGGCGACCCTCAGATCAGCGATGACCTCCTTGACGGTCATCTTCTCGTCCCGTGTACGGGCGCTCATTTCGCCATCCCTTCGGCTTCGTCCGCACCGGACAGGCCGGACAGCTCCAATTCCGACTGTCCGGGGTGATCGTGCTGGTCAGATGTGGTGTCCGGACAGCCGGACAGTGCGGACACCTCTTGGGCACCCTGCGTCCGGGTTTCGGTGTCCGGGTAGTACCGGCCGCCGGCGTCCTTGCTGAGCTGTCCGGCGTCGGCCATGCGGTTGCAGGTGCGGCGGATCGTGTCGATATCGACGTGCGGCAGCTCCCCAGCCATGTCCTTCGGCTTCGCCCCGGGGTGGGCGCGGAGGAAGCGCAGGATCGTGGCGCGGGTGTCGCTGACGGTGTGGTCGGTGACCGGGCCGTCCAGCAGGTGCCAGGCGCCGGAGGCGGGTTGGAAGCTGAGGGCGTACTCGGCTTCGTCGACGTCGCGGCCGGTGACATGCAGGATGCCGTCCGCCTGACCGCGCGCCCGCTTCAGTACGAGGGTGGCGTCCGCGGCTCCGGCGATGCCGTTGGTGCCGGAGACCTCGGTGAGGAAATCCTCGGAGCCTGCCTTGCGGACGTGGTGGACGAGGACGACGGCCACGCCGTAGTGGTCGGCGAGCCTCTTGGCGTAGCCGACGGCGACATAGTCGGCGTCGTAGGCGGACACCCCTGTCGGGGCCGGGCCGCGCATCTTGGCGAACACGTCGATGACAACCATGCGGGCGTCTGGGTTGCGCTCGAGCCACTGGGCGATGGCCTCGGTGCCGCCCTGGGGGAAGGGCGGGCATTCGGTGACCAGGGTCAGGCCGGCGGGGGCCGGCTGTCCTCCGAGGAGCTTGCCCATGCGGGTCTGGAGGCGGCGGGGGGTGTCTTCCAGGGCGAGGTAGAGCACCGGTCCGCCCTGGACGGGCACGGAGTCGAACGCCTTGCCGCCGGCCGCAACGGACAGGCCCAGTCCGAGGGAGAGCCAGGACTTACCGACCTTGGGCGGTCCGGCGAGCACGCTGACGCCTTCGGCGAGGATGCCGGGCACGGCCCATTTCGGCTCGGGGAAGTGCGCGGCCATGAGCTGGTCGGCCGTCCATGCGGTCCGTGGCCGTTCCCGCTTCGGCGGCGCCTGCGGGGCCGTCTGGGGGTCGCTGGGCACGGAGTACAGGTGCAGGGGCGGGATAGGGTTGGTGCTCATGCCGCGACCGTCCGGGGGCGCCGCGCTCCGGCACGGAGTCCGGAGGCGATGGTGCGCCGTGCCTCGCGTTCGGCCTGGCCGACGTGGAGCGCGGCCGTCAGGAGCCAGCCGGTGACGTCGGCTTCGCTCAGCTCGCCTCCGGCGACGAGCTGTCCGAGGGCGAGGGCGGCGATGTAGAGGCTGTTGTTGTGCTCGTGCGGGCCGGAGCTCGTCACGCGCTCCACTTCGCCGTTGACGGCGGACCGGAGGAAGGCGGTACGCCGTCCGCGGCCCGTGAGGGCAACCGTGATGGGCGTCTGCGGAGGCAGCGGAGCCGGGCACAGGAGTTCGGCGAGCCAGTCCGGCAGGGGCGCCACGGGGGCGTTGCGGGTGACCTCGTACGGGCGTCCGGCGAAGGTGCTGCCCGCGGCGACCACGAGTCCACCCCACGCGCGGGTGTCGACCTTCCAGCCCAGCCCTCGGGCACTGTCTCCCGCGGTGTTGCGCAGGGGCTCGCCCTCGGGCGCGGCGAAGTACAGGTGGGTTCCGCCGCTCCAGGTGCGGACCGTGTACGTGTCGGCAGGGAGGGGCTGTCCGTGTTGCTCGCAGAGGACGGCGAGGACGTCGGCGCCGTCGGTGACGCCGTGCTCGGCCCATGCGGCCGGCGGGGTGTCGCCGGGGTGCTTGGGCTTGTCCAGGTCGATGACGACCAGGCCGGAAGGGCCGGTGGCGAGGCCGACGTTGAAGGCGGCGGCGGACCACGCGCGGGTGATGCGGTCCGGGTCGATGGTGGCGCGCGTCTCCCACTCGGAGACGGCCGGGCGCTTGTCGGCAGGGATCAAGGGGAAGACGCGCCAGCCACGCGACGCTGCGTCAAGCGCGGCGATGAGCTGGGCAGAGCCGACCGGGTACGGCATGCTGGGGTTCTCCTGTTCTGTCTGCGGATGGGCGGGGAGAACCGCGGCGGCGGGCGACCTTGCTGGGGAGTCCCGCCGCTGCGGCGTTGCTACTGGTTCTTGGCCCAAGCGGCGTACTGCTGCCGGACGTAGCGGCGCGAGTCGCAGAGGGCGGCCGTGCCGTCCAGCTCCATCAGCCGCTGCGCGGCTCGGGTGGCGAGGTCGGCCGCGTCGCTGGTGACGCTGTCGGCTTCATCGCTCAGCGCGATCCGGTCCAGCAGCGCGGCCTTGCGGAGCCAGAACTCCCGGTTCTGCCCGTCGTAGAACGGCCGGTCGGCGGCCGTGCGGGCGGTCCAGCCGATCTCGCTGATAATGCTCGGGGCGAGCGCGTACGCCTCTTCCGGCGTGGGCCACGGCTCCGGTTCGGGGCGGTGGTCGGCGGTGATGTACAGGCGGGTGCGTTGGCCGTCGCGGGTGGCCTGCTGGCGCGTGGGGCCGGTGGTGAAGGCGGCGGCCAGGGCCGCGTTGACCCGGTCGGTGTCGGCCGGGTCACAGATGATGCGGATCTCGAACACGGTGGCTCCTCCGGTCAGTCGGTGTCGAGGGTGGGTTGCTGCCAGGTGGGCAGCGCGTCGAGGACTCGGGTACGCCAAGCCAGGGCGTAGGGCAGGCAGTTGGCGCAGTTCTTGTGCGGGTGGCCGGGCAGGGCGGGTCTGCGCCGGGCGTGGTAGCTCCAGGCCGCGGAGTCCGCGGAGGCGAGCAGGTGGCCGACCCGTTCCAGGCCGAGGGTCTTGAAGCCGAAGCCGTGCAGGCGCAGCCCGTGCGCGGCCATGGCGGTGACGATGGCGGCGCCCTTGCGGGTGGACTGGAGACGGCACACGGAGCCGAGACCGACGGTGGGTTCGCGGGTCAGATCGATGCCGGCCTGCTCGTACAGGCGTACACAGTGGTCGTAGTCCTGCAGCTCCCAGCCTTGGAGTACCGGGATGATCGGGAGCTCAGGGGCCAGGGAGCGCAGTTCGAGGTAGTTCGCCACCGTCCGGCGCTGGTGCTCGCGAACACTCAGGTGCGTGCCAACGAACCGCAGGGGACCGATCGTGCCGCCGTGGATGATCAACGGTTCGCACATCCAGTCCTGCGGTGCCGCCCAGTCGAACGGGCCTACGCCCTCCCAGATCCGGCGCAGGTCATCGATGTACTGGCGCGGGCTGCGTATCCAGCAGCCATGCTGTTGAAGCATGGTGAAGCCGCCGGAGTCGATCGCGTAGCGGGTGAGGGTCTGCGGGAGAGTGCGGGCTCGCTGGAAGTGCTCGGACTTTAGGAACAGCGGCACGCGCGTGGTCTTGACCCAGTGCTTCTTGTGCGTGGTCAGGTAGAACCTCACCGGTCCTCCCCTGCGGCGGGGAGCTCCGGCAGCCCGGTGGCTTCCACGGCCTTGAAGTCGAAGCCGGGCAGGGCTGCGCGGGTGTGGAGGGCTTGGGCGAGCTGTTCTGCGTAGGCGGCGCCGCTACGGGCCACCTCGATCTGGGCTCCGGCGCGCAGGGCCTCGACGCGCTCGATGTGCGCTTGCTCCTCGCGGCGCGCGGTGCTCTGCCGCTCGTGGGCGATGCGCTCGCGGCGGTCTGTGCGCCAGTACCGTGCGGCGAGTCCGTAGGCGATAGCGGTGGCCAGAGCCCACAGCAGCAGAGGCAGGGACAGCCCGTCGGCATATCCGGCTACGCCAGCGAGAGCGAGGCTTCCGGAGGCGGCGAACGCGGTACCGGCGATGGCAGAGTCCCCGGCGCGGCCGACGCTGGCGCAGACGCCCGCGGCGGCGGCTCCGGTGGACAGGGCAGTCATCAGCACGGCGTTGCCGATGGAGTGTTCGGCGCCGTTGGCGTTCCAGATCCGGGCCAGCGCAAGCACGGTCGTGGTGGCGAGGGCGGGCGCGGCCTTGGGCATGGCGGCGGCGAGCCAGTGGCGGGCGACGATGGGGTCGTTCACGAGGGTTCTCCCGTCAGTTGCCGAGCTGGGACAGGAAGCGGGCGAAGGACGCCACCAGGTCGTGGATGGGGCCGTAGGCGCCGGTCCCGGCGGTGAAGAAGCCGAAGAGGAACAACAGGACGGCGGCGCCCGCGCCGGTCGACTTGGTCCTGACGGCGACGACGGAGGCTGCGCCGAACAGCAGTACGGCCGAGAAGGTGAGGGTCATCGGGTGGCCTCCGGGCGGGTGTCGGCGCCGGCGCGGTAGATGCGGGCCCAGCGGTTGTAGAGCCAGCGGCCGACGCGTATGCGCTTGCCGGTCGCGTGGCAGCGGCGGCAGTCCTTGCCGCGCTTGAGGCGTCCCTTGCGGTCGGTCTTCATCTCAAAGCCCCAGCCGGAGCACTTGCGGCAGTTGCCGAACGGCGAGACCGCGCACAGTCCCGCGTAACCAAGAGTGACGGCGAGTAGGCAGGCGATAGCGAGGAGGAGGGGGGTCATGAGGGGCCCTTCCAGGCGGTTTTCAGGCGTTTCCGCAGGTGGGGTGCTATCCACTAGTTCGCAGGTGGGGCACGGTTTGGGCTGCTAGCGGGGGTGCTACCGGTAGCAGGCGTGGGTGCTACCGGTAGCACCCCGTCAGGCCTATGCGGCGCCCGGCTTTTCGCTACGCTCCGCAATCGCCTTCATGAGGTCGGCGCGGACGATGCCGCGGCGGGTGGTGCGGGTGCCGTCGTCGGTCGTCCCGGCCACGTCGCGGGTCTTGATGCCGTGCGGCTTGAGCGCCGAGGTGACGTTCTCGCCCTTCCAGCCGCTGTAGACCTCCGGCCGCAGCTCGGCCAGGCGGGCGGCGATCCGCTCGTTCCACACCCGCTCCTCCTTCTCCGGCACCACGGCGGCGATGTCGGCGAGCAGGTCGTAGGACGGGCCCGTGACATCCTCGGGGGTCTCCCCGAGCGCGTAGCCGGAGAGCAGTCCGGCCTTCTCGCGGGCCTTGCGGGCACGTGTGGCGATGGCGTCGGCGCCGGGGGCGTCCACGTAGACGGAGGCGACGATGCGGGCGTCGGCTCCCTCGCCCACGAAGTAGTGGATGCCCTTGTCGCCCCAGGCGAACATGGTCGCCCGCACGCCCCGCTTGTACGCGGAGGTCCCCAGCACCATGTCGTTCTCCAGCTGGCCCATGACCTTCAGGCACCAGCGGGCGGACGCGTTCGCGCTGATCCCGGTAGGCAGCGACTTGGCGTCCGGGCGCTGGGTGGCCAGCAGGACCACGATGCCGGTGGCCGGGCCCCGCTTGACCAGGTCCGTGATGATCTCCTCGAACTCCTTGCCGTGGTCGGGGTGCTCGAACAGCACCTGGCACTCATCGACCCCGACCACGATCGGGTGCAGCCCGAGCGAGCGCTTGTCGGCAAGGGCGCTGGTCACCTTGGACTCCGGGCAGATGTCCCGCGGCAGGGAGCGGATCACCTTGGTGCGGCGCCGCAGTTCCTCGCGCAGGGCGCGGAAGGCGGCCAGCGCGTACTGGATCGCCTCGTCGTCGTCGCCGGCGGCGTGCCGGTGGGAGACTGCGTTGCCGACCGGGTCCAGGTCGCCGGTGCCCTTCATGTCGTAGGTGTGCAGCTCGGCGCGGGGGTCCAGGGCCGCGATGAGCAGCAGCAGCCGAAGCAGGAAGGTCTTGCCCATGCGCGGGATGGCGCCGATGACGCCCGCGATGTACATGAGGGTGATCTCCACCCAGCGTCCGCGCTGGTCGGTGCCGAACGCGACGGGCTTGAACAGGTCCACCAGCCCGGTCTTGGCCAGCGGCCATGCGGGCTTCTTGGCCTTGTTCATGTCCTGGTCGCCCACCCACAGCACGAGGTGCCCGGTGTGCTCGTCCGGGACGGCCTCGGGCCACACGCACCCGAGCGGGCGGCGCAGGCCGGAGGCGAGCCGGTCGCGGCGCTCGATGACGTCGGTCACGGTAACGCCGTAGGGGAGATTGCCCTCAGCGCGCCAGCCGGGGCCGTCGCGGGTGATCGGGGCGGTGAACTCGAACCCGTCCCGGCCCTTGGCCTGCGCCTGGTTGATGGCGGGGATGCCGAGCGCGCCCAGCGCCCGCAGCACGATGTCACTGGTGAGCTTGGTGGCCTTGGGCAGTTCCACCGCGCGGTGGATGACCGGGGCATCCGGGCGGCGGCCGGCGAACCCGAGCGCCATCACGACCGCGCTCACCGACACCGCCTGAAGCCAGTCGGGCGCGAGCACGTACATGGCCAGCGCGGTGCCCAGGCCGACGAACATCGCCAGCACCGTCACGAGGGTGCGCAGGCGGACCCGGCCGTCGCGCTGCCGCGACAGCTTCAGGTACTCGGCCGCGTCCTCGCGGCGGACCGCGGCGAGTCGGACCGGCTCGCCCTCGCGGTCGGCCGCCCACCGCATGGTGCCCCCGATGAACCGGGCGGCGCCAGTGGGGGCCTGGAGGGTGAGGCGGGCGGCGTAGACGGGGGCGCGCAGCGCGTGGTACCCGGCGGCGTGGGCGTAGTGGCGGGCCACCCATGCGGTGGCGGTCCGCAACTCGGCCACCGACTGCAGCCATACCGGGACGACGGCCCGGCGCTGCGCCCCTGCCAGCCGACCGAGGTAGCCCGGACCGGTGGCGGTCGGGGTCGGCTGGTCGACCATCGCGGGCGCGGTCGGGTCGGTCGACTCGGTATCCGACCGGACTGCGCCGGAGTCGGGTGACCGGTCGGCGTCGGGTCGGGCGGTCGGGTCGGCCGACTCCCCACGGGCCGACCTTGCCTTGTCCAGGTCGACTACCTCGCCGCCGGAGGCGGCGGTCATCTCTGCTTCCAGTCGGCTGAAGAGTTCGTTGTCGTCGTCGGGGTGCTTCACTGGGGGTTCCTTCTCTCTGGGAGGGATGCGGGGCCCGGCCGCTGCTTTGGTCGGTTGAGACCGGGCCCCGTACAGGTCAGGCGGCGCGCTGTTCCTCGGGGTAGGCGCAGGGGATGCACATCCCGAGCGAGGTCGGGATGCAGTAGCTGTAGGTGATCCGGCACTGAGGGCAGGTGCGGCGGGCGAGCATCGCCAGGGCGAGCGCACCCCACTTGCGAGAGGTCATCGGCCGAACCGGCGTCGCGCGGTCGACGAGGTACAGGTAGGCGACCTGCAACCCGCCCCTCCGGCCCCGGTGGCGGCGCATCACCTGAGCCGCGACGGGCTGTCCGCCGGGCCGCAGCCCGGCCGCACGGAGCTGCCGACGGGTGGCGTAGCCGTCCGGGGCGAACCGCCACGGAAACGTGGGGACCCCGAACCGGACGCCGGAAGGATCGAAGCACTTGCCGTATGCGGCGGACATCAGGCAGCCGCCTCGGTGGTGTCGTCGCTGTCATCGGCCACGGGGCGGAGAGGTCGTCCCTCTGCCCGCTCGCCCAACAACAGGTCCCGCAGCACACGGGAGTTGGCAGCCGAGCAGTGCAGCGTGGTGCGAATGGCTTCCGCGTTGATCGCGTCGTCTGCCCAGTCGGCCGTTGTCTTGCGCGCCTCGGCCAGCAGTTCCGCGGGGGTCCGCGGCGCCTTCGCTGCCTTGCCCTTGGCTTTGGTGGGCCGCTTACGTGGCTGCTTGGGCGCCTCCGGCTTCGGCGGCTGGTCGGCATCCTGCGGCGGCGCGGGCAGGACGTCCTCGCTCGCGGGGGCCAGTTCCCCCAGCTTGAGCAGCACGCGTTCGGGGCGCGGCGTCTTCGACCGCCACCGCCAACCGTGCCGCTCCCGCAGCCGAGCACGGGCTAACTGCCGCTCTCGCTCCCGAGCCAGCGCGTCGGAGTAGGAGGTGATCTCCCAGAGCGTCATCCGCCGCCACAGGGCGAACGTGGACAGCGGTGCGAGCATCCAGCGGGAGAACCGCACCTTCTCCATGCGGCGACCGGTGGCGGCGCCGATCCGGACGGCGTAGACGTGGGCGCCGATCTCGGAGAACACCACCCACAGCAGCGGCATCGTGCCGTGCGCCACCTTCGCCCACAGCGAGTGCCCAGCCGCGATGTTCAGCCCGCACGTGACCAGCGTCAGCGCCCACGGCACGAACCGCACCCACGCCAAAGCCATGTCCATCCGGATCAACAGCAGGTTGGCCACGGTGAACACCGGAATGGCCACGTCGATCCCGACCGGCAGCATCCACGGCTCGCCGAAACCCCAGCGAGCCGCAGCAGAGGAGACCGCGTCGAACGAGGCGATCAGCCCCAGCGCGCCGACCCCGGCCGCGGCCAGCGCGCCCAGTCCGGCCAAGCCCATCTCGGGTTTCGTCAGCGGAGGCACCGCCGGCTGACTGGTGACCTCAGTCGCGGTGGTCATGCCGTGTCGCCCTCCTCCGAGGCCCGGAGCTGGGCGTCCATGAGTTCGGCTGCCACGTCGTTGACCTGACCGTCAAGGATGCGCTGGTAGACGGCCTCGCTCTCCAGGAACACGCGGTCCTGGAAGTTCGGGCTGTCGCTCATGCCGCCGCTCCCTTCCGGGAGGACCGGTGGCGGACCGGGCGCGCCAGTGGGACGACGTTGAAGAGCTCCGGCGCGTGTGCCTCGATCACCTCGGCGGCGATGCGGGCCACGTCGTCCGGCAGGTTGCTGTACTCCGGGTCGGCGAGGATGTCGCGCGCCGCGTCCAGACGGGCCGCGCGCTCTTCATCCGTCTCTCCCTCGGCCCCAAGCCACAGCTCAACCGGGGTCCCAAGGGCCAGTTCGACGAAGTCCTCAGCTGAGACGGGCTGTTGATGGCCGATGTACGTACGCATGGACGTTCTCCTGAGTCGAAGAAGCGGGGAGAACCGCGACGGCGGGCGACCTTGCTGGGGAGTCCCGCCGCCGCAGCACCTTCAGATTGACCTAGGTCAATCTGACTGTCAAGGGGTTCTACGGGCGATCAGAGATTGACCTAGGTCCGGCTACTCTCGAACCCATGGAGCAGAGCTCAGAAGCGCCCAGGCAGACGCCCACGGCCAAGGACATCGCTGCAGGATTCCGCACGAAGATCACCGGCCCGAACCGCGAGTACGAACCGGGCGACCAGCTTCCTGCTGCTCGCAAGCTCGCCAAGGAGCTTGGCGTGCAGCTCATGACCGTCCAGGGCGCGTACGGCCAGCTCCGTGACGAGGGGCTGATCCTCACCCAGCAGGGCCGTGGGACGTTCGTCCGCGACCCGTCTGCGCCGCTCGGCACCGAACCGGGCAGCAGCCCTGCATTCACTGCCCTGGCAGCAGAACTCAGCTCGATTCATGACGCTCTTCGTGTGCTCGGCGAGCGGCTAGACCGTCTTGAGCAGATCGTCGGCAACGGGACTCCACCCTGGCGGTGAGATCGTCCGCACGCCTCAGCAGCCGCTCGGCCTCGGCACGCGCCTCGCTCAGACTCACTTCGATCACGGCGAGTTCCAAGGGGGTCAGCCCTCCTGGCTCGCCACTTCGCTCATTGCTCCCGGACATGCCAACGAGGATGCGGCCGGAAGCGGCAGAGGACCCGGACAGACTGTCCGGGTCCTCTTTCCTTGCAGATCAATCGGGTTGACGGCCCGTCACCCGGCTGCCTCGTCCACTGCATCCAGTACTGCCCCCCAGGGAAGTTCACGCCCCGCCGGCGCCTCCCTCGGTTCGTACAGCGGCCACACGGCCGGCCCGTAGACCAGGTGCACTGCCCCAGCCCGAAGGGCGTCGATATGGCCTTGCCACGCGGGGTGGCGAGCGTGCGCAGCATTCACCCGCGGGAAGACGACGACCGGGAGACCAAGAGTGCCAATAGCCTCGCTAACCTGCGTCAGAGCCTGGTTGTCCATCAGCCCAGTGGCGAGCTTGGCAACCATGTTGGCCGACGCGGGAGCGACCACGTAACAGTCAACCGGCGGGTGCGGGCGAGCCTCCCTCGGAAGTCGCGGTTCGTCACGCACCGGCAGGCCAGTGAGCTTCTCCAGTCGCTCAGCCTCGCCGCTCATCCGCAGCCACTGACCTGCCGTCGGCGTCAGTGTCACAGCCACCCGCCATCCTCGGTCCATCGCGGGCTCAACAAGGCCAGTGCGTAGCGCCTCGACGCCCCCGGCAGCTGCCCCGACGACTCCGAGCACCCCTCGCTTGCCTGAATTCACTGCACCGCCCTGCACCGCTGAGCCATCGCGAACACCTCGGACGAACGCGACCCGCCGGTCACCGGAGACTGCTTCATGAGGTCTCGCAGCGTCTCGCGCACCCTGGGATTGTTGCGTACGAGCTGCGGCGAGGTGCGCTCAGCCGTACGCAACTCCGAGAACGCCTCATGACCCTGCCCGGCCAGCGCCAGAGCACGCGCGAAGTCGATGCGGTGCGAAACGCTGCGTTCCTGCGGCATGTGGTCAACGTTGATCCGCCCGTGCTCCACCACGTAAGAGACGTTGTCGAGGTCCAGTTCAATGGACAGGCGATGGAGCAGCACGTTCGTCGGCCCGAATCCGGTCTGCCAGTAGTTCTGATCCGACCCGAGGTCATCCGCAAGTTCTTCCGCTCGGTCCAACAGCGCCGTCGCGGTAGGCCGGTCTTGATGGCGGGCCGCGGCGACGGCGGCGCGCAGATGGATCATCCCCAGCAGACTGAGCGCGGCCGGGTTGCTATCGGTGACCTGAGACGACAGCCACGCGGATGCCGTGTTCCCCAGCTCCAGGGCGTCGTCGTAGCGCCCGTTGGCCAGCAGGGCATGCGTACCGGAGCGTGCGGCCGACGCCAACACGAGCGGGTCGTCCGACTCGTCAGCGGCTCGCATCGCGCGCTCAGCAGCAAGCCAAGAGATGTCTGACTCACCGATCTTCGCGAGCGTGGTAGCTGCAAGGTGGTGCGTACGGGCGGACACTGCCCAGCAATCGCTACGCTCATCGCCTCGGCGTACCGCTCGGTCCTCCAACTCCTGGGCGGTCTGCAGTAGAGCGGGGAGAACGGCGATAACGCTGCCGAGTCGTCCGCCCTGATAGTCGTTCCATGCCTGCTCAACGCGTACCGCTACGGGGGCGGGCGTAGGAAGCTGAGCTTCAGCTTCGGGGCCGAACAGCAGGCGCGAAAGCCGACGCGGGCTCATGAGGGCGTCGCGCACAGCGGGGACGTCATCCTGTTGCTGCTCGTCGTCCATGAGAACGGTCTGACCTAGCAGGTCCCCGAGAGGCACGCGCAGGACGCGCGACAGCTCCGCAAGCATGTCGATGCGGGGCGGCTTCCTACGCCCCGTCTCGATCTTCGCGAGCCAGTCCGTGCTACGACCGACCAGGCCGGCCAGCACCTCTTGCGTGTAGCCGCGGCGCTTCCGGTAGAACGCGATGCGCTCGCCGATGCTGAGGTGATCTCCAAGACCACGCATGGGGCGTTGCCTCCGGCTGCTGAGTAGGGGCGTCATTCACAGTACCGACGCGGCGAGGAACGGGTAAGCGGGCTCAACTCGTACCGCCACGCAGCATGCGGCACTGAAGAGGACGGGACCCGGACGGATTGTCCGGGTCAAAGGAACCCGCATCACGTGTCCGGACTGTCCGGCTGTCCGCAAATGGCTCCTACCTGGGAAAACGGGCCGGACAGCTCAAAGTGCGGGTGTCCGGGCTGTCCGGTCACAGACGGGCTGCAACACTCCGGGTGTTGCAGCCCGTCGGCGGAGCCGACCTCTCGATGGACTTCCGATCTGCTCTGCCTCACGAGCGCTGAACTGTCGACGTGGAACTTTCCCTACCTGATCAAGGCGGCTCGCTCCGCTCCCCGCGCACGGCCCGGCCCCCGGCCGGGCCTGCGCTCCTGTCTCCGCCCCGCTCCAGCCCGGCCGGCACCCGCGCCGCGCACAGAGCAGTTAGCCGCCTGATGTCAGAGAAGGTGTACGTCGTCGCTGGGGCAGTCAGGTCCAAAGCCTGCCCGAGTTGCCAACCAGCGTACGGCCCCCCTGGCGATGCTCGACCCCAGGCTGGGCAGGCCACCAGCCAAAGCCCTCCGTCACCCAGTTCGTCTCAACTCCGCTGAACGCCAGGTTTCCAGCCCTCCGATCCGGCACCATGGCGGTGTGACTCGCTACGACCTCACTCGCATGGGCCCTCAGGAGTTTCAGCGCCTGTCTCAGGCACTCCTACTGGCCGAGTTTGGATCCCATATCCAGATCCATGGACTAGGCCCAGACGGAGGCCGAGATGCAAGCACACGAAGTGATCTCACAATCTCCCGAAATAATGCACCATGGACTGGCTACACGGTAATTCAGGTAAAACACAAGGAGGAACTCACTCGGCGGACAGTTGACGCCCAATGGCTACTCAAAGAGCTCAAAAATGAAGTTTCACACTGGCTAAAAAGAGAGGAGAAGCCAGATCAACTCCTCGTCATGACAAACGTTATTTTGACACCTTCCCCCGGCGGCGGCGAAGAGTTGATTAATGAGTACCTTAATTCAGTTGCACCAAGCCTTGGGTTGAAGGAATGGGATGTATGGCATGCAGAGAAGATCTGCCGCCTCCTGGATGCGCACACCAGCGTCCGCCAAAAATATATGGGGGCAGTCGTAGGGGATCTCCTCTCTACACTTACAGACCTTCTAACGGGCGACCAAAACGATATTGCTGATGCAATCTCCGGCCATTTGGCCAGGGTTTTTAAATCCGAAAAGTATGCCGAGCTCGATCAAGGCGGGGGTGTTGACGACCGCAAGGTCCCACTTGCGCGAGTATTCGTCGACATTCCCTACGGAGACACGAACAGTGATGAAGAATTCCTATTCGACGAGGAGGACACCACTAGGTCCGCCAGCACAGCAACCATAATTGAGCAAGCAGATCGGGCGGCTACGCCCACGGACCGCGCCCAAGATCCTCAGAGAGGGCGCATTGTGGTTATCGGTGGGCCAGGACAAGGAAAGAGCACGCTCGGAAGATTTGTTTGCCAAATCTATCGCGCAGAGCTGCTCGACAGGCACGAGTATTTGCGGCACCAGCCTGAGATCAGGATGGAGGTTCAGCGGACTCGGACTATATGCCGAGAAGAAGGAATTCCTCTACCTACTGCGCTCCGCTTCCCTGTATTCGTTTCTCTCCCGAAGTTCGCGAACTACCTCGCGGCCAACCGATCGGGTTCCCTGCTCTCATTTATCGCAGAGAGAATAGGCGGTGGCGCGAACCTTCGCGGTATACGTCTTTGGCTACGGACATATCCTTGGCTACTCGTGTTGGATGGGCTTGACGAAGTCCCCAGTACGGCTAACCGAGGGACGGTCATGGACGCCATCAGCACTTTTCATGACTCCGCTGATGCTTGCGGTGCCGACATTGTAGTTCTCGCAACGAGCAGGCCGCAAGGGTATAAAGAGGAGTTCGCGAACTACTTTTTGATGCGCCTGACTTCACTTACACAGAACCAGGCTCTCCGTTACTCGCAGCGACTAACTACTATAAGACATGGCGAGGGCAGCGAAAAGTCTCAAGAAATCATGCAGCGAGTTAAAAAGGCTGCACTCCAGACAGAGACAGCCCGACTAATGACCACCCCGCTCCAAGTAACTATTCTGGTACTTCTACTGTCCCGCTCCAGCCGCGCCCCAAGCCAACGGTTTGTCCTATTCGACAATTACTATCAAGTGATCTACGCGCGCGAGCTGGAGAAGGACACGCCTCACGTTGAGGTTCTCGACCGCTTCAGAACTTTTATCGATCTGCTCCACTGGCGTGTCGGTTTGCGGCTTCAGAATGACGCCGCGAAAGCATCTCACACCGAGGCATCCCTGAGCCGTACAGAACTCAGCGTCGAGCTAGAAGGGATCCTCCAAGACGAAGGCTACGAAGAGCACGATCGTAGCGAGCTGGTATCTCAAATCATGAACGCTGCTACGGAACGTTTGGTCTTTCTCGTAGCCAACACTTCGGAAGAGATCGGGTTCGAGCTTAGGAGCCTTCAAGAATTCTGCGCAGCTAAGGGACTACTGGAAGGCAGTGATGATCAGGTTTACAGTCGGCTCGCTATAATCGCGTGCAGCGATCACTGGCGAAACACGTTTCTGCTAGCCAGCGGTGCAATATTCTGTAGCAATAGTGCCCGACGAGACATGATCATTACTATTTGCAGTGCACTTAATTCGGGAGATGTCGAACAGTTCCCCGGCACGAACGGTCCCCTTATGGGATCGCGGCTCGCCGTCGACATTCTCGTCGACCGAGTGGCGGATACAGCACCACGCCATCAGCGGCTTTTGACTGATATCGTACTAGCGGCTATTCGGCTGGCATCTCCGAATCCCCTAGTTACGCTGGCTCGCGTCGACTTCACAGATAAAACCTCTGCCTCCAAGGTAAAGGATGCACTTTCACGCGCTCTTTCCTCACCGGATCTCTTTTCTCGTCTTGGAGCTCTGCTCACCCTATCTGCCAAAGCAGATCTGGGAAGCACTGACGATCTCGAACTGATGCGTTCACACTTGCAGCACGAGGGCGTTGAAGCTAAGCACATATTTTTGCAATCTGTTTCTTCTGTAGCCGGACCCGCCGTTTCGCTCTCACGCCTACTTATATCTGAGATCTTGGAGTGGCCACCGGAGTTGGTTAACGTGGCTACACTTACAAGGGGTTACCACTCGCTCCGCAGCAATAGTGAGGAGACTGACCAGGTTCCCTTTTCGCCATCCACTCGAATGATGCTTGGTTTGACTAGAGTCCCCAGTGTTAGCTACGTGCTCGACGGGGTTGAGCGCCAAGCAATGCGGATACGGATGATTCGGGGGCCTGAACAGAAAAGTCCCCTATCGGACACGACGGTGGCGTACGCGACAGTCGCCGGCGACATGGGTCCCTGGGAGTTTCTGCGCAAGTCGGTGCTATTTACTGATGACCCAAGTCCGTCGACTTGGGAATCTGCCACGGACGCGCTAAGGATTGCCGACGGGGATCTTGTAGCGAAATGGTGGACTGCGCTCCCTTGGCCACTAGCGATCTGGTGGGAGCGGGATCGACCATCTCTCGAAGTTACGTCAGAAACAATATCTCACTGGCAAGAGGCTCAGCGAGCCTGGATCGACCTCGACGTAGAACAAGTTGGGGAAACTCCTCCACAAATCTCACCCCGGGTCTCTGGCGTGCCGGCCGTTGCGCTATCGATGTCCCAAAAAGATCCATCTCCAGAAATGCTCCTCGGAATATTTTCGCGAGTATCTCGCTGGCCGCGAGATCGTTTCAAAGATGGGCTCCTGTCGTGGTGGTGGGGCGCAGTCGGCAATCTCCGGAATGGCGTGGAGGACGTGTTTCTCTCGTTCTCCAACGACGTATGGGAGGAATCGGTAAAGTGTGCTCTCTCCGTACCATCGAGCCTTATCGTGCAACTTTCAGTAACAGACCATCCAGAGCTCGTCCAACTAGCCGACACGCTAGGCAAGTTGGCACCGCGTATGAGCATTGACCAGAGGATGCCTCGTATGCAGTCGGTTCTGGTTCCCCGTGCGTACATGACCTGGGAGCGGAATCCCGAGCATTGGGGTATCGGAAGAGCCTTGATGCGATATCCGCACTCTCGCACCGCTGTGCATCGAAAGTGGGGAGATGTAGAGCAGCTTGACGACGATCCGACGAACATCTACCGCAAGCTTTCTGTCGCCTGGGGAGGGAGTTGGGATGAGGATGAGGTTGAGGCGATTGCTGATTACCTCTATCGTCACGCGAAGGGCCAGGAGACGGTGCCCCTTGGTTTCTTTGCAAAATTCATCGACGGCTGTGGAGGCGCTGAATTGATCAGCAGGCTGACCGCGACCAATGATGAGCGACTGAGGACAGTCGTTAATAACCTCGCTCGACGCCATGCGAGCAGGGTAGTTCCGCTCCCTGAGCCAACCATCAGAATGAATCCAGATAACAGCAAATGGCAGTAGCTAAGAGGTGGATTTCCTCGACGAGTCGTCGCTGCTCGCCTCGGTGTTGAGAGCAGCAACCCATGGGGCGATCGGTCTGAGCTGACGTCATTGAGCCGGCACCCGAGCTCCAGCGCTGAAGTCCGCCGCACCACAAGCGCACCAGATCGAGCGTGGGACAGCGGGGAACCACGAGAAAGCGGCTGATTGCGTAGGATCACGATCAGCCGTTCGCCCAGCACCCAGCATGGCCGCGAATGATCGCAGCTTCGCTGGGGTTTCTGCCGTGGTCACGGGACGGCCGTTACCGTCTGCTCTAGTCGACGGAAAAAATCGGTAGCGCGGCTGAGGCCGGTGTGGGTGCAGCGAGGCATACGCGTGCGAGGTCGGTCGACGCACCCGCCATCGTGGCTGACTGTCGTCGGCTGAGGTTCGTGCCACTGTCGTGCCAGATGCAGCGGTCAGCCAAGGTCAACGGGGGCTTCTGGCGGTCGAGTTGCTGGGCATCTCACCAGTCATCGACGCCCCAGGTCACCGGCACGACTGCCCAGCCTCTCTCCTAAAGCGGGGCTGCTCCAGTCCGGCCCGACGTCAGGCGGGACACCCCCGGGCCCTGGCAGATGGGGAAGCGATGACGGCGAGTACGCTCCGCGCATGGCTCTCACGGTGCACATCCCCGAATATCTGGAGGACTGCGAGCTGGTAGCAGGCGAGGATCTCGCGCGCGAGCCCGCCTTCTGGCTCGCACATCTCATGTTGACCGTGGGAGATCCAAGCGAGGATCCAGAGCTCTACGGGGTGGACGCGTCGGTCTACGAGGAGATGGTGGAGCGCCTCAGCAACCCTGAGGAGCCCTGGCCTGTGCTGCGGGTCCCCTTTGAGGGAGGCCATACCGCTTACGCCGTGTACGCCAACTTTGACGACGCTAACAACGTCGACTTCTTCGTACGCCACCCCCAGTGGGGCCGACTCGGCTACCTCGGCCAATGCGGCGCTGACGATGCGGGCCCCGGACTGTCCTGGACGGAGCTCGCCACACTCGCTGAGGCCGCACACGACAGCAGTGAGGGTTTGACCGACAGCTCACAGCGCCTTCTGCTCCTGCTTCCGATGCTCGGCGACGCCGAGATGCCTCGCGAAGCGCGCCACATGGTGGGGCAAGCACTGATCCGTTGCGGCATACGTTCCGATTCAGCCGACGAGTTGGCCACCGTACTGGTCGGCGAGCAGGAGGCCGATAGCGAACCGCGCTGGGCCGTCATGACAGACAGCCCGATCGCAGTGTGTTCGTCGCCCTACAGCCCCCGCCACATACCGCTCGCCCTCGGCATCACCCCAAGCCAAGCCCAGGCCCTCGCGGGCGCCCTCAACGGACGTGGGTGACATCCAGGGCTGACATCAACGTCGAGGTACACCAGCGGTCCAGGGCAGTCAGACATGACCGCGCCCTTCTGTGGTGAGGCGCCTCCCGAGGGCCCGTGCTCAAACTCCTAAAGCGGGGGTCCACGCCTGACGGATGAGACCATCCGTCGATGGCAGACGCACAGCTACCCCCGGGCGGACCCTTCAACAGATCCGCGATTCATCCGGGGGACCGAGAGGACGAGATGGGGACTCTCGGAACCCAAGTCGAGTACGAGATAGTCAAGGTTCGCGACATGCTGGCTGATTCGGTTGCGGTCCTTGACCCGAATGACAAGCATCCACTGCCCACTCGGGTGCTCGCTACCAACCTGGGTGTTGACGCCGGTTTGCTACTCGGCCTTCATTACACGTGCCTCGTTTCCCGTGACCCGTACGGAACTACTCGATCTGACTACCGCCTGAGGCGCAGTGGCAGCTTGCCGCCGACAGCTCAGCCGGGGGTCTAACGCTGAGCGGTGCGGCGGCGGTCGCCTCCCCAACACGAGTCGAATGCCCAGCCAGGTTCCTTCGGGACGATAGTGTCCCTGCTCGTGGTGTAGGCGATCAAGGCGCCGGAATCCCCAGGTCAGGGGCAGTGACTCCTCCGGGCCCGGGTTTCAACTCGCCTCAGCAGGGCTCCTCGTGGGCTACCGCCTCCGCGGAGATCGTGCAGGGCCTCGTACCGGAACGCGTGACGCTTGATCCCCTACACCACGACGCGGGACACGACCCATGAGATCACGACGACACGCATGCACGTGGTTGCACCGTTCTGACATCCACGAGTGACATCAACGACTGCGGACAGCGGCGACAACCAGCAGCCACCTACGGCACCGGTGTAGGAGGCGGGCCCTAAGAACTCCTAACAAAGTGAGAGGTTGACCAGTCGGCGCCAGCAGATGATGCCGCAGGCCAGGCTGAGGAACGCTTCGTGGATGTCGTCGCGGATCTCCCAGCGGATGCGTAACCGACGGAACCAGTGCAGTAGCGCGAAGCTCTGTTCGACCACCCACCGGTGGACGCCCAGACCTGAGCCGTGGTCGGTGCCGCGGCGGGCGATAACGGGGGTGATCCCCAGGGCCTGGACCTGCTTGCGGTACTTGTCGTGGTCGTAGCCGCGGTCGGCGTAGAGCGCGACCGGTCGCCGTCGGGGCCGCCCTCGCCGGCCGCGTACGGGCGGGACGGCCTGGATCAGGGGGATGAGCTGGGTGACGTCGTTGCGGTTTCCGCCGGTCAGCGAT